>VGCA01000197.1 GCA_016870245.1 Actinomycetota bacterium | reverse complement strand
CTGGCACGATCGACCGCGACACGCCGGCCGCGGTGGTCGCCGCGGGGACCGAGGTCACGCTCGACCACCCGGAGCCCGGCGCGCCCCGCTACTTCGAGGTGGTGGCGAAGGGTCGCCGCCACGGCCCGGTGGTCGCCGACCGACTCCTCACCCTCGTGGGCGCGCCGAACACCCGCGACCTCGGCGGCTACCAGACCGTCGACGGCCGGCTCACCCGTTGGGGCCGGCTGTTCCGCAGTGACGGGCTGGGAGGCCTCACCGACGGAGACCGGGCCCGCCTCACGACGCTGGGGCTGCCCGGGGAGTGCCCCACCGGCGACGCCGCCCCGCCGACCGGGGCCTCGCTCGAGGTCGTCGCCGCGCAGGTGACCACCGCCGACGCCCGCCGGCGGGACGGGGCGCTCCTACGGCGACTCGCCCGCGACCCCAGCCCGCAGTGGGTCCAGTGCACCCTGTTCGACGATCGCCTCGGGTGGCCGGCCGCACTGCTGCTCACCACGCTGGGCGTGTCGAAGGAGACCGTCGTCGCCGACCACCTGCGCGGCGCCCCGCTGGCCGCGCCTCCGACCCCCGACCGCCGCCCCCTCGACCTCGCGTTCGCCGCGGTCGACGCGCGCTACGGCGACTGGGGCCGCTACCTGGGCAGGGGCCTCGGCATCGACCAGCGGACCTACGACCGCCTGCGGGAGCGGTACGTCACCGAGTCCCGGGGTCACCGGTAACGTCTGCGCGATGGCCGACCGCTTCTACTTCCGCCAGCTCCTGTCGGGGCGCGACTTCGCCCGCGACGACATGATCGCCCGGCAGATGGTCAACTTCACGTACCTCATCGGCGACCGCGAGAAGGGCGAGGCGGTCGTGGTCGACCCGGCCTACGGCGTGAGTGAGATCGTCGACCTGGTGGCGGCCGACGGCCTGCGCCTGGTCGGGGTGCTCGGCACGCACTGGCACCCCGACCACCTCGGCGGCGACCTCATGGGCCACTCGATCGAGGGCATCCGCGAGCTGGTGGGCCGGTCCGACGTCGACGGACGCGTCCACCTCCAGGCCCCCGAGGCCGAGTGGGTCAAGCGGGGCACGGGCGTGTCGGACTCCGACCTCGTGCTCCACGAGAGCGGCGACGTCGTCACGGTCGGCGACATCCCGATCACGCTGATGCACACACCGGGGCACACCCCCGGGAGCCAGTGCTTCTTCGTCGACGGCCGGCTGGTGTCGGGCGACACGCTCTTCCTCGACGGCTGCGGCCGCACCGATCTCGCCGGCGCCGACCCCGACGCGATGTACGAGAGCCTCACCCAGCGCCTCGCCACCGTGCCCGACGACGCGATCCTCTACCCGGGGCACATGTACTCCCACGAGCCGCACGCGTCGATGGGTGAGACCCGCCGCCACAACTACGTGTTCCGGGTCTCGTCGCTCGACCAGTGGCGCACCTTCATGTCGTGACGAAGGGCGGAGACGTGGGCGACACGTTGCGCATCGAGGTGGACCACCCGGGCTCCGCAGTGGGGAGCCCGCTCGTTGCCGCGCAGTGGCGGGAGCTGCTCGTGCGCTACGGGGTGGGCGAGTCGCACCCCGACGCGACCGACGACCTCGAGGTCGACCACCTCGCGCCACCCGACGGCGTGTTCCTCGTCGGCTGGATCGGCGACGCGCCCGTGGCGTGCGGGGGCGTGCGCCACCGCGACCTGCTTACCGGTGAGGTCAAGCGCATGTACGTCGAGCCCGGGCATCGCGGGCGGGGCCACTCGCGCACCCTGCTGCTCGCCCTCGAGGACCACGCGCGCGGCCTCGGGTACTCGCGGCTGGTGCTCGAGACGGGTACGGCCCAACCCGAGGCCATGGCGCTGTACGAGAGCGAGGGCTATGCCCGCATCCCGGGCTACGGCTTCTACGGCGACGCACCGCACGTGCGGTGCTACGCGAAGGATCTCTGATGCGGCTGCCGCCGCGGGTCAGGACGGGTCGAAGCGCACGTTGAGCGCGTTGGGCCCGCGGAACGCGAGGCCCTCGATGACCGGCGGCGGCATCTCGGGGTCGAGCCGGAGGTTGGGCAGCCGGTCGAGGATCGCCCCGAGGCCCACCCGCATCTCCATCCGCGCGAGATGCATGCCGAGGCACTGGTGCTGGCCGGTGCCGAAGGTGAGGTGGTTCTGGGGCGGCCGGTCGACGTCGAACTCCTCGGAGTGCGGATACCGCGCCTCGTCGTGGTTGGCCGAGCCGGTCAGCACGTTCATCACCGCGCCCTTCGGGATGGGACAGCCCGCGAGCTCGGTGTCGCGGGTGGCGACCCGGCTCACCTGGGTGACCGACGTCTCCCAGCGCAGCGTCTCCTCGATCAGCGGCGCGAGCAGCTCGCGGTCGGCGTACACGCGGTCCATGAGACCCGGCACCGTGAGCATCGCCGTGAGCGCGTTGCCCAGCGCCCGGAACGTGGTCTCGGCCCCCGCGGGGAGCAGCAGCCGCAGGAAGCCGTAGAGCTTGCCGTCGGTGAGCACCTCGCCCTCGATCTCGGCGCGCACGAGGTCGGACAGGAAGTCCCCGGTGGGGCTCGCCCGGCGCGCCTCCACCAGCGGCGCCAGGTAGTCGCGCATCGCCTGTGACGCGGCCATGCCCTGGGGCGGATTGAGCGGGCCGGTGTTGATCTCCTCGGCCCACCGCTGGAACTGGGCGGAGTCCTCCACGGGCACGCCGACGATCCCGCAGATCACCTGCACCGGGTACTGCGAGGTGATCGCCGCCACGAGGTCGGCCCGCCCGAGCGGAGCGATGTCGTCGAGCAGCCGGTTGATCGTGGGCCGCACGAGCTCGTCGTCCCAGTGCTCGAGCTGCGACGCCCGGAAGGCGTGGGCCACGAGGTTGCGGTACGCCCGGTGCTCCTTGCCGTCCATCGCGAGCATGAGCTCGCCCATGAACTGCCCGATGTGCTCCGCGTTGATCGACGAGGAGAAGGTCTCGCCGTCGCGCAGGACCGTCTCGACGTCCTCCCACCGGGTGACGAGGAACGACTGACGGTCGGCGACACCCATCTTCTGCCCGTCGACCTCGGCGATCGGGCACCCGACTGCCGCAGCTCCGACCAGATCGGGTAGGGCTGCCCGGTGAAGAAGTCGACGTCGTAGCTGATCCTCGGCGCCGCGGCGCCGTCGGTCGTGCCGGCCATGGGTCCCCCTCCACGTGCTGCGTTCCCTGACACCGTAGTCAGGTCCGCGCCGCCCGATAATGTGCGCCGTCGTGGTGGCGCATTCGCGCGGATCCGGGCGCACGCGCCAGATGGCGGTCGACGCCGCCCTCGTCGCCATGGCCGCGCTCGGGATCCTCGCGGTCGTCTACCGGCTCTGGGATGCCCACCTCGGCGTGCCGTTCGAGTACCTGCCCCCGGACCGGGCGCCCTACGCCTACGGCCCCGACGCGCCCTTCTACCTCATGCTGGCGAAGACCGCCGTCGACCACGGCTGGTTCCTGTCGAACCCGAGCCTGGGTTGGCCGTTCGGCCAGGCCCTCCACGAGTTCCCCCAGACCCTCGACAACCTGAACCTGATCGTCCTGCAGGTGCTGGCGTGGGTCACCGGCAACCCCTTCGCGACCGTCAACCTGTTCTTCGTCCTCACCTTCGTCGGGGTGTCGGTCTCGGCCTTCCTCGTGGCCCGCCGCCTCGGGTGCTCCCGGCTCGCCGCCGCCGTGGCCGCCCTGCTCTACACGTTCCTCCCCTTCCACTTCGCCCGGGGCACGCCGCACCTGTTCCTGTCGGCGTACTGGCTCGTCCCGCTCATCGGCCTGCTGCTCGTGCAGGTGGTCTCGTCGCGGCCGCCGTTCACGGCCGACGCCGACTCGGCACGGGGGTGGCGGGTCCACTGGCGGTCCCGCTCGTCGGTGCTGTGGATCCTCGCGTGCGCGGGCCTCGCCTCGACGGGGTCGTACTACGCCGCGTTGGCGATGGTGCTCGTCCTCGTGGTCGTGCTGGTCGACTTCGTCGCCCGGCGCAACCGACGCGTCCTGGTGTCGGGGCTGCTCGCCGTGGCCGTGATCCTGGGCATGGCCGCGATCAACCTCGTTCCCACGTTCCTCCACTGGGCCGAGAACGGCCGCAACGGCGACCTCGTGCAGCGCGGCACCAGCGAGACGGAGGTCAACGGGCTCAAGCTGTCGCAGCTGGTGCTCCCCGTCGAGGGGCACCGGATCCCCGCGTTCGCCGAGATCCAGTCCGACGCGACCCGTTTCTCGGTGATCGACGCCGAGGGGGGCCAGGAGCTCGGCGCGCTCGGCGCCGCCGGGTTCCTCGCCATCCTGGTCGTGCTCTTCGCCGCGGTCCTCGGCCGCCGCGACGGCGTCGACCCGCTCTCCCCGCCGACCGGCCTCCAGCCCGGCTGGGATCCACCAATGGGCCCACGGGGCGTGGTCCGCGTGTTCGGCGTCGCGACCGTCGGGGGCATCCTCATCGCCACGGTCAGCGGGTTCTCGCTCGTGATCTCCGGGATCGGGGTCAAGGAGATCCGGTCGTGGAACCGCATCTCGGTCGTGATCGGGTTCTTCGCGCTCGTGACGGTGGGCTTCGGCATCGACTGGCTCCGTCGCCGGCTCCCCGCCCGGCGGTGGCGCACCCCGGTCACGGCGGCGGCGTGCGCGCTGATCGTGCTCGTGGGTGTGCTCGACCAGTTCGCACCCAACATGACTCCCGACTACGCGGCCACCAAGCGGCAGTTCGACTCCGACCAGGTGTTCTTCGGTGAGGTCGAGCGGACGTTGCCCGAAGGGTCGGCGGTCTTCAACCTGCCGTACATCTTCTTCCCCGAGTCCGGCATCGTGAACGGCATCGGGCCGTACGACACCGCGCGCGGCTATCTCCAGAGCGACGACCTCCGCTGGAGCTGGGGCGGCGTGATCGGGACCGACGCCGACTGGGCGGCCGGTGCCGCCCAGTCCGACACCACCGAGCTGCTCGAGCGGATCGTGGCCGTGGGCTTCCGCGGCCTGGTGGTCGACCGCCGCGGCTACGAGAACTCGATCCGTGAGCTCGCGATCGACGGTGCCGTCGGGCGAGCGCGCGCCGTGAGTCCCGACGGCACCCTCGCCTTCTACGACCTGCGCGAGTTCGCCGACGAGACCCGGGCCCGCCTCGGGCCGGTTCGCTGGCGGGCGCTGCGGGCCGAGGCCCTCGCCGACACCGGCACCCCCCGTCTCCCCGCCTGACCAACTGCCCTTCGGGTCGCTGCGCTCGCTCACCCGACCCGTCGGATCCGGGCCACCCTCCGGTGCGGACCCTGGACGCTCGCTACGCTCCCGCCCCAATGACGCATCACGATCACGACCTGGACCCGTTCGCGGAGACCGAGGACCAGCAGGCCCTCCGGGCCCTCGCCCGCGACGTCGCCGACCGCGCCCTCGCCCC
>VGCA01000196.1 GCA_016870245.1 Actinomycetota bacterium | reverse complement strand
CGCCTCCTCGCCGGCCCCGACCCGCGCCGCGAGGGTGGCGGGGTCGGCGGTGAGCCAGACGACGCAGCCCGCGGCCCGGGCCACCCGCCGGTTGTCGGCGTCGCCCATGGCGCCGCCGCCGCACGCGATCACGAGCGGATCGGGCGACGCGCAGACGTCGGCCAGGGTCCGGCGCTCCAAGGCGCGGAACGCGGCCTCGCCGTCGGCGGCGAAGATGTCGGTGACCGGACGGCCCGTGATCGCCTCGACCGTCTCGTCGACGTCGACGAACGGCCGTCCGAGGCGCTCGGCGCAGGCCCGGCCGACGGTCGACTTCCCGGCCCCCATCAGTCCGACCAGGACGAGGTGCGACACCGGGCGGCCTAGGTGAGCGAGTCGACGAAGGCGCGGTGGTTGCGCACGAGCTCGGCCAGGGAGTCGCCGCCGAACTTGCGCAGCGCCTCCCCCGCCAGCACCAGGGCGACCATGGTCTCGGCCACCACGCCGGCGGCGGGCACCGCGGTGACGTCGGTGCGCTCCTTGAACGAGACCGTCTGCTCCTTCGTCTGCACGTCGACGGTCTTGAGCGTGGGACGGTTCAGCGTGGCGAGCGGCTTCATCGCGGCGCGGGCCACGAGCAGATCACCGGTGGTCATGCCGCCCTCGGTGCCCCCGGCCCGCGCGGTCTCACGGGTGTAGTCCTGCGTCTCGGCGTCCCACAGGATCTCGTCGTGGGCGTCGCTCCCGCGCACGCCGGCGACCTCGAACCCGTCGCCGATCTCCACGCCCTTCATGGCCTGGATGCTCATCAGCGCCTGGGCCAGGAGCCCGTCGATGCGCCGGTCCCAGTGCACGTGGCTGCCCAGCGCCGCCGGCACGCCGTAGCCGAGCACCTCGACGACGCCGCCGAGCGAGTCGCCGACCTTGGCCGCGCCCTCCACCTCGGCGATCATCGCCGCCTCCGCCCCGGGGTCGAAGCAGCGCACCGGGGAGTCGTCGACCCGGGCGAGGTCCTCGGGCCGGGGCCGCGGCTCGCCGGGGGCCCGGGCCGCCCCCATCTGGATGACGTGGCTGAGCACCTCGGTGCCGAGATGCGAGAGCAGCGCCTTCGCCAGCGCGCCGGCCGCGACCCGGGCCGCGGTCTCGCGGGCGCTGGCCCGCTCGAGGACGTTGCGGGCGTCGTCGAATCCGTACTTCTGCATGCCGACGAGGTCGGCGTGGCCGGGCCGGGGCTGGCGCAGCGGCTTCTCCGTCGCGCCCGGTGCCGCCGCCATCTCCTCCTGCCACTTCGGCCACTCGGTGTTGTGGATGATGATCGACACCGGCGACCCGAGGGTCGCCCCGTGGCGGACCCCGCCGATCAGCTCGACGTCGTCGCGCTCGAAGCGCATGCGCGGGCCGCGCCCGAAGCCGAGCCGGCGCCGGGCCAGCTCGTCGGAGATCTGCTCGATGGTGATCGGGAGTCCGGCGGGCAGCCCCTCGACGACGACGACCAGCGCCGGGCCGTGAGACTCCCCGGCCGTCAGGAAGCGCAGCACGACGATCCAGGGTACTTGCCCGCCCCTGCGGGACCGGGCTGGGTTCCGCCGCCGTCGCGGCCGGAGGCCGTGCACAGTGCAGCGGGGTCGCGGCCGGAGGCCGTGCACAGTGCAGCGGGGTGGCGGCCGGAGGCCGTGCACAGTGCAGCGGAATCCCGACTCAGGCCTGCCACCAGTCGAGGACGGCCTGCCCCACGAGGATCGCGGTCATCGTGCCGGCGGCGAGGAACGGCCCGAACGGCACGTGGTCCTTGCGGGTGCGCACCCCGGTGAGGATGAGCGCGATGCCGATCACCGCGCCGTAGAGGAACCCGAGGAACAGGCCGAGCACGACCTCACCCCAGCCCAGGTAGCCGAGGAACAGGCCGAGCACGAACGACAGCTTCACGTCGCCGAAGCCCATGCTGCGGGGCGAGACGACGTGCAGCAGCGCGAAGACGAGGAAGGCCACCACGGCGGCGGCCATGGCCCGGCCGTAGGCGCCGAGCTCGTCCTCGGCGAGGGCGCCCAGGCCGAGGAGCACCACCGACGCGCCGGCCAGCGGGAAGACGATGCGGTTCGGGAGGAGGAACCGCCGCAGGTCGATGACCGACAGCGCCACCAGCGCGGCGACCAGCACGAGGTAGGCCGGCAGCACCCAGTCGGCGCCGAAGCGGGCGGCGGTGGCCCCGAAGAGCACCCCGGTGCCGACGACGACGCACCACCCCGTCCCCGTGCGCAGGCTCCGGGCCGGCTCCGGGAACGGTCCCGCGAGCACCGGCGCCTTCTCCGGCACCCGCTCGATAAGCACCGGGAGCAACGCCCCGACCAGCAGGCCGAGGACGCTGCACCCCGCGACGAGCGCAGCCGTCACGTCCCCTCCCGGGCGGCCGCGGCCATCACCTCGATCGGTGCGGCCTGCCCGGTCCACTGCACGAACGCGAGCGCGGCCTGGTGTACGAGCATCCCGATCCCGTCGGCGCACGGGATGCCCCGCGCCGCGGCCGCCGCGAGCAACGGCGTGGGCGACGGGTGGTACACGGTGTCGTAGACGAGCTGTGCGTCGGTGAGGATCGCGGGGTCGAACGGCGGCGGCTCGCCCTGCATGCCGATCGGGGTGGCGTTGACCACCACGTCGGCCGCGACCACCGCCCGGTCGAGGTCGTCGAAGCCCACGGTCGCGGCCCCGGGCGCGAGCGCGGCGGCCCGCTCCCCCGCCTCGACCCGGCGGGCGGCGACGGTCACCCCGCCGCCCACGCGCCCCAGGGCGTCGACGATGGCCCGCGCCGCGCCGCCGGCGCCGAGCACCAGCACCCGCCGACCGGCCGGGTCCACGCCGAGCTCGCGCAGCGCGGCGACCAGCCCCGGCCCGTCGGTGGAGTCGCCCACCACGTGCCCGTCGTGGTTCACCACGGTGTTGACCGAGCCGAGCGCCGCGGCCGCGGGGCTCAGCTCGTCGCAGGTGGCCGCGACGTCGGCCTTGTGTGGCATGGTCACGTTGAGACCGGCGAGGCCCAGGGTGCGGACCGCCGCCACCGCGTCACGGCCGCGACCGGCAGCCACCGGCAGGGCGACGTAGACGAAGTCGAGGCCCAACGCCGCGAACGCGGCGTTGTGGATCGCGGGCGATCGCGAATGGCTCACCGGGTCGCCGATGACCCCGACCACGCGCGTGGAACCGCGCGGGGAGGACGGGCCGGAGTGCACGGCTCCGATTACAGCAGACCCTCCCGCCGTGACCGGGGAGCGAATCCGCGCGGCCCTGGTGGGCCTACAGCAGACCCTTGGCCCGGGCGGCGGCGACGTTCGCGTTGTGCTCCGCGAGCGTGGTCGCGAACACGTGCTTCCCGTTGGCGTCGGCGAGCACGTAGAACCTGTACGGCACGTCGGCCGGCCGGATCGCCGCCGCCAGGTTCGCCTCCGTCACGCTCGAGATCGGGGTGGGCGGCAGCCCCTTGACCCGGTACGTGTTGTAGGGCGAGTCGATCGCCTTGTCGGCGTTGGTCGGCACCGGCGGGCAGCCGCCCTTGGCGAAGCACAGCGTGGAGTCGATCTGCAGCATCATGCCTTCGCGCAGACGGTTGCGGATCACCGCCGAGATCAGCGGCGCGTCCTCGGCCAGCTTCGCCTCGGTCTGGATCAGCGACGCCGCCACCACCGTCTCGTAGGGCGAGAGCCCGTTGGTCGCGGCCGAGTTCTGCAGGCCGACCCGGTCGGCGACCTCGTCGAAGCGGGCGACGAGCTTGCGGGCGATGTCCCCCTCGTCCTCCGACTCCCCGATGCGGTAGGTGTCGGGGAACAGGAACCCCTCCACCGACGAGGCGCCCGGAGGCATGTACTTCGAGCGGACGGCACCCGACTGCACCACCTGGAGGAAGGTGTCGCGGCTGCGCCCCGGCAGCTGCGCGATGCGGTCGGCGATCTGGTTCAGCGTGAGGCCGGGCGGGAGCAGGAGGGTGAGGTCGTTGCTCGGCACCACCGGCGGACCGGTCTTCAGCACGTTGATCGCGTCGCGGGCGCCGAGGTCCTGGCGGAACGTGTAGGTGCCGGCCGTGTAGGGCCCGCCACCCCCGGTGAGCGCGGCCCACACCTTGAACACCGAGGTGGAGCCGATGACGTCCGCCTCGGCGAGCATCGCCGCCACCTCGCCGGTGCTCATCCCCTCGTCGAGCGAGATGGTCACCTCCGCACCGGGGGCGCCCCGGGGATCGACCTGGAGCCAGAACCATCCGGCCGCGAGCACGAGGGGGACGAAGATCACTGCGAGGACCACCCCGACGGCGATCCGCCGGTTGCGGCGCCGGCGCTTCTCGGCCTGGGCCTCGCGGCGGCGCGCGCTCGATCGGGCCGCGGCCCACTGGCGATCCCCGGCGGTCGAGGTGGGCGTCGTCGCCCGTCGGTACGCCGGGTCGTCGTAGCCCCCGTCGTCGTAGTCGTGATAGCCGTCGTACTCGTCGTCGTAGCGGTCCTCGGGCCGCCCCGCGCGCCGATCGGTCGGCGCGCCGTACCCGTCGTCACCATCGCCACCGCCGTCGGAGACGGCCCGGCGGTCCTCGGGCTCGCTGACCCGGGTGCGATCCGAGGGTGGTCGCGTCATCGGTCCCCACCCGCGGCCCCGCGGGCGTCGATCCACGACTGCAGCATCACCGCGGCCGCCGCGGCGTCGATGTGGTCGCGCTGGTCCCGGGCCTTCCTCCCGCCGGCCCGCAGCGCCTGCTGGGCCTCGCGCGTCGTGAACCGCTCGTCGTGCAGCTCCACCGTGATCCCCCCTGCCACCCCGGCCTGCTCGGCCAGCGCCGCGGCCTCCGCCCGAGCGCCGCGTGCGGCGGGACCTTCGCGCCCCGAGAGCGACCGGGGCAAGCCCACCACGATCACCCGGGCCCCGACCTCCTCGGCCGCGGCCACCACCGCCGCCCGGTCGGCGTCGGCATCCCCGCTCCTCGTCACCGCACGCAGCGGCGACGCGAGCACCCCGGACGGGTCGGAGCAGGCGAGACCGATTCGTCGCTCACCGAGGTCCACGCCGAGCACCCGGGGCACGTCAGCCGGCGAGGCCGTCGAGGGCGGCCTGCGCCGAGGCGGTGACCGCAGCGAGGGCGTCGGCGACCGCCGCCGGGTTCTTCCCACCGCCCTGGACCAGGTTGGGGTCCTTGCTGGTCCCCCCTCCGAGCGCGGCGGCGGCCGGACGGGCGACGGCCGCGGCCGAGCACCCCTGGGCGACGAGATCCGCCGACACCGCGACGACGAGCGCGGTCTTCTCGTGCTCGGGCGGCACGGTCCCGACCACGGCGACGATCCCTGACCCGAGCGCGTCGCGGGTGGCCAGGGCGAGGCGGCGCAGGTCGTCGCCCGCGAGGTCACGGCGCACGGCGACCACCCGGTCGGCGGCCGCCGCCGCCAGCTCGCCCGCCTCGCCC
>VGCA01000195.1 GCA_016870245.1 Actinomycetota bacterium | reverse complement strand
GGGGTCGGTGCGGGCCGCGAGCGCGACGGCGACGGCGCCGATCGCCAGGGCGATGGCGGGGCCGTCACCGCTGATCCCGGTGGTGACCCCCAGGATCGAGCCCGAGCTGGTGGCCAGCGCCGCGGCGACCACGGCGGCCCGCCGGTCGGCGACGCAGCGCACCGCGAGGTAGGTGCACAGGGTGATGGCCACGCCGGCGACGAGCGACAGCAGCCGCGGCGCCACCGACGTGCGCAGACCGAGGAGGTCGGCTACGTAGAGCATCGGGTGGTGCAGCGGGCCCTGCGACGAGAAGACGTCGCGGTAGGGCCGGGCGCCGTCGCGCATCGCCACGGCGGTGACGCCGTAGACGCCGTCGTCGAAGCTGAGGTGCCGCGACGAGAGGATCGCCGGGAGCCGCAGGACGGTTGCCGCCAGCGCGAGCACCCAGAGGTCTCGGCGCCGCCCGTCCGTCATGAGCGTCGAACCTAGCCACTCGCCGGAGGCGGTGGCGGTCTCCCGGGCCGTGCACCGATTCGCGAGGAGCATGCGCTTCCATCCGCACCGCGGCGGGGGTCGACGGCTACTGTCGCTCCACGTGGTGAAGCACATCTTCGTGACGGGTGGTGTGGCGTCGAGCCTGGGCAAGGGCATGACCGCCGCGTCGCTGGGCCGGCTGCTCAAGGCCCGGGGTCTCCGGGTCACCATCCAGAAGCTCGATCCGTACATCAACGTCGATCCGGGCACGATGAACCCCTTCCAGCACGGAGAGGTGTTCGTCACCGACGACGGCGGCGAGACCGACCTCGACCTCGGGCACTACGAGCGCTTCGTCGACGTCCCGCTGTCGCGCAAGTCCAACGCGACCACCGGTTCGATCTACAACGAGGTGCTCGCGAAGGAGCGCCGGGGCGCGTACCTCGGTCAGACCGTGCAGGTGATCCCGCACATCACCAACGAGATCAAGGACCGCATCCTGCGCCTCGCCGACGAGGACGTCGACGTGGTGATCACCGAGGTCGGTGGCACGGTCGGTGACATCGAGATCCTTCCGTTCCTCGAGGCGATCCGGCAGTTCCGCAAGGACGTCGGTCGGGAGAACGTCTTCTACGTGCACGTGACGCTGGTGCCGTTCATCGGCCCGTCGGGCGAGCAGAAGACCAAGCCGACCCAGCACTCGGTGACCGAGCTGCGCAGCCGGGGCATCCAGCCCGACGCGATCGTGTGCCGCTCCGACCGGCCGATCTCCACGCACCTCAAGGAGAAGATCGCGCAGCTGTGCGACGTGCCCGAGGAGGGCATCGTCTCCGCGGTCGACGCCGACAACCTGTACCTCATCCCGTTCGTGCTCCACGAGGAGGGACTCGACGACTACGTCTGCCGGATCCTCGACCTCGCCGACCGGGAGCCCGACCTCACCGGATGGAAGGAGCTCGTCGACCGGATCGCCGCGTGCGACACCACGGTGCGCATCGGCCTCGTCGGGAAGTACGTCAACCTCCCCGACGCCTACCTCTCGGTCGTCGAGGCGCTGCGCCACGGCGGGTTCTCGTGCGGCGCGAAGGTCGAGATCGACTGGATCGCGTCCGACGACGCCGAGGGCCTCCTGGCCGAGGGCCGCCTCCGCGAGCTCGACGGCATCGTGATCCCCGGCGGCTTCGGCTTCCGGGGGATCGAGGGCAAGATCGCGGCGGCCGGCTACGCCCGGGAGCAGCAGGTGCCGTTCCTCGGCCTGTGCCTCGGCATGCAGTGCGCGGTGATCGAGTACGCGCGCACGGTGTGCGGACTCGCCGGCGCCAACTCCTCCGAGTTCGACCCGCACTCGCCGCACCCGGTCATCGACCTGATGGACGAGCAGCGCGACGTCGTCGACATGGGCGGCACCATGCGCCTCGGTCTCTACCCGGCGAAGCTGCGGCCGGGCACCCAGGTCGAGGCGGCCTACGGCGAAGAGGTCGTGTACGAGCGTCACCGGCACCGCTACGAGGTCAACCACAAGTACCGGGCCCGGCTGGAGGAGTCGGGGCTGGTCTGCTCGGGCACCTCGCCCGACGACCGACTCGTGGAGTTCGTCGAGCTCCGCACCGACCGGCACCCGTTCTTCGTCGCGACCCAGGCCCACCCGGAGTTCAAGAGCCGTCCCGACCGGCCCCACCCGCTGTTCGCGGCGTTCGTGCGCGCGGCGCGGGAGCGGTCCGACGGGCGCATCCCGCGGCTGCCGATGGACGAACGGGACCCGGAGCCGGTCGACGCCGAACGCGTCTGAGCCGGACCTCGTGATGGGCGGCTTCCGGATCGTCGGCCAGTCGACGGTCGCCACCGGTGGGTTCCTCCGGCTCGCCGACCTGCGGGTCGAGGGGCCCGACGGCGCCGTCCACGAGCGGTTCGTGGTGCGCCACCCGGGGGCGGTGGTCGTGGTGCCGGTCACCGACGACCGTGCGCACGCGCTCCTCGTGCGCCAGTACCGGGTCGCGGTCGACGCGGAGCTGCTCGAGGTGCCGGCCGGCAAGCGCGACGTCGCCGGCGAGGCGCCGGAGGCGACGGCCCACCGCGAGCTCGAGGAGGAGATCGGCCACCGGGCCCGCACGCTGGTCCCGCTCGCCGAGTTCTTCAACACTCCCGGCTTCTGCGACGAGTACACCTACCTGTACTGCGCGGTCGGCCTGGAGGCGCTGGCCTCCCACAACACCCAGACCGCCGAGGAGCACGCCATGCAGATCGAGCGGGTCGCCCTCGCCGACGTGGAGCGGCTCGTCGCCACGCGCGCGATCGTCGACGCCAAGACGATCATCGGGCTCCTGCTCGCGAAGGCCCACCTCGCCGACCGGACCTGACCCGTGGTCCCCACGTCGGTCGACGACGCGGTCGCCGAGTTCCGCACGTGGCTGGTCGTCGAGCGGGGCCTCGCCCCCAACTCCGTCGCGTCGTACCAGCGCGACCTCCGCCGCTACGTCGCCTTCCTCGACGCCCGGGGTGTCCGCGCCATCGACCGGGTCACGGAGGCCGACGTGTCGGCCTACGCCGTCGACCTCCACGCCGCGGTCGACGACGACGGTCGCCCCCGGTACGCGCCCGCGTCGATCGCGCGGGCTCTCGTGTCGGTGCGGTCGCTGCACCGCTTCGCCCGCGACGAGGGCTTCGCCCCGGCCGACCCGACGGAGGAGCTCCAGGGCGCCCGGGTGCCCCAGGGGATCCCGAAGGCGCTCACCGAGGCGGAGGTCGAGGCGCTCCTCGGTGCGGTGGAGGGCGACGACCCCCGGGCCCTGCGTGACCGAGCGGTGGTCGAGACGCTCTACGCCGGCGGCCTGCGCATCGCCGAGCTGGTGGGCCTCGACCGGGCCGATCTGGACCTCGGCGGCGGGCTGGTGCGGGTGTTCGGGAAGGGTCGCAAGGAGCGGATCGTGCCCATCGGGCGCCCGGCCCGCGCCGCGCTCGACGCCTACCTGCACCGGGGGCGCCCCGCGCTCGAGTCCCGTCGGGCCCGGGTGGCCGGCGACCCCGTCTTCCTCAACTCGCGGGGTGGGCGGCTGTCGCGCCAGGCCGGTTGGAAGATCGTCCACGAGGCGGGCATGCGGGCCGGTCTCGGGGAGCAGATGTCGCCCCACGTGCTGCGGCACTCGTGTGCCACCCACATGCTCGACCACGGGGCCGACATTCGGGTGGTGCAGGAGCTGCTCGGCCACGCGAGCCTCTCGACGACCCAGATCTACACCAAGGTGAGCCCCGAGCGGCTGCGCCACGCCTACCTCTCGGCCCATCCCCGGTCGGGCCGCCCCCGCGGATAGCGCCCGCCGCACGCCGGCCGGATCGGGGCAGCAGGTAGCCTCGACCCATGGTCGATGCCGTTTCCTCCGCCGTGCGCGCCCACCTCGAGGGCGAGCGGGACCGGGTGCGGGGTCAGCTCCGCGAGCTGCACGCCGACGACGACAGCTTCGACGAGGGGTTCGCCGACACGAGCCAGGTCACGGCCGAGCGGGGGGAGATCGAGGCCCTCAGCGCCAGCCTCACCGAGACGCTCCACGACCTCGACGACGCCCTGGTCAAGCTCGACGCCGGGACCTACGGCGAGTGCGAGCGCTGCGGCGCGGAGATCGGCGATGCCCGGCTCGAGGCCATGCCCGCCGCGCGGCTCTGCATCGCCTGCGCGTCGAACAAGCGCTGACCCGTGCCTCTGCGCGAGGCGCTGATCCTGTTCGGCTGCCTGGTGGTGGCCGTGCTGCTGCACGAGATCAGCCACGGCGTCGCCGCCTACGCCCTGGGCGACGACACGGCCAAGCGGGCCGGCCGGCTCACGCTCAACCCGGTGCCCCACATCGACCCGTTCGGCTCGCTGGTCCTGCCTGCGATGGGAGCCCTGGCGGGCCTGCCGATCATCGGGTACGCCAAGCCGGTACCCGTCGACCCGCGCCGGATGCGCAAGCCGCGACGCGACATGCTCCTCGTGAGCCTGGCCGGACCCGCGTCGAACATGGTGCTGATGGCGATCGCCGCGGTCGCCGCCAAGTGGCTGCTGCACTCGGGCCGGGGCCTGGCCTCGGCGTTCCACCAGGGCGGTGGCGATCTGCTCGTGGAGATCGTCTTCTACTTCGCGGTGGTCAACCTGATGCTGGGCCTGTTCAACCTGCTCCCGATCCCGCCGCTCGACGGGTCGGCCATCTTCGAGCGGTTCGTCCCGGAGTCGTGGCTGCCGCTCTGGTACCGGTTCCGGCCCTACGGCATCCTCGTGGTCTTCCTGCTCGTGTTCATGGTGCCGGGGCTGATCACCCGGATCGTGAGCCCGTTCTACGACGCGCTGTACGACTTCGTCGTCGGGTGACGGGGTCGTGGCTCGCAGCGTCCATCTGGTGCGGCGATTCTTCGG
The DNA here is from genome assembly GCA_016870245.1 of Actinomycetota bacterium. Lineage (GTDB taxonomy): Bacteria > Actinomycetota > Acidimicrobiia > IMCC26256 > PALSA-555 > CAIUKV01. The sequence goes on along the minus strand of VGCA01000195.1, from coordinate 610 downwards.
CACCCTGTCCCCGGTGGCGCCGTCGGCCGACGACGTGGCCTGGGTCGCGGAGGTGTGCACCGACGGCGAGCTGGCGCTGTGGCGGCGGCTGCCCCGGTACGACCGCCGCCACTCCCTCCAGGTGGCGCGCGACGTCGAAGCCTTGCTCGCCGGTACGGAGTACGCGGGGGACCCGCGGTGGATCGAGGCCGCGCTGCTCCACGACGTCGGCAAGCTCGACGCGGGGCTCGGGGTGCTCGGCCGCGTGGGGGCGACGCTCGCCGGCGCCGCCGCCGGCCACGACATGGCCGACGCCTGGTCGGGCAAGCGAGGGGTCTCTCGCAAGGTCGGGCTCTATCTCCGTCACCCCGAGCTGGGGGCCGACCGCATCCGCATGGCCGGCGGCAGCCCCGAGGCCGCCACGTGGGCCGACTGCCACCAGGACCCGCAGCGCTACGCGACCTGCGGCCTGCCGCCGGTGGTCGTCGAGGCGCTCGCCGCCGCCGACGACGACTGACCCCGTCCCCTCACCTGCGGGTCGGGGCTGGTCGGGGGGAAGCGTGGCTCAGGGGCGGGGGAGCAGGCCCACGGCGTCGCGGATCCGGGCCATCACGCCCTCGGCGATGGCCTC
>VGCA01000194.1 GCA_016870245.1 Actinomycetota bacterium | reverse complement strand
CCGACGCACGCACGACCTTCGGGTTGCGCACGTCGACGCCGCGGCCGCCGACCACGACCCCGGCGACACCGGCCGCCTCGGCGCTGCGGAGGATCGTCCCGAGGTTGCCCGGGTCGGCGACGTCGTCGGTCACCAGCACGACCCCGTCGGCGGCGGCGCCGACCACCGCGTCGAGCGGCGCGGGTGCCCAACGGGCCACGGCGAGGACGGGCTGGGGAGTCCGCGTGGTGCCGATCTTCTCGAGCACCCCCTCCTTCAGCTCGTGCACCGGGACGCCGGCGGCGCGCGCGGCGTCGGCGAGGCCGGCGAACGCCGGGAGGGCCCCGTGGCCGAAGTACACGCCGGTGAGGGTCGCGTCCCGTTCGAGGACCGCCGCGATCACGCGGGGCCCCTCGACGAGGCAGGTCCCGGACTCCCGGCGGGTGCGTGGATCGCGCGCGAGCTCCCGCAGCGCGCGGACATCGGGGTGCCGGGACCCATGCGGATCGGACACCGTCACCCGCAGTGCGGGCCGGGCCGACGCGTGCGTTCGGGTCGGCCGTGCGGACGCCGGAGCGCCGCCGGGATCACGCAGCCTCGAGGGCCTCGCGCGCCGCGGTGACGAGAGCGCCGAACGCCGCGGAGTCGCGCACCGCGAGGTCGGCGAGGTTCTTGCGGTCGACCTCGATGTCGGCGGCCTTCAGGCCGGCCATGAACTGCGAGTACGACATGTCGTGCTCGCGGCACGCGGCGTTGATCCGGACGATCCACAGCCGCCGGAACTGACCCTTGCGGGCCCGGCGGTCGCGGAACGCGTAGTTGCCGGAGTGCATCACCTGCTCGTTGGCCGCCCGGATGTGGCGGCTGCGGGCGCCGGTGTAGCCCTCCGCCGCGTTCAGGACGGCGCGGCGCTTCTTCTTCGAATGGACGGAACGCTTCACGCGAGCCATGGCTCAGCCTCTCTTCGGATCTCGAACGCGACGGGGACCGGGCTCAGGCCCGGCCGAGCAGACGCTCGACGTGCTTCTTGTCGCCGCCGGTGACCTCGGCGCCGCGGCCGAGACGCCGCGTGCGGCGGCTCGACTTCTTCTCCAGCAGGTGGGAGCGGTTGGCCTTGCGCCGGCGGATCTTGCCGGTGCCGGTGATCCGGTACCGCTTGGCGGCACCGCGGTGGGTCTTCATCTTGGGCATGGGTTGCTCCGTGGTGGTCCGGCGCGCGAACGCTCAGGCGCCGGGTTCGGGGGCCGCCGCCGTGCTGGCCTCGGCGGGCGCCGCGGCCGGGGCCGGGGCGCCGGTCGGGGCCGCCTTCGGCTTGCGGCTGTCCTTCTTGATCGCGTGGAGGACCATCGTCATGTTCCGGCCGTCCTGGCGGGGCGCCGACTCCACGATGGCGAAGTCGGCGACCTGGTCGGCGATCCGGTTCAGGATCTTCAGCCCCAGCTCCGGGTGGGCCATCTCGCGGCCCCGGAACATGATCGTGAGCTTGACCTTGTTGCCCTCGCCGAGGAACCGCTCGACGTGACGCATCTTGGTCTGGTAGTCGTGCCCGTCGATCTTGGGCCGGAACTTCATCTCCTTGATCACGACCTGCGTGGCCTTGCGGCGGGACTCCTTGCGCTTCTGGTCCTGCTCGTACTTCCAGCGGTTGAAGTCCATGATCTTGCAGACGGGCGGGTCGGCGGTGGCCGCGACCTCGACGAGGTCGAGCTCGGCGTCCCGGGCCATGGCCAGCGCAGCCGGCAGGGGCTGCACCCCGAGCTGCGCGCCGTCGGCCCCGATGAGGCGGACTTCGCGGGCTCGGATCCGGTCGTTGATCCTGGCGTCCTCTGTGGCTATGTGGTCACCTCGTGTGCGCAGTCGCTGCCGGTCCCCGACGCGACGATGGCGGATGCAGGAAGCATCCGCCACGGAATCGACGACCGGACGCCCACGCCCGCAGGCGGAGGTGGCGGATCGTCGTGACGGACCCGGACTCGGCTCGCACCGGCCGGGTGGGCCCGGCCCCGGAGCGGTTTCCCGCCCGGTAGGGTGCCAGACCACTTCCCACAAGTTGTCGAGGGCAGAGGTTACCAGCGTGAGCGGTCTGTGGACACCCGGTGACGACGAACTCTCCGTGGTCGGCGACCCCGGCCCCGGCCCGGGCGGCGGGGATCCCGCCGACGAGGCGGCCCTCGAGGAGGAGCTGCGGCGGGTCCGGGCCGAGATCGCGTCGACCCCGGCGGTCGACATCGTGGCCAACCACGCCATCGGCCTGTGGCAGCTCGCGGTCTTGCACCTCAGCCCCGAGGCGGGCCAGAGCCTCCGTCTGAGCGAGGCCGCCGTGGCCATCGACGCCATGGGTGGGCTCGTCGACGCCCTCGGTGAGCGCCTGGGCGAGCACGCCGAGCCCCTCCGGGGTGCGGTCACCCAGCTGCGCCTGGCCTTCGTCGAGGTGCAGCGGCAGGCGGCCGGCGAGGGCGCCGCCGGGCCCAGCGGGCCCCCCGAATAGCCCGGCCCGGCGGGAGAGGGCGCGACCGTGCCGAGCCTGCGGCGGTACTTGCGGCTGATCCCGATGGCGCTCATCCTGCTGCTCGCCTTCGGCGGCGTCGGGCTGATCCGGGGCCTGGTCACACCCGACAAGTCGTTCTCGCTCCCCCGGGTCGAGATCGAGGCCGTGCTCGAACCCGACGCCACGATGCGCGTCGTGGAGCACATCACCTACGACTTCCAGGGCCCGTTCTCGTACGGCACCCGACCGATCCCCGGCGGTCCGTACCTCATCGAGGACGTGCGGGTGTCGGAGGGCGGCACCGAGCTCACGAGCGTGGGGGCGCCCTACAACCTGCAGTGGTTCTTCGAGGCCGAGGACGAGACCCGCACCTTCGACATCGCCTACACGGTCCGCTACGCCGCGCAGGTCGGCCCCGACGTGGCCGAGCTCTACTGGAAGTGGGTCGGCGAGAAGCACCCCGGGATCGACCTCGTCACCGCCACCCTCACCGTGCCACCGGGCGCCGGCGAGGTCCGGGCGTGGGGCCACGGCGAGCTCACGGGCGAGGTCACGATCGACGGCGACACCGTGCGCTGGGTGGCGCCCGACGTGCCGGAGGGGTCGTTCGTGGAGGGCCGGGTGGCGATCCCGGCGTCGCGCTTCACCGTGCCCGGCACCGGCGCGCCCCGGCTCGACACGATCGTCGCGGAGGAGACGGCGTGGGCCGAGTCGGCCAACGAGCAGCGGGCCGCCGCCGCGCGCGACGCCGAGAAGGCGGCCCAGCGCCGTGACCTGGCGGAGGTCGCGGTTCCCGTGCTCGTCCTGCTCGGGATGGGGATGTTCGCCTTCCTCTTCCTGCGGTACGGGAAGGAGCCGGCCCACCCCGACGTGGGCGAGTACCTCCGCGAGCTTCCCGACGACCCGCCCGCCGTCGTCGACACCCTCCGTCACTGGGGCAACGTCCAGCCGCTCGCGTTCGGCGCGACCGTCGTCGACCTCGCGCAGCGCGGCCACCTCACCGTGACCGAAGAGCACACCGAGCGGCCGCTCTGGTTCGACGACACCGACTACCGGTTCACCCGCAGCGACCCCGCCCCCACCGACGAGCTGCGCGACTTCGAGGAGCGGGTGATGAAGCGCCTGTTCTCGCTCGGACCGACGACCACCCAGTCGGAGATCAACGCGTGGGCCGCCGCCCACACGTCGTCGGCCCAGAAGTGGTGGCAGGGGTTCCGCACCGCGGTCCGCAGCGACTTCGACCGGCGGAAGTACCAGCACGGCGAGCGCGGCGGCGTGTTCGCCGCCAACGTCCTCACCGCGCTCGTCGTCGGCGCCGGCGGGGCCCTCGCCCTGGCCGTGCGGGCCTGGTGGGTGGGCGCGATCGCGATCGCCTGGGCACTGCTCCAGCTCGGGCTCACGGCGCTGCTCCGTCAGCGCACCCCGGCAGGCGCCCGGCGGGAGGCCGAGTGGGATGCGGTCGAGCGGTTCCTACGCGACTTCTCCGAGCTCGAGGAAGCGCCGCCGGGTCACCTCGTGCTGTGGGAGCGCTACCTCGTCTACGCGGTCGCGCTCGGGGTGAGCGCCCGGCTGGTGCAGGCCATGGCCCTGCGGGTGCCCGAGATCTCCGACGCGACCCACGCCGGGCGCTGGTACGTCGTGTCGCCGAGGGGCGGGAACGGCATCGGGGGCCTCGGCGCCTTCGGCGCCGGGCTCTCCAGCAGCTTCGCCGCCGCGTCCACGCCGAAGTCGAGCGGGTCGGGCTCCGGAGGCGGCTTCTCCGGCGGTGGGGGTGGCGGAGGAGGAGGGGGCGGCGGGGGCGGCATCGGCGCCGGCTGAGTCGGCGGCCGGTCAGACCGGGGTGACGGTGCCCGCCTCCCAGCGGCCGAGGTGAGCCGGGATCCGCCGGTAGCGCACGACTGCACCCACCGGGATCGTGCGGCTGCCGTCGGCGATCTGGGTGCAGTGGAACCCGAGGTGCTCGCCGTCGTCGCCCACGATGGTCCCCCAGCCCCGGTGCGGGTCGTACGCCTCCACCCGGCCGGCGCGCGGCTCGCTCTCGTCCATCACGGCCGGCTCACGCGACCGTCAGTGGACGATCTTGGCGATCGGGAGCTCGATGATCCCGGTGGCGCCGGCGTCCTTGAGGGCAGGGATCAACGTGTTGATCTCGCGCTTCGCGACCACGGTCTCGACCGCGTACGCCGCTTCGTTGAAGAGCTTCGACACCGTGGGCGACTTGAGCGCGGGGAGGATCCCGATGACGGCGTCGAGGTTCGCCTCGTCGATGTTGAGCTTGATCAGCACCCGACCGCGCGCCTCGAGCGCACCCGAGAGCAGCACCACGAGCTGCTCCATCGCCACCCGCTTCTCGGGGTCGGCGTAGGCGGCGGGGCTCGCGATCAGCTCCGTGTACGAGGTGAGGATGGTGTCGATGATCCGCAGGCCGGCGGCCCGCAGCGCCCGGCCGGTCTCGGTGATCTCGACCACGGCGTCGGCGATGTCGGGCACCTTGGCCTCGGTCGCACCGTAGGAGAGGGTGACCTCGGCGTCGATGCCGTGCTGCGTGAGGTACCGCCGGGTGAGCTCGGGGTACTCGGTGTGCACCCGGAGCCCCGAGGTCGGGAGGTCGGCAACGGACTGCGCACCCGAGTCGGCCGCGACCGCGAGGACCACCCGGATCGGGCGGGCGGTCGCCTTCGAGTAGTGCAGCTCGGTCAGGGTCACGACGTCGGCCGCGGTCTCCTCGATCCAGTCGCGACCCGTGATGCCGAGGTCGAAGCGGCCCTCGGCGACGTAGCGCGGGATCTCCTGCGGGCGCAGGATCCGCACCTCGGCGACCCGGGGATCGTCGATCGACGCGCGGTAGTCGACGTCGGAGCTGCGGGTGACGCCGAGGTCGGCGTCGTCGAACAGCTCGAGGGTGGCCCGCTCCAGCGAGCCCTTGGGCAGGACGATGTTGAGCACGGATCAGGCCTTCGCAGCAGTCGACGGTCGGGTGGGCGGGTCCGGGGCAGCAGGGCGGGG
>VGCA01000193.1 GCA_016870245.1 Actinomycetota bacterium | reverse complement strand
AGCCCGACGCCGGCGCGGCGCTCGATGCGCTGCGCGCCGCCGGGGTCCGGTGCCTGGGGGCCGTCTCCCGCGACGGGCAGGCACCCGGGGCGGCCCGGCTGGATCGGGGCTGCGCCGTCGTGCTCGGCAACGAGGCCCACGGGATATCCGAGGGGGTGGTCGCCCGGCTCGACGGTACGGTCACCATTCCCATGGCCGGTGCCGCCGAGTCGCTCAACGTCGCGATGGCTGCGACGGTGTTGTGCTTCGAAGCGGCGCGCCAGCGTGCCGAGTCCACCGGGGAGGCCCGTCAGTGAACCTGGACGACGCGCTCGCGCTGCTCGACGGCGCACGCGCCGAAGCGGAGGCGGCGGTCGCCGCCGCGGCAGACGTCGACGCGCTCGACGTTGTCGAGCGCAAGTGGCTGGGCAAGAACTCGCCCGCGACCGCGGTCAACGAGGCGATCAAGACGTTCTCGGCCGACGACCGCCCCCGGGCCGGACAGGCCGTCGGGGCCTACCGCAGCGCAGTGGGGGAGGCCGCGGGCGCTCGTCGCGAGGCCCTCACGGCCGCCGCGGCGGCCACGCGGGGTCCCGGCATCGACCTGACCCTCGGGGGGCACGCGCGCCCGCGTGGCCACCTGCACCTCGTCACGCAGATCCGTCGCGAGCTCGAGGACATCTTCATCGGACTGGGCTACCGCGTCGCCGAGGGGCCCGAGGTCGAGGACGACTGGCACAACTTCGAGGCGCTCAACATCCCGCCCGCCCATCCGGCCCGCTCGATGCAGGACACCATCTACGTCGACCTCGGCGCCGCCGAGCAGATGATGCTGCGCACCCACACCTCGCCGGTGCAGATCCGCACGATGGAGTCGCAGGAGCCGCCGATCTACGTCGTCGCCCCGGGGCGCACGTACCGCAACGAGACGCTCGACGCGCGCCACTCGCCGGCCTTCCACCAGATGGAGTGCCTGGCCGTCGACCGCGGCCTCACCATGGCCGACCTGTTCGGCACGATCGAGGCGTTCGCCCGGCGATTGTTCGACGACGAGTCGGTGCGCACGCGGTTCCGCTCGGACTTCTTCCCCTACACCGAGCCCTCCGCCGAGCTGGCGGTCAGCTGCGTCTTCTGCGGCGGCGACGGGTGCCGGGTGTGCTCGCACACCGGATGGATCGAGCTCGGGGGCTGCGGGATGGTCGACCCGCAAGTCCTCGCCGGGGTCGGCATCGACCCCGAGGAGTGGCAGGGGTTCGCCTTCGGCTTCGGGCTCGAGCGCATCGCGATGATCCGCTACGGCATCAACGAGATCCGCACGTTCTTCGACAACGACGTCCGCTTCCTCGAGCAGTACTGATCAGAGGCTTCTTCGATGCGCGCCCCGCTCTCCTGGATCCGTGATTTCACCCCCGTCGACGCGCCGGTCGACGCGATCGTCCACGCCCTCAACCAGCTCGGCCTCGAGGTCGACGCGGTGGAGGAGCCCGGTCGCGAGGTCCTGGGGGTGCGGGTCGCCCGCATCCTCGACGTGGTGGCCCACCCCAACGCCGACAAGCTGCGACTGGCCGACGTCGACTTCGGCGGCGGCCAGACGCGCGTGGTCTGCGGTGCGCCCAACATCGAGCCCGGCATGGTCGTGCCGTTCGCGCCGTCCGGGGCGACGCTCCCGGGTGGGTTCACGCTCGAACGGCGCACGATCCGGGGCGAGGTGTCCGACGGCATGCTCTGCTCCGCGAAGGAGCTCGGTCTCGGCGACGACCACGCCGGGATCCTCGCCCTCGACCCCGGCGCCGAGCTCGGCGACGACGTGCGCGCGGTCCTGGGCCTCGACGACGTGATCTTCGACCTGGCGATCACGCCCAACCGGCCCGACGCGATGTGCATCGTGGGCGTCGCCCGCGAGCTCGCCGCGCACTTCGGCCTGCCGCTCACGGTGCCCGAGCCGGAGGTCGACCGCGACCCGGCCGTCACCACGGCCGTGCCGGTTGCGATCGAGGCGCCCGATCGCTGCCCGCGCTATCTGGCGTGGACCGCCGAGGTCGCCATGGGCCCGGCCCCCGCCTGGATGCAGCAGCGGCTCGTGAAGGCCGGGGTGCGGGCGATCAGCAACGTCGTCGACGTGACGAACTACGTGCTGCTCGAGCACAACCAGCCGCTGCACGCGTTCGACCTCGATCGGCTCGCCGGTCCGGGGATCGTGGTGCGCCTGGCGGCCGACGGCGAGCGGATCACCACGCTCGACGGCGTGGAACGCCCCCTCGACCCCTCCGACCTGCTCATCTGCGACGGCGACCGGGCCCCCCAGGCCCTGGCCGGGATCATGGGCGGTGGCGACTCCGAGGTGGACGACGCCACCACGCGGATCCTGCTCGAGGCGGCGTACTTCGAGCGCATGGGCATCGCCCGCACGTCGAAGCGCCTCAAGCTCCGCTCGGAGTCCAGCGCCCGATTCGAGCGGGGGATCGACCCCGACGGCGTGGCCCGGGCCGCGGCCCGGGCCATGGAGCTCCTCGCCGGGGTCGCCACGGCCCGCCCCTCGACGGCCACGGTCGACGCCTACCCGCGCCCGGCCGAGCGCGCCCGCATCCGTCTGCGCACCAGCAAGGTCAACGGCGTGCTCGGGACCGACCTCACCGACGCCGAGGTGATCGACGCGCTGGCGCCACTCGGCATCGACGTGCAGGGGAGCGGTGAGGCCATCGAGGCGGTGGCGCCGACGTTCCGCCCCGACCTCGAGCGCGAGATCGACCTGGTCGAGGAGGTCGCCCGCCGCGTCGGCTTCGACGCGATCGGCCGGACCGTCCCCAAGCCCGAGCACCAGGTGGGCGGCCTCTCGCACCGCCAGCACGACCGCCGAGCGGTCGCCGACGCACTCGTGGGGCTGGGCCTCGCCGAGGCGGTGGCGATCCCGTTGATCGCGCCCGAGGCTGCGGCCCGGTTCTCGGCCGTCGCCCCGGTGCAGGTCGCGAACCCGCTGCGGGCCGAGGAATCGGTCCTGCGGCCCACGCTCCTCACGGGGCTGGTGGCGGCGGCCGCGCACAACGCCGCCCGCGGCCAGTCCGACGTCGCCCTGTTCGAGTTGGGTCGGATCTTCCGCCGTCCGGTCGTCGAGGGCGCGTTGCCCGATGAGCGGGAAGCGGTCGCGGGGGTCCTTGCGGGGATGGTGCGGCGGGCCCCGATCGAGCCCGACCGGGCCGTCGACGCGTACGACGCCGTCGACGCCATCGACGCCGTGGTCCGGGCCCTCGGCGTCGCCGACGTCCGCATCGAGTCCGCGTCCGCACCCGGCTTCGACCCCGGCGCGTCGGCCCACGTGGTCGTGGGCGGCGAGGTGGTCGGGGTGGTGGGTGCGCTCGACCCCGCCGCGCTCGCGGCCGCCGGGGTCGCGGGACCGGCCGTGGCGTTCGAGCTCGACCTCGATGGGCTGGACGCCGCGCCCCGCGTCGACCGCCAGTTCCGGGTCCTGTCGTCGTACCCGCCCTCGACGATCGACCTCGCGTTCGTCGTCGACGACTCGGTGCACGCCGCGGCCGTGGTCCGCACGCTGCGCGCCGCCGCCGGCGACCTGCTGGAGGACGTCCGCTGCTTCGACGAGTTCCGCAGCAGCCAGCTCGGGCCGGGCCGGCGCAGCCTCGCCTTCGCCTTGCGGTTCCGGGCCCCCGATCGGACCCTCACCGATGCCGACGTGGCCGATGCCCGCACGGCCTGCATCCACGCGGTGGAGGCCGCGCACGGGGGCGCCCTGCGGGGCTGAGGCGTCCCGGCGGCGGCCGAGAGCGGCTGAGAGCCGCTGAGAGCCGGCGCAGCGTTTCTCAGGCGGCGGGTACCGAACCGGCCCGCCGGCGCGTTGAATGGGGGGCACCCCCACCGGATCCCCACGGACGGAGCACCCCCTCCCCCGGGAAGGACCCCCGATGCACCACGAACCCCCCGACTTCCCCCCGCCCCCGGGGCCCCGTTGGTCCACCGGGCCCGCCGGGCCCGGCCCCGACGAGTCCTTCCGCGGCGACGCCGCGGCCCCGTGGGCGCTCCCCGACGGCCACGGGGCCGGCCCCGCCGCCGAGCCCACCTTCGCGTCGGCGCCCGGGAGCCCTCCCGGCCCGAGCCGCCGTGAGCGACGCATGTCGCGGTCGCGCCGGCGGATCGTCATCGCGCTGGGCGTGCTCGCGTTCCTCGCCGTGCCCGCGGTCGCCGGCTACGAGGTCGGCAAGAGCGATGGCGCAGACTCCACGGCGTCGTCGACGGCCCTGCCCGACCTGCCCGCCACCGACCTCGGCGGCTCCACCGGGACGGATGGCACCGCGCCCGCCGACCTCGCCGAGGTGGCCGACGCGGTCGACGACATCGTCGTCAACGTGAACTCCCAGGTCGACGGGGGCGGGCAGGCCGCCGGCACGGGGATCGTCATCTCGGCCGACGGGCTGGTGGTCACCAACAGCCATGTGATCTCGGAGACCGCCAGCCTCACCGTCGAGTTCGCCGCCACCGGCATCACCCGTCCCGCGACGGTCCTCGGGTACAGCGTGGTGGAGGACGTCGCCGTGATCCAGGTGCAGAACGTCAGCAAGCTGAAGTTCGCAGTGATCGGTTCCTCGACCTCCCTCGACATCGGTGAGACCGTGATCGCGCTCGGCAACGCCGGTGGTGTCGGTGGGGAGCCGTCGGTCGTCTCGGGCACCGTCACCGCGCTCGAGCAGGAGATCACCGCCTCCGACTCCGACGGGTCCAACTCCCAGACCCTCGCCGGCCTCGTCCGGCTCGCGGCCGACATCCGCTCGGGCGACTCGGGCGGTCCGGTCGTCGACACCGACGGTCGGGTCGTCGGGATGACCGTGGCCGCGTCGGTGGCCAACGGCTCCGGTCTCGCTGGCGGGGGCGAAGGCTACGCGATCCCGATCGAGGACGCGATCGCCGTCGCCAAGAAGATCATCTCGGGTGAGGGCGGCGAGAACATCCGGGTCGGTGCGACGCGGGCCGTGCTCGGCGTGTCGGTCCGGCCGCCGCTGGCCAACCGGCGCGTGCCCGGCGGGTCCGGCACCGCCACCGCCGGGTCGGGGGTGCCCGTGGCGGGGGTGCAGCGGGGCTCGGGTGCCGACGATGCCGGGATCCGGGAGGGCGACACCATCCTCGTCATCGGTGGTCGCGAGATCGGGACCCTCGACGACATCACCCGGGCCCTGGTCACCTACGACCCGGGCGAGCGGGTCGAGGTCACGTGGCGGGACGCCTCCGGCCAGACCCGCACCGCACGGATCACCCTGGGCGAGGGCCCCCCGTCGTAGGCGCCGGCCGGCTGTGCCGGACCGGGCTGCGGTCGGCCAGACTGATGGCGTGAGAGTCCGCGACTGGACCGGCGCCGACCACTACGCCGTGCTCGGCGTGAGGCCTTCGGCCACCCGCGACGAGATCGCCCTCGCGTACCGGGCCCAGGTGCGCCTGCTCCACCCCGATACCGGTCCGGTCGATCCCGACGCCGCGGAGCAGTTCGTGCGGGTGGCGACGGCCTACGAGGTGCTCACCGGCCCTCAGCGCGACGAGTACGACCGCGCCCGACGCCGTGGGCAGGTGGGTCGCCCGCAGCCGTCCGCCGGCCCCGGGACGCGGGCCGCGGCCCC
>VGCA01000192.1 GCA_016870245.1 Actinomycetota bacterium | reverse complement strand
GGACCGCCTCGGCGAGGTGCTCGACGTCTGCCGCGCCCACGCGCCCGGGTCGCGGATGTGGGCGGTCGACCTGGGCGACCTCGATGCGATCCCCGCGTTCGCCGCGACGGTCGAGACCGCGCTGGGTGGGGTCGACGTGCTGGTCAACTGCGCCGGGATCCCGAAGCGGCGCCGCATCCCCGAGCTGTCGGAGGCCGACCTCGAGGAGGTCATGCGGGTCAACTTCTTCGCGCCGGTGGCGTTGGTCCGGGCGCTCCTGCCGGGGATGCTCGACCGCGGTCACGGCCGGATCGTGAACCTCACCACGATGGGCACCCATTCGGCCGCGGCGCGCGTGGGTGCCTACTGCGCGTCGAAGGCGGCACTCGAGATGTACACCGAGGCGCTCCACCTCGACCTCCTCGGCACCGGGGTCGACGCGCAGCTGTTCGTGCCCGGCACCACCCGCACCGAGTTCTCGCTCCCGCGCGACGGCAACGACCCGCCGTTCGGGCCGCCGTCGGGGATGGAGCCCGACGACGTCGCGGCCGCGATCATCGGCCAGCTGCGGTCGGGCGTGTTCGAGGCGTTCGCGTGCGACGACTATGCGAAGACGGCCGCGGCCAAGCGGGCCGACGCCAACGGCTTCCTGGCCGGCATGGAGAAGGTGCTCGCGCCGCGTACGCCGTCCGACTCCGCGTGAGCGACGGGATCTACCGGTCCGACCTCGCCCACGTGCACCACGTGGGCTTCGGGTCCCACGCCGACCGGTGCGCGCCCGGGATCCTCGCCCTGCTGGAGCCGGTCCGCGCCCGGGACGGCCTCGTGGTCGAGCTCGGGTGCGGGAGCGGCCTCCTCACCCGCCACCTGCTCGACGCCGGCCACCGCGTCATCGCCACCGACGCCTCGCCGGCCATGGTCGACCTCGCCCGCACCGTGGTGCCCGACGCCGAGGCCGTGGAGGTGCTGGTGCTGCCCGACGACCCGATCCTCGAGGCCGACGCCGTCGTGTCGGTCGGGCACGTGCTCTCCTACCTCCCCGACGAGGCTGCCGTCGACGCGGGTTTGCGGGCCGCGGCCCGGGCCCTCCGTCCGGGCGGGGTGCTCGCCCTCGACCTCTGCGACCTCGAGTACGGACGCCACCGGGCCGGCGCGCCGCCGTTCGTTCGGGTGGAGGACGACTGGGCCATCGTCACCCGCTACGAGGTGCCCGCACCGGCGCGGTTCGTGCGGGGCATCACCACGTTCGTGCGAGCCGGCGACGGCTCGTGGCGGCGCGACGACGAGCGCCATGTCAACGTGCTGGTCGACACCGCGGCGGTCCCCGCGGTCCTGGCCGACGAGGGCGTCACGGCCGTCGTGCGTGCGGGATTCGACGCCGATCCGCTGGCCGAGGGCCTGGTCGCGGTGGTCGGGGCGCGGGTCTGAGCCGTTCGCTGAGCGCGGGTCTGAGCCGTTCGCCGGGCGCGGGTCAGCCGACCGGCGCGAGCACGCAGTCGCCGATCGCGTTGTTGTCCTCGAGGTCGTCACCGACGTCGACGTAGAGGGCCGAGGCGTAGCCCAGGCCGAACTGCCCGAGGTCGATCCGCAGCCACAAGTTGGTGGAGCCGTCCTCGCCGGTGACGTCCTGGCCGACGGTCTTGCAGATCACCCGCACCTTCGTGCCGCCCTCGAGCCGCGTGAGCACCTTGGTGTTGGTGGCCGGGCCCTCGCGCAGGTTCACACCGGTGTCCTCGACCGCGTACTTGCGGGGCGCCGGCAGGGTCGGGGGCACGAGGGTCGTGGCCGTGGGGTCGAAGGTCGTGGCGCTCGTGGACCCGGTGTCGGGCGGCTTCTCGTGGAGCACGAGGGCCCACACGAATGCGGCGCCGATCACCGCGGCGAACAGGAACAGCACGACGAACTCGGCCCAGCCGCCCTCGCCCCCCACGCGGTGGGCTGTCTTCCCATCCACCGGGTTGGCGGGGTGTCGCCTCGTGCGCATCGATTCCCCCGGGAGGCCGACGTGGTCGGGGGGAGCGTACCGGGGTCGTCCGCTCCCCGGGGGACGGACCGGGCGCGCGTCCGTTAGGTTTCGGGCAGCGACGCAGGAGGCCGAGATGACTGCATTCCACCTCAGGGGTGACGACGAGCACCGTCATCTCCCGGGGACCGACCGTTCGTGGGGCGAGTCGTGGTACCACGACTTTGCCGCCACCGACGGCTCGTACGGGGGCTGGGTGCGGCTCGGCCTCTACCCGAACCTCGGCGTCGCCTGGTACTGGCTCGCCATCGTGCGCCCCGGCGAGCCGCTGGTGCTGATCAGCGACACGACGGCGCCGTGCCCCGAACGCGACGCGCCGCTCGCGGTGCAGACCGCGGGGTGGCGCACCGCGTTCGAGTGCACCGAGCCGCTGATGGCCTGGCGCATCCGGAGCTCGGGCCGGGCCCGGACCTACGCGAACCCGGCCGACGTGTTCACCCCCGAGCACCCCGGTGACGGCGACCTCGACGTCGAGATCGACCTGGAATGGCGCGGCGCAGCGGTCGTGTACCCGTACACCATGACCACCCGCTACGAGCAGGCGGCCTGGGTGCAGGGTGACGTCTCGGTGGCCGGAACCCACGTGGATGTGTACTGCCCGGGACAGCGCGACCACTCCTGGGGCAACCGGGTCTGGAGCTTCCCGTGGCTGTGGTCGGCCGGTCACCTGCCGACCAACCGGTGGTTCCACGGCGTGCGCACGTTGGTGCCCGGTACCGGTCCGAGTCTCCAGGTGGGCTACGTGGTCGAACCCGACCACGATCTGCGAGCGGCCGAGGCGGTCGACGTCGAGGTCGAGCTCGACGGCGACGACCTGCCCACCAGCGCCTACCTGGAGATCGCGGGGCTCGAGACCCGGGTGATCCCGGAGCTGCACGCCCCGGTCCTCATCGCGTCGCCCGACGGGGTGACGTCGCGGTTCGCCCGCTCGTTGTGCCGGTTCGAGGCGGCCGACGGGTCGGTGGGCCGGGGCTGGGTCGAGCTGAACCTCCCGGTCGGCGCCGACCGGGTCACCAGCACCCGCGGGTAGACCGCGCGGCGGGACCGTCGCGGGTCAATGCTCGCGGCGGGGGAGGTCGAGGATCGCCTCGGTCTCGGCGATCGACGCGACGGGCCGGCCCGCCTCGGCGCACAGGCCGACCGCCTCGGTCACCAGCTCGACATTGGTCGGGGTGCGATCGCCCATATGGTCCTCGAGGCCCGCGTGGAGGTGCGCGCCGCGGGCGAGGGCCTCGAGCACGACCTCCCGGTGCTCGGACAGGTCGCCGCCGATCACCGCCACCGACCAGGGCAGGGTGCTGCCCTCCATGAGCTCGCAGTACGCGTCGAGGGCGGTGCGGGTGGGGGGCAGGCCGAATGCGGCGCCGCGACCGGCGGACCCGCCGGTGAGGTAGCCGGAGTGGCCGCCGAAGTAGAGCTTGATCATCGCGCCGCGGGGCATCATCCCGGCCTGGTGGTAGCGCATCGCCGTGCGGAGGAACCCGGGCTCGAAGATCGCGACGCTCGGACCGAGGCGCAGCTCCTCGCACAGGTCGCGCTGGTGGCGGATGTCGCCGTACGAGTTCACGTACACCACCCCCGGTCCGGCGGGCACGCCGTCGGGGCCGATCGCGCCGAAGTTGACCGACCCGGGGTCGATGATCCCGATCTTCAGGTGGCCGGTCGCAGCCAGGGGCCGCATGTGCGAGTACGCGCCCTCCACGCCGGGCCCGAAGTTGGTGGTGGGGTACAGGATGGCGTCGGGGCGGGCGTCGAGCACCGGGGCCCAGCCCTCCAGGTAGCGCGCGGCCGACTCCTCGCCGGGGACCATCACCCGGTCGATGTGGTTGTGCACGATCGCGGCACCCGCGTCGATGCACGCGAGCGCGTCGGCCGCGATCTCCTCCGGCGTCGTCGGGGTGTGGGGGTTGCGGGCCTTGGTGCTGCCGCCGTTGATGGCGGCTTCGATGATGACCGGATCGCTCATGGCCCCATCATGGCGCAGCAGCGCGGCGGACGGGGCCGGACGGGCCGGACGGGGCCGATCAGGCCGCGTCGGGGACCGGCTCGGGCGCCGGCGGGCCGACGTAGCGGGCGCTCGGTCGGATGATGGCCGACTCGCGGGCCTGCTCCATCACCTGGGCGCACCAGCCGATGACCCGGCTGGCGGCGAAGGTCGGGGTGAACAGGCTACGGGGCAGCCCGCACAGCTCCATCACCACTCCCGCCCAGAACTCCACGTTGGTGTGGAGCTCGCGGCCGGGCTTCATCTCGGCGAGCACCTTCTCGACCGTCACCTCCACCTGACCGGCGAACGCGACGAGCGGTCCGCCGAGCGACTCGGCCACCTCGTGCAGGAGCACCGACCGGGGGTCGGCCGTGCGGTAGACCGCGTGGCCGAACCCCATGATCCGCTCGCCGGAGCCCACGGCCTCGCGCACCCACTCCTCGGTGCGCTCGGGCGTGCCGATCGCGTCGAGCGTGTCGAGCGCGCGACTCGGGGCGCCGCCGTGCAGGGGGCCCGACAGCGAGCCGAGCGCCGCGACGATCGCCGAGCCGAGGTCGGCGCCGGTCGAGGCGACGACGCGTGCGGTGAACGTCGAGGCGTTGAAGCCATGGTCGATCGTGAGGATCAGGTACTGCTCGATGGCGCGGGCCCGCTCGGGGTCGGGCTCGGTGCCGTCGATCATGTACAGGTAGTTCGCCGCCGTCGGGAGGTCGGGGCGCGGCGCGATCGGGGGCTTGCCGGCGGCGCTGCGATGGAGCGCGGCGACCAGCACCGGCACGGCCGCGCTCACCCGGAGCGCGTTGGCGCGGATCGTGGCCTCGTCGGCGTCGTAGACCGGCGGCATGTCCTCCAGCGCGGCGAGCTGCGAC
The DNA here is from genome assembly GCA_016870245.1 of Actinomycetota bacterium. Taxonomy (GTDB): domain Bacteria; phylum Actinomycetota; class Acidimicrobiia; order IMCC26256; family PALSA-555; genus CAIUKV01. The sequence goes on along the minus strand of VGCA01000192.1, from coordinate 820 downwards.
AGGGCGGTGCGCAGCGCGGCGAGCGGCACCGCGTGGCTGCGGGCGATGGCCGGGAGCAGGTCGATCAGCGTGGGTGGCAGCGGGCGCAGCGCCGCCGTGGCCCGGGTGAACCGGTCGCGCTCGGGGAGGGTCGGGAGGGTGCCCTCGAGGAAGAGGTGCCACACGTCCTCGAACGTGCGGGAGCGGGCCAGGTCGGGCGCCGAGTACTGGCGGTAGTGGTAGAAGCCCTCGCGGCCGCGGACGTCGCCGAGTGCGGTGTCGGCGACGATCACGCCCTTCAGGCCGGGGGGTGCGACGAGATCCTGCATGGGGGAGGTCCTTCCTCTCGGTGTCGTGTCGTCGCTCCGAGGCTCGCGCGGCCCTCTATATGTTGTCAACATTGATCAGATCAATGTAATATCGGGCATGGCCGAGACCGAGTGGGTGACGGCGGGCGAGGCGATGGCCCGTCTGGGGGTGAAGCCGCAGACGCTCTACGCGTACGTGAGCCGGGGCCTCGTCCGGCGGGAGCGGGTAGCGGGGACCCGCACCAGCCGCTACCTCCGGGCCGACGTCGAGCGGCTGGCCGCCCGGGCCCGGAGGACCGACGGAGGACCAGGGCCCGAGATCGTCGTCGACTCCGCGCTCACCCGCCTCGACCCGGTCGGTCGGCTGGCCTACCGGGGCTGGGACGTGGCCCGGGCGGCCGAGGAGGCGGGCTACGAAGCGGTGGCCGAGTGGCTGTGGGGGGTGGACGACCCCGCCGGGCCCTGGACGGCACCGGCCGACGCGCTCGCGGTGGCCGAGGCGGTCCAGGTCGTGCTGCCCGCCGACGCCCGCG
>VGCA01000191.1 GCA_016870245.1 Actinomycetota bacterium | reverse complement strand
CGAGCACTTCGAGATGCGCATCCACAAGCGCCTCCTCGACATCGTGGAGCCCACCGGCAAGACGGTCGAGTCGCTGCAGCGCCTCGACCTCCCCGCCGGCGTCGACATCGAGATCAAGATCCAGCAGGCCTGATCCGCAGATCTGATCCGGCCGTCTGCGCTCGACGCGGCGTCCGGAGACAGCACCGCATTCGGCCTGGCGAGTGCGGCAAGAACGCAAAGGCTCGGCGCCCGAGAGATCGGGCGCCGCCTCGCGCCGGGTCACGTCCTGGTGGGTCCGCGCTCGTTCGAGCGCCCCGCGAGCGCGCCGTTCAACATGGGGAGGAGCACACCCGAGTCCAGGAGCGAGGCGGCGAGATCGGCGTGCTTCACGCCCGGGTACTCGTGGATCTGCACGTGCTCGAACGACTGCAGGCGTCGTGCCTGGCGGCCGTCCGCCGGGGTGCGGTCGCCCCAGTGCACGTGAACGTTCGTCGCGGCGGCCCGTGCGACGACGGGCCGTACGTCGGTCACCCCGGCGTCGCGTGGGAGTGCCGCACGCATCCGCCGGATGTTGGGGCGGTACCGCCGGTCCCGCGCCATCAGCCGACCCGAGAGGCCCACCGAGGTCTGCGGCACGAAGGCGTGCACGACGTCCACGCCGAGCACGCTGCCGTACCAGAGTGCGGCGAACCCGCCGGCGGACACTCCCGTGAACACCGATCGTTCGATGCGGTTGCGCTCGAGGAGCGCACCGAGGGCGGCGATGGCGGTGTCGGGGTCGGGGCCGAGGCCGGGGACGCCGCTGCGGTACCACGTGCGGCTCGGGTCACGGAGATACACCGTCGCCCCGTCGATCGAGGCCCCGACCCCGCGGAACTCGAACGGGGCGACGCCCGGGTCCGGCCCGAAGCGTCCGATGCCGCCGAACGCGACCAGGGCCGTGCGGCTCCCCGCGGGGAAATCGGCGATGCAGCCGACCTCGGGGTCGTCGTCGATTGCGGGGTCAGCGTGCGACGGGAGCCCTGTGGCTCGCCCGTCCCGCTCCTCGCGCTCGGTCATGCACCCTGCTCCCGGAACCGCCGGTCGGTCCGCGCACGCGAAGATACCGGAGCACCGAGAAGTGCTCGCCGTCTCGTCGACGCCGGGCCGGCACATCGTGGTGCGCGAGCCGTCGGGCCTGTCGGGCGAACGAGGGGTGGGGGCATGAGGGTCGGTTTCGTGGGGCTCGGGATCATGGGCAAGCCCATGGCCCGGAACCTGCTCCGGGCCGGGTTCGAGGTGACGGTGTTCAGCCGCTCGCCGGGGCCGGTCGAGGAGGTCGTGGCCGACGGGGCCCGGCGGGCCACCAGCCTCGCTGACCTCGCCGCGGGCCGTGACGTCGTGATCACCATGATCCTCGACTCGCCCGACGTGGAGGCCGTGGTGCTGGGGGCCGACGGGATCCTCGACCACGCCGATCCGGGCACCGTGATCGTCGACATGTCGACGGTGAGGCCCGAGACGGCCCGGAAGGTGGCCGCGGCGGCGGCCGCCAAGGGTTGTGGGGCCCTCGACGCCCCGGTGAGCGGCGGTGACGTGGGCGCCCGCGAGGGCACGCTGTCGATCATGGTCGGGGGCGAGGCCGCCGATCTCGAACGGGCCCGTCCGGTGCTCGAGGCCATGGGGACCACCATCGAGCACGTGGGTCCCGCCGGGGCCGGTCAGACGGTCAAGGCGGCCAACCAGCTGATCATCTCGGGCACGCTGGCGGTCCTGGCCGAGGCGGTGGTGATGCTGGAGGCCTGCGGGGTCGACCCGACCACTGCCCTGCGGGTCCTCGACGGGGGCATGGCCCAGAGCCGGATCCTCGAGCGCAAGGGGCCCCAGATGGTGGAGCGGCGCTTCGACCCCGGGTTCCGGGTGGATCTGCATCTCAAGGACATGGGGATCGTGCTCGCCACGGCTCGGGAGCGCGACGTCGCCGTGCCGGTGGCCGGCCTGGTCACCCAGCTCCTGGCCTCCCTCCAGGCCACCGGCCGGGGCACCCTCGACCACTCCGCCCTCTTCCTCCTCACCGAGGAGCTCAGCGGGAGGCGGTCGGAGCGCAGCGACGGGAGCCGCTGAGCGGGCGGTCGTCTCGGAACCGGCTTCCCCGCCGACCGAGCGAGCGAGGCCATGGTCAGGACCCGAGTGGGCAGATCGGGAGTGAACCGGTAGGATTCTCGGGCTTCGCCGCCCGAGTGCGTGGCGATCCACTTCGAACTTCTCAAGTCCGCCAATCGACGTCTGCGCAGGCCCGGCGACGGGAACCGCACAGCACAACCAGGGAACGCTCCGCTGGTCCTGCCTGGACCGGGGGAGCGTTCGCGTGAGGCACTGCTCGGCTCGCCCACCCGGTGGGCCCGGCATCCGAAACGACCGAGGGCGTGCGCCCACGGCAGCGGGGCTGCCCGCTGCCGGTGCCGCCCGAACCGATGTGAGGAAAGCTGACCCATGGCCGCGGTGAAGGGGATCCTCGGGCGCAAGCTCGGCATGACCCAGGTCTGGGACTCCGACAACCGGATCGTTCCGGTGACGGTGATCCAGGCCGGTCCGTGTCGCGTCGTCCAGCTCAAGACACCGGAGCGCGACGGCTACTCGGCCGTCCAGATCGCGTTCGGTGCCGTCAAGGAGCAGCGGCTCAACAAGCCGGAGCTCGGTCACCTGAAGAAGAGCGGGACCTCCGCGAGCAAGCACCTCGCCGAGATCCGCGTCGACGACCTGTCGCCGTACGCGGTCGGCACCGTCATCAACGCCGACGTCTTCGCCGCCGGCGAGCTGGTCGACGTGACCGCGGTGTCGAAGGGCAAGGGCTTCGCCGGGGTCATGCAGCGCCACAACTTCAAAGGCCAGGGCGCCAGCCACGGCAACCACAAGAAGCACCGGGCGCCCGGCTCCATCGGCGCCTGCGCCACGCCGGCCCGGGTGTTCAAGGGCATGCGCATGGCCGGCCAGCACGGCAACGTGCGCACCACGACCCTCAACCTCGAGGTGGTCGAGGGCGACGCCGAGCGGGGCCTGCTCCTCGTCAAGGGCGCGGTCCCCGGTCCCAACGGCGGCCTGGTGTTCATCCGCAACGCGGCCAAGGGCCCGGCGGCTGCGGCCCCCGACTTCTCGGCGAAGGCCGAGTCGGAGCTGGTCTCGGTCGGTGCCGGCGACGCAGACGGCGCGAGCGAAGGCGAGCGACCCGAAGAGGCGGAGGGTGAGGAATGAAGCTCGACGTCACGACCGCGGCGGGCGCGTCCGCCGGCACGGTCGACGCCCCCGACGACCTCTTCGGCATCGAGCCGAACATCCCGGTGATGCACCAGGTCGTCACCGCGCAGCTCGCCCACCGGCGCGCCGGCACGCACTCCACCAAGACCCGGGCCGAGGTCGCGGGCGGTGGCGCGAAGCCGTGGCGCCAGAAGGGCACCGGCCGGGCCCGCCAGGGCTCGATCCGGGCGCCGCAGTGGCGTGGTGGTGGTGTGGCCCACGGGCCCAAGCCGCGTGACTACACCCAGCGGACGCCCAAGAAGATGGTGCGCCTCGCGCTGCGCTCGGCGCTGTCCGACCGGGCGGCCGAGGGCCAGGTGAAGGTCGTCGACGACTGGGCGATCACCGAGCCGAAGACCAAGCAGGGCATCACCGTCCTCGAGCAGCTCGGGCTGCGTGCGAAGGGCGTGCGGGTCCCGCGGGTGCTGCTCGTCCTCGACCGTGAAGAGGACGCGGCGTGGAAGTCGTTCCGCAACCTCGGCAAGTACGTGCAGATCGTGCTGCCCGAGGAGCTCAACGCGTACGACGTGCTGGTCAACGACTACATCGTGTTCTCGAAGGCCACGCTCGACGACGCCATCGCGCGCTACTCCGCGAGCGCCAAGACGGAGAACACCGATGACGCAGCGTGACCCCCGCGACGTGATCCTCCGGCCCGTCGTGTCGGAGAAGTCGTACACCGCCTACGACGAGAACGTGTACACGTTCGTCGTCGCCCCCGACGCCAACAAGATCGAGATCCGCAACGCGGTCGAGTCGATCTTCGACGTGCGTGTGACCAACGTCAACACGATGAACCGCAACGGCAAGCGCAAGCGCAACCGCCGCACCGGCACCTGGGCCAAGCGCGCCGACACGAAGCGGGCGATCGTCACTCTCGCCGAGGGTGACCGGATCGAGATCTTCGGGAGCTGACCGTGGCCATTCGCAAGCGCAAGCCCACCAGCCCCGGGCGCCGGTTCCAGACCGTCTCGGACTTCGCGGAGATCACCCGCGACCGCCCGGAGCGTTCGCTCACCAAGCCGAAGCCCAAGACCGGCGGCCGCAACTCGTACGGCCGGATGACGTCGCGGCACCGGGGTGGCGGGCACAAGCAGAAGTACCGCGTGGTCGACTTCAAGCGCGACAAGGACGGCGTGCCCGCCAAGGTCGCGTCGATCGAGTACGACCCGAACCGCAACGCCCGCATCGCATTGCTGCACTACCTCGACGGGGAGAAGCGCTACATCCTCGCCCCCGCGCAGCTCGCGGTCGGCGACATGCTGCAGAGCGGCCACGGCTCGGAGATCCGGCCCGGCAACGCGCTGCCGCTGCGGTACATCCCGGTCGGTACGGTCGTGCACAACGTCGAGCTGAAGCCGGGTGCGGGCGGGAAGATGGGCCGGGGCGCCGGCGCGTCGATCCAGCTCGTCGCCAAGGAGGGCCAGTTCGCCACGCTGCGGCTCCCGTCCACCGAGATGCGGCGGGTCCCGATCGACTGCCGGGCGACGGTGGGCTCGGTCGGCAACGCCGAGGCGTCGCTGGTCAAGATCGGCAAGGCCGGTCGCAACCGCTGGAAGGGCAAGCGCCCGCACGTCCGGGGTGTCGCCATGAACCCGGTCGACCACCCGCTCGGCGGTGGTGAGGGCAAGAGCTCGGGTGGTCGCCACCCGGTCTCGCCGTGGGGCAAGCCCGAGGGCCGCACCCGCAAGAAGGGCAAGAAGTCCGACGAGATGATCGTGCGCCGCCGCCGTACCCGCGGCAGCCGCAGGTAGCAGGAGCGAGCGAATGCAGCAGATCGATGTGTGCACCGCGCTCATGAGCGAGCGACCCATGGAGACGGAATGCCCCGCAGTCTGAAGAAGGGCCCGTTCGTCGACGACCACCTCGCGAAGAAGGTGGACGCGCAGAACGAGGCCGGTGAGCGCAAGGTCATCAAGACCTGGTCGCGTCGCTCGACCATCACCCCCGACATGGTCGGGCACACCATCGCGGTGCACGACGGACGCAAGCACGTGCCCGTCTACATCAGCGAGGCGATGGTCGGTCACAAGCTCGGCGAGTTCGCGCCGACGCGCACGTTCAAGTACCACGCGGGTCAGGAGAGGTCGTCGCGCCGATGAGCACCACTGGCACCGTCGCCCGTCTGCGCTACGTGCGCACCTCCGCCTCGAAGGTGCGGCAGGTACTGCGCCTGATCCAGGGCCAGGACATCGAGACCGCCCGTGCGACCCTCGCGCTCAGCGAGAAGGGGATCGCGGACGACCTCCTCAAGCTGCTCGACTCCGCGGTCGCGAACGCCGAGCACAACGACTCGATCCCCGCCGACGACCTCTACATCGCCCGGGCGTTCGCCGACGAGGGCCCGACGGGCAAGCGGTGGCGCCCCCGAGCCCGCGGTCGCGGCACCCGCATCCGCAAGCGGACGAGCCACATCACGATCGTGGTCGACCGCTTCGACGACGACGAGCTCGAGCGGCGCCGCCAGAAGGCCGCGGCGAGTCCCG
>VGCA01000190.1 GCA_016870245.1 Actinomycetota bacterium | reverse complement strand
GCGGTCCGGCGGCCGGGGGTGGCCGCCGGCGGCAGGGTCCTCAGCAGCGACCGCCCCAGGGGCGGGTGCCCGACACCGAGTACAGGTGCGCCGCGGCGGCGTCCTGGATCTCGGAGGGCACCTGGTCGGCCGGCAACCCGGCGAACTCACCGTGGCCCGCGCCGGCAACCGCGGCGTCCCACGTGGACTGCTGGAACTGGTAGGCGCCGCGGTAGGTCCCACTGCTGCTCACGGCGCCGTAGCCGCCGGAGGTGTCGGACTCGTGGGCCCGGGTGCACTCGAGAAAGCACTGCACGTCGCCGTCGCAGCGTCCGTGGGCGCGGCTGATCGTCGCGCTGCTCCCACCACGGCTGGCGGCCGCGGCGGCGGCCTCGGCCCGGGCGACGCCGGCGATGAACTCGGCCTCGGCGGCCCGATCGAACCACTCGGCCTCGGCGATCTGCACGGCGAGGTCGGGGTGGACGGACATTGGGGTCTGGGTGGTGGCGGCGACCGGCCGCACCGCATGGAGCCGATCCCGACGTTCATCGGTGGCCCCGCCCGCCGGGAGCGCCGACGAGACGACGAACCCTCCGGCCAGGACGGCGGCCACCAGCACCGGGGAGATGCGTTCGAGCATCCCTCGCATGTGTTGCCTCCTTCTTCGGGTCTGCGACGCGCGACCGATCGGGCGCGCGGCGAGACCGCAACGGATCACGGAAACGGAGTCGCCCCCGGGGAAACCACACCGGTGCAACTCCGCCGGAGACGGTACCGGTGCGGGCCCCCCGGGGCTCGGTCACACCGCCCCGCCCGCGGCCCGTGTGGCCCAAGTCACGCTGGCAAAAGCCCTATGACCTGACAAATGCCGCGGCGCTCGAACCCGTCGGGCCCGTCCGACCGGGGCCCGGCGGTCAGCGGGACCGGCCCTCGAGGCTCCGGCGGAGGAACTCGGCCGTGCGCTCGTGGCGGGGCGAGCCGAAGATCTCGGCGGGCGGCCCCTCCTCCAGGATCGAGCCCTTGTGCAGGAAGCACACCTTGTCGGCAACGTCGCGGGCGAAGTCCATCTCGTGGGTCGCGAGGATCATCGTCATTCCCTCGTGCGCGAGGTCGGTGACCATCTCGAGCACCTCGTCGACCAGCTCGGGGTCGAGGGCGCTGGTGATCTCGTCGAGCAGCAGCACCTTGGGCCGCATCGCCATCGCCCGCACGATGGCCACCCGCTGCTGCTGGCCACCGGAGAGGCGATCGGGGAAGGCGTCGGCCTTGTCGGCGAGGCCGATCCGGTCGAGCAGCCACCGGGCCCGGTCGGCGGCGTCGGCCTTCGACACCCCGAGCACCTTGCGGGGGGCGAGCATCACGTTGTCGATCACCGACATGTGGGGGAACAGGTTGAAGCTCTGGAACACGATCCCCACGTCGCGGCGCAGCCGGTTGAGCTTGATGTCGTCCTGGAGCACCGACCGGCCGTCGACCCGGATGGTGCCGCCGTCGAGGGCCTCGAGACCGTTGATGCACCGCAGCAGGGTCGACTTGCCCGACCCCGACGCGCCGATGAGCGCGACGACCTTGTGGGGTTCGACCTCGAGGTCGACCCCGTCGAGGACGGTCTGCTCCCCGAAGCGCTTGACGACCCCGCGGGCCTCCACCAGCGCCATCAGCCGCCCGCCGCCTGGAGTCGCTTCTGGTCACGCTTCACGAGGTAGTCGGCGAAGCGGGTCATCGGGATGGTGATCACGAGGAAGCAGATGCCGAGGCCGGTGACCGCCGACAGGTTGAACTCGTTGCCGGCGTAGATGCGGGCGATGTTGAAGCCCTCGAGCACGCCGAGCACGTTGAGCAGCGCGGTGTCCTTCTGCAGCCCGATGAAGTCGTTCATGAGCGGTGGCACCACCCGTCGGATCGCCTGGGGCACGACCACGAACCGCAGCGACTGGCCCCGCGAGAGACCCAGGCCCCGGGCCGCGGCGTCCTGGCTCCAGTGCACGCTCTCGATCCCCGACCGGTAGACCTCGGCCACGTAGGCCCCGTAGACGAGGGTCAGTGCCAGGATGCCGAGGCAGGCCAGCTGGTCGAGATGGAACGGGCCGATGTCGATCGAGAGGTCGGGGTTCGACACCACGGGCAGCGAGGTGAGCGGAAGGCCGAAGCCCACGAGGTAGATGGTGACGATCGCGGGCAGGCCCCGGAACACGTCGACATAGACCACCGCGAACCACCGCAGCGGCATCGCCGCCCGACCCGGCGCCCGCCGCATCGTCGCGACCACGAGCCCCCAGCCGAGCACGAGGATCTCGGCGATGATGAAGATCTGGATGTTGAGCCAGAACCCTTCGACCACGTCGGGGAAGCTGGACTTGATGTTCTCCCAGGAGAAGAAGGTGTCGCCGACGTCCTGGAGGCCGTCCCACGCCGACCAGATCGCCAGACCGAGGCACAGGGCCGCGCTGGTGGCGATCGCCGCGACCGCGATCCGACGCGACGTCCGCGCGACCGCCTCGTCGGCCTCGTCGCCGTCGACGTCGACCACCTGGGTCTCGACGTGGCGGCCGTAGTACAGGGCCGCGATCGACAGCGGCAGGGCGAGCAGGAAGACGGCGAGCCAGTCGTTGTCGGTGGACTGCGACCGGATCGCGGCCGCGATCCCACCCACGACCGCGAACCCGAGCGACGCGACCGCGAACGCCCGGGCCCGGGCGGGCGCGCGTCCGTAGGGTGGCCGGGTGGCTCCCTGCGCACCGGTCACGGTCGTCCGACCGGACCTCGACAGCCCCCGCCCCCTGCGGCCGGATCAGCCGCCGAGGACCGGGATCTTCGCCGGGTCGCCCCCGAGGTTCTGCTCGGCGAGGCGGCCGATGGTGCCGTCGGCCTTCAGCTCGGTGATCGCCTTGTCGACGTCGGCGAGGATCGGCGAGCCCTTGGGCAGGACCGCTCCGTACTTCTCACCGGTGAGGTACTGGCCCACCACCTGGAACTTGCCCTTCGAGGCCGCGGCCTGCTGGAGCACGATGGCGGTGTCGAGCATCACGGCGTCGGACTGCTTGGCCTGGAGACCGGCGAACGCCTGCGAGGTCTCCTGGTACACGCGCGGCTTCTTCTTCGGCTTGATCTCGTCCTTGAGGAAGCTCTGCGCCGTCGTGGCCGACTGCACGCCCCACTGGGTCTTCTTGGCGTTGGCGTCGTTGACCGTGGTGCCGGCCCGGACCATCACGCCCTGGTCGGAGTCGAAGTACGGGGTGGAGAAGGCGACGACCTTCGCCCGGTCGTCGGTGATGGTGACCTGCGAGAACGCGAGGTCGAAGCCCTTGGCCTTGCCGGCGACCAGGGCGTCGAACGACACGTTGACGACTTCGACGCCGTCGTAGCCGAGCTTCTTCGCGATCGCCTCGGCGAGGTCGTACTCGAAGCCGCCGCTGATGTCGGACGGGGTGTTGCCCGTCCAGAAGCCGGGCGCCGGCAGGTTGGTGCCGACCTTCAGCGGGCCCTTCGACTGCTGGCGCACCGACGCGCCCGAGGGGACCGCCAGGCCGAGCGCCACCACGATCACGGCCGCCATCCCGAGGAGCTTTCGCACGTTCGCCTCCCATCCCGTCCGGATCCGGCCTCCGGATACCGGTGAGTAGCCGGACACCGTATACCGGTTGGCACCGGGAGGCAGTCGCGGCTCGATGCCGTGGAGTGTCACCCGGTGCCACCGTCGGTGCGGTACCTTCAGGGCCATGCCTCGCTTGTGTGCCCGCCCTGGATGCTGTGCACCGGCGACGGCGACCTTCACCTTCGACGGGCTGCGCCGCATCGTGTGGCTCGCACCGCTCGCCGAGGCCGCCGCGTACTCGGCCGGCGACCTCTGCCGCCGCCACGGCGAGCTGCTCAAGCCCCCCCGCCACTGGGAGCTGCGCGACATCCGGCCCGGACTCGGGCACGTGGAGCCCGCGGGCTCGCCCGCCCCGAGCCGCTACGCGCCGCCTCCGCCGCCACCCTCGGCACCGGCGCCCACCCTCCCCTTCGACCGCACCCCGAGTCACACGGCCGCGCGTCCGGCGGCCGCGGCGGCCGGTGGGCGCAGCCTCCTGTCCCCCGGCACCGAGCGGGTACCGCTGCCCACGGCGACCAGCCCACTGCTCTCCCGCGCCTTCCGCAACGCCGGCTGACCGGCCGCCCAGGCGCGCCGCCCCACGACCGCGCGAGCATCGGGGGATGTCAGAACTGGAATGGCTCGACGCGACGGCGCTGGCCGACCTGGTGCGTCGGGGCGAGGTGACCCCGAGCGAGCTGGTCGAGGACGCGATCGCCAGGATCGAGGCCCGCAACCCCTCGCTCAACGCGGTGATCATCCCGCTCTTCGAGAAGGCCCGCGCCGCAGCCGCGGGAACGCTGCCCGACGGCCCGTTCCGCGGGGTGCCGTTCCTCCTGAAGGACTGCGTCGCCCACTCCGCCGGCGACCCGTACCACTGCGGCATGCAGGTCCTGAAGGACGCCGGCTACGTCGCGCCCACCGACACCGAGCTCGTGCGGCGGTACCGCGCCGCCGGCTTCGTGATCGTGGGGAAGACCAACCTGCCCGAGCTGGCGTCGTCGCCCACCACGGAGCCGCTCGCCTACGGCGCGACCCACAACCCCTGGGACCCCGACCGCTCACCCGGTGGATCGAGCGGCGGCGCGGGGGCGGCCGTCGCGGCGGGCATGGTCGCCGTCGCCCACGGCAACGACATGGGCGGATCGATCCGCATCCCGGCGAGCGCCTGTGGCCTGGTCGGGCTCAAGCCCACCCGGGCCCGCAACAGCCTCGGGCCCCACTTCGGCGAGTACTGGGGTCCGACCACCCACGAGCACGTCCTCACCCGCAGCGTGCGCGACACCGCCGCGGTGCTCGACGCGACCGCCGGGCCGGCGCCCGGCGACCCGTACTCCGCGCCGGCACCCGCCCGGCCCTTCCTCGAAGAGGTGGGGGCCGACCCCGGCCGCCTGCGCATCGGGTTCCGCGTCCGGCGCACCGGCGCCGCCGACGACGTGCACCCCGACTGCGTCGCCGCAGTGCTCGCCGCGCTCCCGGTGCTCGAGTCGCTGGGTCACGTCGTCGAGCCCGTCGACCTCCCGGCCCTCGACGACCCGGCCTTCGGCGCGGCCCTCGGCGGGATGTTCGGCCCGTTCATGGCCCGCGACCTCGACCGGTGGAGCGCCGCGCTCGGACGCACGATCAGCCCGTCGGAGCTCGAGCCCTGGAACGCGCAGATGGTCGAGTTCGGCCGCTCGGTCACCGCGCCGCAGTACGTGGAGGCCCTCGAACGGGCCAACGACTACTCCCGCGGGCTCGCCCGCTTCTGGACGGGGGACGCCGACTCGCCCGGCTACGACCTGCTGGTCACGCCGCAGCTCGGGACGCCGCCGCCCCGCCTCGGGGAGCTGGCCCCCACCTGCGACCTCGCCGACCTCGGCGCGGCGATGGGCACCTTCACCCCGTTCACCACGCCGTTCAACCTCACCGGGCAGCCCGCGATCTCGCTGCCATTGCACTGGAACGAAGACGGGTTGCCGATCGGGGTGCAGCTCGTGGCCGCGTACGGGCGCGACGACCTCCTGCTGCGCGTGGCCGCGCAGCTGGAGCAGGCGATGCCCTGGGCCGGGCGCCACCCGCCGGCCCTCACCGGCTGACGGCGCCGCCGGACCGACGCGGCGAGTGCGATCCGCCGTTACGGTTGGGCCCGTGACCGACTCCGCACGACCGCTGGCCGGCCGCGTGGCCCTGGTGACCGGGGCCGGGCGGGGCATCGGA
>VGCA01000189.1 GCA_016870245.1 Actinomycetota bacterium | reverse complement strand
CGGTCGTCGCGACGGCCAGCAGGTCGCCCTCGGCGTGCGGATCGGCGGCCGCGGCCTTCGTGATCGCCCCCGCCTGGGCGAGCGACAGGTCGCCGGCGCGGAACGCGGCCTCCGTCGCCTCGAACCCGTCGAGGTGCCGGGCCGTCTCCAGCGTGGCGACCGCGTCGCCGACGGTGGTGCCCGTGGTCCGGGCGAGCCAGTGCGCAGCCGACCGGTCGCCCTCGTCGGCCCACACCCGCGTCGTCGCGACCCGGCCCGCGGCCAGCGTGCGCGCCGCGGCCGCCATCCGCTCGATCGCCCCGAACTCCTCGACGAGGTCGCGCGCCGTGCGTGCGTCGACGAGGCGGGGATCGAACTCGGCGACGAGCTCACCCAGCTTCTCCCGCAGCGCTCGCACCGACCGAACCATGCCCGCATCGTCGCACGTGGGTGTGACAGCTACGTCGGCGGTGATCTTCTCGAATCCCGTCGTCGCGCGTGGCATCGCACGCGCCCTCGGAGGCGCGGAGATGACAGGATGGGGTCCGCGCCGAGGAGGGCAGTCGTGGGGGAGCTCGGCATCAGGCCGTTTCGCGTCGAGGTGCCCGACGCCGACCTCGACGACCTGCGCGCGCGGCTCGCCCGGACCCGGCTGCCCAACCAGGTGGAGGGGGTGGGCTGGGACCAGGGCACCGAGCTCGGGTACCTCGCCGACCTCCTCACCTACTGGCGCGACGGGTTCGACTGGCGGGCGGCCGAGGCGCGCATCAACACGTTCGACCAGTTCGTCACCGAGGTCGACGGGCAGCGCATCCACTTCGTGCACCAGCGCTCGCCCGAGCCCGACGCGCTCCCGTTGCTGATCAGCCACGGGTGGCCGGGCTCGATCGTCGAGTTCCTCGACGTGATCGGGCCGCTCACCGATCCCCGCGCGCATGGAGGCGACCCGGCCGACGCGCTCCACGTCGTTGCGCCGTCATTGCCCGGCTACGGCTTCTCCGGCCCGACGTCGGCGCCGGGCTGGCACCCGCGCCGCATCGCCGAGGCCTGCGTCGAGCTGATGGCCGCGCTCGGCTACGACCGCTACGGCGCCCAGGGCGGCGACTGGGGCTCGATCGTCGCCGCCAACATGGCCGACCTCGACCCCGATCACGTGGCCGGCCTCCACCTCAACTTCCTCACCGTGCCCAAGCCCGAGGGCGCCTCCGTCGACGACCTCACGCCCCAGGAGCAGGCCGACCTCACCGCGATCCACCAGTGGCGCCGCACCGGTGCCGGGTACCAGGAGATCCAGGGCACCAAGCCCCAGACGGTCGGCTACGGCCTCGAGGACTCGCCGGCCGGGCTGGCCGCCTGGATCGTCGAGAAGTTCGGAGCGTGGTCCGACGGCGGGCCCGACCCGGAGGCCGCGTTCACCCGCGACCAGCTCCTCACCAACATCTCGGTGTACTGGCTCACGGCCACGGCCACGTCGTCGACCCGGCTCTACTACGAGATGCGCCAGGCCGGTCGGAGCGCGATCCCCCAGGGCTACGTGGCGGTGCCCACCGGGATCGCCAACTACCCGGGGGAGGTCACCCGCACCCCACGGTCGTGGGCCGAGCACCGCTACCACATCACCCACTGGACCGAGCAGCCCCGCGGCGGCCACTTCGCCGCGATGCAGGTGCCCGACCTCTTCGTCGACGACGTGCGGGCGTTCTTCCGCACGGTGCGCTGAGCGGCGCCGGGTCGTGGCCGTCCACTCCGATACCCGGTACGCGCAGAGCGGCGACCTGAGCATCGCCTACCGCGAGGTGGGTGCGGGGCAACGCGACATCCTCTTCATCCCGGGGTTCGTCTCGAACGTCGACCTCATGTCGGAGGTCCCGTGGATCGTGCACAACATGGATCGCCTCGCCGCGCTCGGCCGGGTCGTCTACTTCGACAAGCGGGGGACCGGGGTCTCGGACCGGTCGCTCGGTGCCGGGACGACCGAGGACCGGATGGACGACCTCCGAGCCGTCGCCGACGCGTCCGGCATCGAGCGGGGCACCGTCATCGGGCTGTCGGAGGGCGGTCCCCTGGCCGTCCTGTACGCGGCGACCTATCCCGACCGGGTGGCGAACCTGGTGCTGTGGGGCACCATGGCCCGGTCGCTCGAGGCGCCCGACTACCCGATCGGGATCTCCCCGGAGGTCCGGGACGGCTTCATCGAGGTCGTGAGCTCCCGGTGGGGGACCGGGAAGGCCCTGCCGCTGTTCCTCGACATGCCCGACGACGCGGCGACCAGACGATGGACGGCGCGGTACGAGCGGCAGTCCGCCTCGCCGAGCGACGTGCGCGCCATCCTCGGGCACAACGTGGAGCTCGACGTGCGGAGCGTCCTCGACGTGATCCGGGTGCCCACCCTGGTGGTGCACCGGGCCGGGGACCCGCTCGTCGACGTGGCGCGGGCGCGGTACCTGGCCGACCACATCGAGGGGGCCCGCTACGTCGAGCTGCCCGGCGACTGGCACGTGAGTGGGTACGTGGGCCGCGACGACGACGTCTTCGACGCCATCGCCCAGTTCGTGGCCGGCGACCCGACCGCGGCCGGCGACCCGATCCCGGCCGGCGATCCGGCCGAGCGCGTCCTCGCCACCGTGCTCCTCACCGACATCGTCGACTCCACGGTCCACGCGGTGGCGATGGGTGACCGCCAGTGGAGGGCCGTGCTCGAGCAGCACGACGCCGTGGTGCGCCGGACGATCGAGGACCATCGCGGCGTGGTCGTCAAGCAGACCGGCGACGGCGTGCTCGGGACCTTCGACGGGCCGGGTCGGGCCGTCCGTGCGGCCCGGGCCGTCCGCGACGCCGTGGCGCCGCTGGGGCTCCAGGTCCGGGCCGGGATCCACACCGGGGAGATCGAACGCCGCCCCGACGACGTCGCGGGGATCGCCGTCCACATCGCGGCCCGGCTCGCGGCGACGGCCGACCCCGGGGAGGTCCGGGTGTCGAGCACGGTGAAGGACCTCGTCGTGGGGTCCGACCTGGCGTTCGACGATCGGGGGCAGGTCGAGCTCAAGGGCGTCCCGGGGGAGTGGCGGGTCTTCGCCGCGATGGGGTAGCCACTCACCCATGGAGATGAGAGTGCTCGGCCGCAGCGGCGTGCGCGTGAGCGCGTACTGCCTGGGAGCGATGATGTTCGGGCCGTGGGGCAACCCCGACCACGACGACTGCATCGCGATGGTCCACGCGTCGCTCGACGCCGGGATCAACTTCATCGACACCGCCGACGTGTACTCGGCCGGTGAGTCGGAGGTGATCGTCGGCAAGGCGGTGAAGGGCCGGCGTGACGACATCGTCATCGCGACGAAGTTCATGGGCCCGATGGGCAAGGCCCCCAACATGAGCGACGGGTCGCGGCGCTGGATCATGCGGGCGTGCGAGGACAGCCTGCGCCGCCTCGACACCGACTACATCGACCTCTACCAGATGCACCGGCCGTCCAACGTGGCCGACATCGACGAGGCGCTCGGCGCGCTCAGCGACCTCGTGCACCAGGGCAAGGTGCGGATGATCGGCCACTCCACGTTCCCGCCCGACTACATCGTCGAGGCCCAGTGGACCGCCGAGAAGCGGGTGCGGGAGCGCTTCGTGAGCGAGCAGCCGCCGTACTCGATCCTCATGCGGGGGATCGAGCGCCTGGTGCTCCCTGCGTGCGAGCGCTACGGCATCGGGGTGATCCCGTGGAGCCCGCTCGCCGGTGGGTGGCTCACCGGCCGCTACCGCAAGGACCAGCCGATCGACCCCGAGTCGCGGCTCGCCCGAGGCTTCGGGAGCGCGGGCGCCCGTCCGCTCGACGACCCGGTGAGCCAGCGTCGCCTCGACGTCGTGGAGCAGCTGGTGCCGATCGCCGACGCGGCGGGCGTGAGCCTCACGCACCTGGCCCACGCCTTCGTGCTCGAGCACCCGGCGGTCACGTCCGCGATCATCGGGCCCCGGACCCGGGAGCAGCTCGACGACGGGCTGGCCGGGGCCGACGTGCGCCTCGACCCCGACACTCTCGACGCCATCGACGCGGTGGTTCCCCCGGGCACCGACCTGAGCGCGGGCGACCCGTGGGTGCCTCCCGGCCTCGCGATCGAGCGGCGCCGGCGGGGGACGGGGCGCGCCGGGTGAGCGACGTCGTGCGCGACCCGGTCGTGGAGGAGCTCGCGCTGCGCGACCTCGTGGCCCGCTACGCCGACGCGGTGTCGCGCCAGGACTCGGCGACGGTCGCCGCGTGCTTCGCGGCCGACGGCGTGTGGAGCGTGGGTGGCTACGGGGAGCCGGCCGGGCACGCCGAGATCGCGGCGTTCCTCGACGGCCTGCTCGACAGCTGGGAGGTGATCGTGCACGCGCTGCTCTCGGGGCGGGTGCATCTCGACCCCACCGACCACGACCGCGCCACCGGCCGCTGGTACATCTCGGAGTTCGGCCGCCGGTCCGACGCCACCGAGGTGTTCTTCGCCGGGGTGTACCACGACGAGTACGTGCGCGAGGCCGGCCTGTGGCGCTTCGCCCGCCGCCGCTACGACTCCATGTTCCGCCGCGTCGGTGACGACCTCACCACCTCACCCTTCCCGCCGGACGCGCCCGCGTTCCCCTGAGTGTTTGGACATTGTTCGGCGCTTTCGGCCTACGAGACGTCCAAACGCTCACGGACCGAGCGGGCCGGTGAGGTTGCCGGCGCCGCAGTCGAGCTGGCCGGCAGCGGTGGGGTGGGCGCGCACGAAGTCGTTGCCGTCGACCTGCATCATCACGAAGCAGCCGTTGGGCACCCGCCCGCCCACGTTGGTCGTGCCGATCAGGCCACCGGCGTTGTAGGCCTTGATCCCGGCGACCGCCTGGAGCACCGCCGCTCGGGTGACCGCGGCCTTGTCCTTGTCGGGGCCGTACACCTTGGTGGCCGCGGTCTGGAACAGCCCGCCGGCGGCGGCCGACTCGACGCCGACCTGGTTCCGGGGGCCGCCGCTGTTGAGGTACTTCTTCAACGCGGGGACCGAGCCGGCGTCCTCGAACGGCGTGATCTGGATCTGGACGAAGGTGCCGTCGACCGCGGCGCCACCCTGCTGGAGGAACCCGGACTGGTAGCACTGGGCCAGACAGAACCAGGTGACGCCGGTGAGGTCCTGGGCTGCGGCCTCCTTGCGGAAGCCGATCGTCGAGCCGAAGGGCAGGTCGCTGCGGCCGAAGGTCGCGCCGTCGGTCTTCATCTCGGCGACGCTCGGTGTGTACGCGCTCTGGGGCGCGTCGTTGGCGAGGGCCGTGCCGCCGGCGTCGGTGAACCCGGCCGCGTCGACCGCGGCCTGGGCCGACTCGATGGTCGCGTTGGCGAGCGCCGCGTTGGTGGACCGGATCACGTACTGCTTGCAACAGTCGTCCTGGGACCCGGCCAGCCACCGGAACCCTCCGACCTGGAACTGGGCCTGCTTGGTGGGGACGACCGCGTACGTGTTGGGCGCGCCGGCGTTGACGCTCGACAGCGCGCGGGCCGGCAGGTTGGGGATGCCGCAGTCGACCAGATCGCCGGTCGACGAGTCGCCGGTCGACAGGGAGCCCACGATCGCGAAGTTCTGCTCGCACGCGGTGCTCACCGCGGCGGCGTAGGCGCCGGGGTCGCCGTTGACGAGGAACGGGTCGATGACGATCTGACGCCCGCCCACGCCCTTCTTCGCGTTCGCGGCGTTGGCCCAGGCCTGCACGCCGGAGATCGAGTCCGGGTCGTCGGCGATGACCGCGAGCCGGATCTCGGTGTCGGTGATCCCGGGATCGACGACCGGCGGGTCGGTGGGCGGCACGGTCGGCGGGTTGGTGGGCGGGTTGGTGGGCGGGT
>VGCA01000188.1 GCA_016870245.1 Actinomycetota bacterium | reverse complement strand
CGGACGTCACCGCTCGACGGAGACGGCGACGTGGTCGACCATGGCCCGCACCGGCGGATGGAGCTTGCGCACCGTCACCTTGGTCCCCTTCACGCGGGAGTCGACGGCGCACACCTCGGCGATGCGGGTCGCCAGGCGCTCGATCAGGTCGTAGCGCTCCGAGCTGACCACGCGGCTGATCGCCTCGCAGACCGCGCCGTAGTCGACGGTGTCGTCGAGGTCGTCGGACTCACCGGCCGCGATGAGGTCGACCGTGAGCTCGACGTCGACCTCGAAGGGCTGCGGGCGCAGCTTCTCCTCGGGGAGCACGCCGTGCACGCCGAGCTCGCGCAGGCCGGTGATCAGGATGCGGTCCATGGGGGCTCCCGGATGTCCGCCCGTCGGGGGCGCAGGGGATTCAGGATGAGATGGTCGCGCCCGGCCCGCCGCGTGGATCCGCCGGCTCAGGCGGAGCCGACGATCCCGTCGTCGACGACCACCGCGACGATCTCGCGCCCGACGGCGCCGAGCTCGCGCCCGGTGATCTTCTCGATGGCCACCGTCGCCTGGGGCCCCGAGCCGAACACGTCGGGAAAGGCGTAGAGCAGGTATCCCGCGAGCACGCCGAGCAACCGCTCCCCGAACTCCTCGTGGTGGACGAGCACCCGCTCCTCGGGCGCGGAGAGCCACTTCGACAGCAGCAGGTAGGTCTGGCGGAGCTGAACCGGCCACTCGTCGCGGCGGCCGAGGGGCACGTGCTCGTAGCGGATGGCCGCCTCGTCGTAGGCGTGGAGGTTGTGCGGGGAGTCGAGCAGCGACAGCACGTGGGTGAAGCCGTTGCCGGCCAGCCAGATCAGCTCTTCTTGGCGGCGGACCTTGCGGTGGTTGCGCGAGAAGCCGCCGGGGCGCTCCGACGCGGCGAGGCGGTCGGTGATGATCCAGGTGAACCCGCGGGGTTCGAGGCCCTGGGCCCAGCGGCCTCTCATGCGGCCTCCACCGTCTCGAGCAGGTCGAGGAGGTCGACGGCCCGGGCCGCAGCGTGGGCGTCGTGCACCCGCACGACCCGGGCGCCGCACTCGGCCGCCCACACGACGGTGCCGAGGGTGCCGTCGTCTCGGCGGTCGGCCGGTGGCTCACCCGTCTCGCCGCCCACGTCGGACAGGACCCGGCCGATGAACCGCTTGCGAGAGGTGCCCACCACCACGGGCAGGCCGACCCGCTCGACGAGCGTGTCGAGGTGGGCGAGCAGGTCGAGGTTGTGCTCGGTGGTCTTGCCGAAGCCGATGCCGGGGTCGAGCGCGATCGCGGCGTCGGCGACGCCGGCGGCCCGGGCCGCATCGGCCCGCTCGACGAGGAAGTCGCCCACCTCGCGCACCACGTCGTCGTAGCGGGGATCGTCCTGCATGGTGCGGGGTTCGCCCAGCATGTGCATGAGGACGATGCCGGCGCCCCGCTCGGCGACCAACGGGAGGAGCGCGGGGTCGAACCGCCCGGCCGACACGTCGTTGACGATCACCGCGCCCGAGTCGAGCGCGGCGGCCGCGACCACGCGCTTCGCGGTGTCGACGCTCACCGGCACCCCGGCCTCGGCGACCAACCGGGCGATGACCGGCTCGATGCGGGCCCGCTCCTCGGCGGCGTCGACGGCGGAGGCGCCGGGCCGGGTGGACTCGCCGCCCACGTCGAGCAGGTCGGCCCCCGCGGCCACCAGCTCCAGCCCGTGGGCGACCGCGGCGCCCGGGTCGAGCCAGCGACCGCCGTCGGAGAACGAGTCGGGGGTGACGTTGACCACGCCCATCACGGCCGGGCGCGCACCACCCACTCCCACCCAACTGAACACAGGGTGAAGCGTATAGGCGATCCGGGAAGTGCAGGAGCCTGTCCGAGACCCATCGCGTACGGAGCGAAGCGACGGGAGCCGCCGAGCGAGCGGCCGCGAGCCGCCTTCAGGCGATCGGGGTGAGGCAGAGGGCCCGGCCGCGGTCCACCGGTCGGCGGCTCGCAGCGAGCGAGGCCATCAGAATCGGTTGCCGGGGTGGGTGATGAGGCTCATGGCCTCGGCCCGGGTCGCCGGGTTCGACTTGAAGATGCCCCGGACGGCCGAGGTGACGGTGAGGGAGCCCGGCTTCTTCACGCCCCGCATCGACATGCAGAGGTGCTCGGCCTCCATCACCACGAACACGCCCCGAGGCTTCAGCACCTCGGCGAGTGCGTCGGCCACCTGGCTGGTGAGCCGCTCCTGCACCTGGGGCCGGCGGGCGAAGCCCTCCACGAGGCGGGCCAGCTTCGACAAGCCGGTGATGCGGCCGTCCTCGCCGGGGATGTAGGCCACGTGGGCCCGGCCGGTGAACGGCACGAAGTGGTGCTCGCACAGGCTGGTGAACGGGATGTCACGCACCATGACCATCTCGTCGTGGTCGGCCTCGAACGTGACCGTCAGGTGGCGCGAGGGTTCGTCGTGGAGACCGCTGAAGATCTCCTCGTACATGTCGGCGATCCGCTTGGGGGTGCGCAGGAGCCCGTCGCGATCGGGGTTCTCCCCGATCGCGGCGAGGATCTCGCGAACGGCCTGCTCGATGCGGGGCTTGTCGACCGTGAAGCCGTCGGGGGCGTTCGCCGGCTGTCCGTCGCTGCTCATGGTGTGACCTGACCTCTCCGCGGATCGCCGATCTCGGAGGCGGCGGCCGCGGTGCCCCGCCCGGATCCCGAGCCGGTGAACGGCTCGACCCCCGAGAACAGTTCCTGCACCCGGTCGACATCGATCGTCTCGTGGGCGATGAGCTCGTCGGCGAGGTGGTCGAGCACCGGGCGGTTGGCGACGAGGATGTCGAGCGCGACCTGGTGCGCCTGCTCCACGAGCCGACGCACTTCGGCATCGATGCGGGACGCGATCTCCTCCGAGTAGTCGGGGGTCGACGAGAAGTCACGGCCGAGGAAGACCTGGCCGTCGGCGTGCCCGAGGCGCAACGGGCCGAGATCGTCGCTCATGCCGAACTCGGTGACCATCTGCCGGGCGATGGTGGTCGCGCGGTCGATGTCGTTCTGCGCGCCGGTGGTGGGATCGCCGAAGACGAGCTCTTCGGCGGCACGACCGCCGAGGAGCATCGAGAGCTCTTCGATCAGCTCGCTGCGGGTCACGAGGAACTTGTCCTCGGTGGGCAGCGTGAGCGTGTAGCCCAGGGCGCGCCCGCGCGGGATGATCGAGATCTTGTGCACGGGGTCGGCCTTCGGAAGGGCGTGCGCGACCAGCGCGTGACCGCCCTCGTGGTACGCGATGACCCGTCGCTCGCGTTCGGAGATCACCCGGCTCCTGCGCTCGGGCCCGGCCATCACCCGCTCCGACGCCTCCTCGAGCTGGGGCAGCCCGATCTGGGTGAGGCCGCGCCGCGCGCACAGCAACGCAGCCTCGTTGATCAGGTTGGCCAGGTCGGCACCGGTGAAGCCCGGCGTGCGCCGGGCGATGACCTCGAGGTCGACGCCCGGTGCGATCGGCACGTCACGGGCGTGCACCTCGAGGATCTTCCGCCGGCCCTCGAGGTCGGGACGATCGACGACGATCTGCCGGTCGAAGCGTCCGGGGCGCAGCAGCGCAGGGTCGAGGATGTCGGGCCGGTTGGTCGACGCGAGGAGGATCACGCCGGTGCGGGCGTCGAAGCCGTCCATCTCCACGAGCAGCTGGTTGAGGGTCTGCTCGCGCTCGTCGTGACCGCCGCCGAGACCGGCGCCGCGGTGGCGCCCCACTGCGTCGATCTCGTCGACGTAGATGATCGCCGGGGCCGCCTTCTTCGCCTGGTCGAAGAGGTCGCGCACCCGTGACGCGCCCACGCCGACGAACATCTCGACGAAGTCGGATCCGCTGATCGAGAAGAAGGGCACGCCCGCCTCACCCGCCACCGCCTTGGCCAGCAGCGTCTTCCCGGTGCCGGGTGGACCGTAGAGCAGCACGCCCTTGGGGATCTTCGCCCCCATCCTCTGGAACTTGTCGGGCGACTCGAGGAACTCCTTGATCTCCTGCAGCTCCTCCACGGCCTCGTCGAGACCGGCGACGTCGGCGAAGGTGATCTTCGGCGAGTCCTTCGTGACCTGCTTGGTCTTCGCCCGCCCGAAGCTCATCACCTTCGAGCCGCCACCCTGCACCTGGTTCAGGAAGAAGAGGACGAACCCGAACACCAGGATGAAGGGCAGCACGTTGATCGCGAGCGTGACCCAGAGGCTGTCGCCCTGGTTGTCGACGTCGAACGGCTCGACCTCGGCGGCCACGATCTTCTTGGTGAGCGTCGACGCGTAGTCGGACGGGTAGCGCACCTCGTACTCGGTGCCGTCGGCCAGCTCTCCCCGCACGACGTTGTCGCTGTCGTGGAGGGTCGCGCTGTCGACCTTCCCGTTGACCAGCTTCTGCTGGTAGGCGTCGAGGCTGAGCGTCTCGCGGGAGTCGCCGCGGTTCATGACACGGAACGCGACGAACAGTCCGACCGCGAGGACGGCGAGCCAGATGACGAGAGTGCGCCGGGACTTCTTCACCAGACTCCGCGGTGCGGGGGGAACCGGCCCGCCAGGCTAGCCGGGGTCGGTGACCGCCGACCCGGCGGCCGCTCGGTGGCCTCGCCGGGCGGTGAGGCTGCGCTACGCGCCCGGGCCCACGTACTCGAAGAGGCCGGGGAGGTTGCGGTAGCGCTCACCCACGTCGAGGCCGTAGCCCACCACGAACACCGGCGGGATCGTGAAGCCCACGTACTTGAGGTCGAGCTCGGTGCGCTGGAGCCCTTCCTTCACGATCAGCGCGCACACCTCGACCGAGCGCGGCGCCCGGGCCGCGAGGTTGCGCTGGAGGTACGCCAGGGTGAGGCCCGAGTCGACGATGTCCTCCACCACGAGCACGTCGCGGTCGGTGAGGTCGATCTCGAGATCCTTCAGGATGCGCACGATGCCGCTCGAGCGGGTGGCCGAGCCGTACGACGAGACGGCCATGAAGTCGAACTCCACGGGCAGCGCGATCGCGCGGGCGAGATCGGCCATGAACATGAACGCACCCTTGAGCACGCCGACCAGGATCGGTGGGCGTCCGGCGTAGTCGGCCGTGATCTGCGCGGCGAGCTCTGCGATCTTGGCCCGCAGCTCGTCTTCGCCGACGATGACGCGTCCGACGTTGTCGTCCATCACGACGGGACGCTAGCCCGAACCACGCGGAGCAGACCGCTCCGACGCTCGACCCGGTGCCCGCCGGAGATCTCGGTCGCCCGGATCTCGCCGCGCGCGACCGCGAGCACGCGCTCGACGTCGGCGAAGGACGGGGGCGGCGACCCGATCCACTGGCGCACCGCGCGGCGGGCGAGCGGGACGGGGAGGCGCGCGAGCACGTCGGCGCGGTGCAGGTCGCCTTCGGGTGGCCAGGCCGCACGCGCGAGGTCGTCGAGGTACTCGCTCTCGGCACGCAGCACCTCGGCCTGACGCGCGAGCACGGGGACGAGATCACGTCCGGCCACGCTGCTGAGACGCGGCAGGACATCGTCGCGCACTGCCACGCGGCGGAACCCGGGGTCGGCGTTCATCGGGTCGCGCACAGGCACCACACCGATCGCCGCGCACACGGCCTCGCAGTCGGCCCGGCGCAGAGCGAGCAGCGGTCGGACGATGCTCCCGCGCTGCACCGCCATCGCCCCGAGCCCGCTCGCAGCGCTGCCCCGCATGAGGTTCAGGAGCACGGTCTCGGCCTGGTCGTCGGCGGTGTGACCCACCAGCACGTGCGCGGCACCCACGGCCCGACGCACCTCGTCGAGTGCGGCGTAGCGCACGTCGCGCGCGCGCGCCTCGAGATTCGGTCCGGGCGCGACGTGCACGGCGACCACGCGCGCGG
>VGCA01000187.1 GCA_016870245.1 Actinomycetota bacterium | reverse complement strand
GCGGTGGAGGGCCTGGTCGAAGTCGGCGGCGGTCGGGATCCGGTGCGCCGCCTCGGGCTGGAGGGCGGCCTCGACCACGCCGGCGAGCGCAGGCGGGATGCCCGGGCGGGTCGCCGCGAGGGACGGCGGCGGCCCGGTGAGTCGGGCGAGCGCGGTGGCCATCTCGGTGTCGCCCGAGAAGGCGGGGCGGCCGGCGAGCATCTCGTAGAGGACGAGGCCGAGGGCGTAGACGTCGGTGCGGGCGTCGGCCGGGAGGCCCTGCACCTGCTCGGGCGAGAGGTAGCGGGCGGTGCCGACCACGGTGCCGGTGCGGGTGTGGTCGTCGCCGCCCGCGGCCTTGGCGATACCGAAGTCGGCGACCTTCACCGCGCCCTCGCGGGGCACGAGCACGTTGGCCGGCTTGATGTCGCGGTGGATCACGCCCTGCTTGTGCGCGTGGTCGAGGGCCATCGCGACCTGGTGGGCGATGGCGGTGGCCTGGGGCGGATCGAGGACCCGGACCCGGTCGAGCAGCTGGCGGAGGCTCTCCCCCTCCACGAGCTCCATCACGATGAACGCGGTCTCGTCGTCCTCGCCGGTGTCGTAGGTCGCGACGATGTTGGGGTGGCTCAGTGCCGCGGCCGCGACCGCCTCCTGGCGGAACCGGCTGCGCAGGGCGGCGTCGTGGGAGAGCTCGGGGTGGAGCGTCTTCACGGCGACGCGCCGGCCGAGCAGATCGTCGCGGCCGAGCCAGACCGTCGCCATGCCGCCCCGCGCGATCCGGTCATCGAGCCGGTAGCGGCCGGCGAGCAGGTGGCCGGGGGCGGGCGGGCTCATCCCCCGAGACGCTAGGCGCGCCGGGCGTCGCCCGGATCGCGCTTACCGGGAGACCTGGAAGCTGACCCCGATCACGCCGGGGCCGGCGTGCGTGCCGATCACGGGGCCGACCAGTCCGGTGACGATGTCGTCGCGGGGGAAGATCCCGCTCAGCATGTCGAGCAGGTCCTCCACGTCGGGGGCCTGGCCGTGCAGCACGGCCAGCGAGTCGATCGGCTGGGCCTTGGCCTTCTCGGCGAGCAGGTGCAGGGCCTTCGAGCGGGTACGGACCTTCCCGGCCTCCTCGACCGCACCCTCGTGCACCTCCACGATCGGCTTGATCGACAGCATCGACCCGAGGAGCGCGCGGGCGTTGCCGATCCGGCCGCCCTTCTTGAGGTACTCGAGCGTGTCGAGCGCCCCGAAGAGGCGGGTGCGGTCGCGCCGCGACAGCACGTCCTCCACGATCTCCTCGAGCTTGGCGCCGTCGGCGGCGCGGCGCGCAGCGGTGAGGCAGAGCGCGCCCAGGCCCATCGACACCGTGCGGGAGTCGATGACGACGATGGGGCAATCGTCGCGCACCGCGTTGGCCGCGACCTGGGCCGCCTGCATGGTGGCGGACAGCCGCGACGACAGGTTGATGCAGATGATCCCGGTGGCGCCGCGGTCGACGAGCCCGCGGAACCGCTCCTCGAACTTCCCGGCCGAGGGCGCCGACGTCTCGGGCAGGGTGGTGCTCGACCGCAGGCGGTCCCAGAAGTCCTCGGGGCTCAGCTCCTCGCGGTCGACGAGCTCCTCGTCGCCGAAGCGGATGGAGAGGGGGACGACCTCGATCCGCATCGCCTCGACGAGGGTGTCGGAGAGATCGCACGCGCTGTCGGTGACGACCCTGACGGTCATGGGGCTCGCTCCTTGGTCGCTCTGCGCCGGCGACCGGCGGTGGAAGGTCGGGTGACGGCGTTCCGGGACCGGCGGACGCTCATCGTGACACGACCGCACCGCGTCCCGCCCCTCGGCGGAACGCGTCGCGCAGCTCGCGGTACTCGTGGATCCGCATCGCCCACAGCCCGATCACCGCGGTCACGAGCCCCGCGGTGCCGGCCACCGCGCAGGTGACGACGGCCTCGGTCGACGTGGCCCAGCCCAGCCGGTCGGCGACCGCCCACGTCACTCCGGCGACCGCCGCCCCGACGACCAGCACCCGGGCCGCGGTGGACCCCACCTGGCGGCCCCGGAGCCCGCCGAGGCGGCGGCTCATCACCGCGAGGCTGACGATCGACGCGAGGGCGTAGGCGATCGAGAACGACAGGGCGAGGCCGGGGATGCCGAGGGCGTCGAAGAGGAGCAGGGCCCCGACGATGTTGACCGCGTTCTCGAAGCAGTTGACGAGGAACGGGGTGCGGGTGTCCTGCATCGCGTAGAAGGCCCGCTGGGTGTAGAGGTACGTGGAGAAGAAGGGGAGCCCGACGGCGAAGGCGAGCAGGGTGCTCGCGACGCGTTGGGTGTCGCTCGCGTCGAACGCGCCGCGTTGGAGCAGCGCGGCCACGATCGGCTGGGTGAGCCCGACGTACAGCGCGGCCGCGGGGATCATCAAGGTCACGATGAGCCGCAGGCCGCGGGCGAACCGGTACCGGAGCCCCGAGAGGTTGCCGCTCACGAACGCGGCCGCGAAGTCGGGTTGGATCGCGGTGGTGATCGACACCGCGAACAGGCCGTGGGGGAGCTGGAAGAACGCGTACGCGCTCAGATAGATGAACGCGCCGCTCGTCTTCCCATTGGCCAGCACCAGCACGACCCACAGCGCGATCTGGTTGGCGATCACGTAGCCGACGGTCCAACCCGAGAGCCGGAACATGGTGCGGACGGCCGCGTGGCGCCAGGCGAACACCGGCCGCAGCCGCACGCCCGCGCGGACGACGGCGGGCCACAGGGCGAGGGCCATGGCCGCGATCCCCGCGGTCGTCCCGAGTCCGATCCACAGGAGGAGCTGGGGGTCGTCGAGCACCCGCTCGACCGTGATCGGGCCCGACACCAGGCGAGGCAGCGACAGGAAGATCGTGATGACGACGAGGTTGTTGAGGATCGGCGCGAACGCGGCCGCCGCGAACCGGTGGCGGGCGTTGAGCAGGCCGGTCGCGATCGCGGTGAGCCCATAGAAGAGGATCTGCGGCATGAAGCAGCGCAGCCAGGCGGTGGCCAGCTCGCGCTGCTGGTCGGCGCTGGGTCCCGAGACCTGCAGCGTGTAGAGCCGGACGATCACCGGCGCCAGCAGGATGCCGACGACCGTCGCTCCGATCAGGCAGACCGTCGCGACCGTGACCACCGCGTTGGTCGCCTCCTCGTCCTTCTCCTGGAGGTGGCGGACGAACAGCGGCAGGAGCGTCGCGGTGAGGATCCCGCCCAGCAGCAGCTCGTAGAGGATGTTGGGCGTCTCGTTGGCGTACGCGTAGACACCCGAGACCTTGGTGGCCCCGAGGGCGTAGGCGATGGCGGCGACGCGGCCGAATCCGGTGATCCGCGAGAGCGCGGTCCCGACGCCGACGATCGCACTCGAGCGCAGCAGCCGCCGAGAGCCCCCCGACGCGGCCGCGGGTGCGGTCACGTGGTCGACGGCTGGCGGCGGCGTCGGCGGCGGCGCAGGTCGATCCCCCACCAGACGGCGAGGAAGGCCACGGCCGAGCCCATGAGGATCCAGCCCACGGTGCTCACGAAGGTCGACCGGACCTCGAGCCGGCGTTGCGAGATCGACAGCACGCCATCGGTCGAGGTCACCTCCAGGTCGAGGGGGAACGTACCCGACGTCCGGGCCTCGACCGCGACACGCACCGTGGTGCTCTTGGGGGGCAGCTCGAGCTCGATGACGGAGCCCTCGGGGAAGAACAGCTTCTCGCTGGCCAGGGCGGCCCGGAGCCGGAGCGGATGCCCGGTCTCGTTGCGGAAGGTCAGCGGGATCTCGCCCGAGCGCGAGGTGAGGGTGATCGTGCGGGGATCCGGGACCTCGATCTTGGAGACGAGGTCGGCGATGGCGCCGTCGACCACCGCGAGGTGGGCGTCGGTCCGGGCGCCGACGACGTCGGGAGCCCACCCCGAGGCCACGGAGGCGAGCAGCGACCGGTCGGCCGCCGCGAACGCCGGATCACCGGCGCGCGTCAGCGCACCGAACGACGCGAGCCGCCGCCGTTGGTTGCGGTACTCGAGCGCCGTCACGGTCGGCTCGGCCGCGGTGACGGCCGCGAGCTCACGTTGCGAGGACCCGGGCTGACCGTTGGCCAGCACGCCCGGGGGGTCGGCGGGCACCGAGTCGAACGCCTGGGTCGTGGTCACCGGGGCCAGGAGCGGATTTCCCTGCAACCCCTGGAGCAGGGCCCGGTACAGCTCCGGCGGTGGATCGAAGTCGTCGGGGTTGGCCAGCGTGACCACCCGCGGGATCGACGGAGTCTCGAGCGCCACGACCGACATCGCGCCGAGCAGGAGCTGCACGCGCTGCGCCGCGGGCAGATCGGCGGTGAGGATCGACTGGAGGCCCGGGTCGGTCGCCAGGGCGGTGACGGGGGCGCCGGGGGTCAAGCCGACCGGCGCCGTGAGGTTGACCGGCAGGGCCGGGGTGAACCGGGGCTCGCCGATCGGCGTGAGGGCCTCGCTCGGCACGACCACACGGTCGACGCCGGCGCCGGTCAGCCGTCCGAGGGCCGTGGCCGACGCCGGACGCAGGAGGCGCGTCCGCGCGTCGGCCGGGACGCCGAGCGTGGAGTCGATCACGTCGGCGCCGCGGGCGAGGACGTCGTCGACCGCCTCGACGAGGTCGTGATCGAGCAGCGCGGGCAGGTCGACGGGGAGGTACCCGCCGTCGAGCACCGCGCGCCCGGCGAGTCCGAGCTGCAGCGCGGCGTAGCCGGCCTGCACCGTCGGGTCCGCGGCCGCGGCCGCGGACCAGGCCTCGATCGTCTCGCCGGTGGGCGCGAGGGTCACCGGGACTCCGGGCACCGCATCGAGCGCGGTCGCCATCCTGCCGAGACGGCCGTTGGCCCGGAACGACGCGAGCACCTCGCGGTCGGGCTGGCCGTCGGGAAGGAACGAGGGCGGCTCGGTGATCGGCCAGACCCAGGCGACGCGCAGCGGCTCCGCCACGGTGGCCCGGTCGGCCTCGGTCACGACGAGCATCGTGCGGAACGACGCGACGGTGCTCTCGGTGCCGTCGCGCAGCTCGACGTCGACCGGGTACACGCCGGGTCGGCGCACGTTGAGCTTCGCCGGGTCGCGCGCGTCGGTCGCGGACTGGAGGCCGACGGTGAGCGTCCGGGCGCCGGTGGCGCCGGTACCCAGGGTGTCGAGCGGCACGCTGACCTGCCCGAGGACCGAGGTGAGCGGACCGCCCTGCGCCGCGAGGTCGTACTGCTTGCGGCTCGTGATCGCCGGGTACACGGCGAGGCTGATCGACGCGTCGGCGGGCGCGTCGGCGAGGGTGAACGCGAAGCCGACCTCACCGCCGGCGGGGGTCCACGGGCTCTGGGCTGCGAGCGCGAAGCGCGAGGGGGCGGTCGCCGGCCGGAAGGTCGGCGACGGCGCGGGGGTGGTCTGTGCGGCGGCGATGCCCGCGCCGAGCGTGTCGGCGAGGAGGAAGGCGACGACGGCGACCAGCGCCGTGATGCCGGGCCGCCGGCGCGACGGAGTCGGGAACCGGTGCCTCCACCGCGGCCGGAGCCGACGCGTGCTCGCGGCCGTGGTCACAGCACCCGCTCCAGGACCACCAGCCCGCGGGGCAGCACCACGAACCCGGAGGACTGGTAGAGGGCACGGGCGGTGTCGTTGCCCTGGTGCGTGTTGACGACGGCGGTGCGGGCGCGCCGCCGCCGGGCCCACCGGAGCCCGTCGAGCAGGAGTGCGCGTGCGACGCCTCCCCGGCGGGCGTCGGGATGGACCGCGAGCCGCTGCACGTAGGCCCGACTGCCGGCGAGACCGGTGATCGCGTAGCCGAGCGGCGCGTGGGGCGGCCCCGTGATGCGCAGCCGGGCTCGCGGCGTGGCCTCGAGCGCGTCGGTCAGC
>VGCA01000186.1 GCA_016870245.1 Actinomycetota bacterium | reverse complement strand
CGGCAGCTCACCGACGCGGAGACCCGGCTCCAGCAGCGCCAGGCCGAGTACGAGGTGGCGAAGGCCGAGGTGGAGGAGTCGGCCGCCCAGATCTATCGTTCGGCGCGCAGGGGCGCGACCTACGACGTCGTCGCGGCCTCGCGCCCGAAGGACCTCGTCCAGGGCTCGAAGTACCTCGACCAGGTGAACCAGGACCAGCGCGCACTCGTCCGCGCCGCGACCGAGCTGCGCGACCAGGTCGAGGCCGAGCGCAAGCACCTCTCCGCGAAGCGGGCCGATGCCGAGGCCGCCGCGCTGGAGGTCCAGAAGATCCGAGACGCGATCGCGACGCTGCGGTCCGAGATCGAGCCGGTCCGTGCCCAGGCCGCGGCCGAGGCCAAGGCCGAGGAAGCGCAGATCTCGGCGATCCGCGGTCAGAAGGCCCAGTTCGAGCGCGAGTGGGCCGAGCTCCAGGCGATCTCCGACAGCATCGCCGCCCAGCTGCGCAACAACAACAGCGGATCGGGAGTCGCCGGGGCCTGCGAGTTCCGGCCCACCCGGGGCGCGATCGTCAGCGGCTTCGGCATGCGGACCAACCCGATCGGTGGCGGTACCGGCTTCCACGCCGGGATCGACGTCGCCGTGGGCAGCGGCACACCGATCCGCGCCTGCCGGAGCGGCACCGTGATGATCGCCGGCTGGCAGGGTGGGTACGGCAACACGGTGGTCATCGACCACGGTGGCGGCATGGCGACCCTCTACGCGCACCAGTCCCAGGTCGCGACGTCGGTCGGGACGAAGGTGCTCGCCGGCGAGGTGATCGGGTACGTGGGCAGCACGGGGAACTCGACCGGACCGCACCTCCACTTCGAGGTGCGCATCGCCGGCAACCCCGTCGACCCCATGCCCTACATCTAGCCGCCGCTCCCGTCCTCGGCGACGCCGCCCGCAGGTGGGGCTCCCGGAGCAACGGACGGCTCGCAGGGCGGGACGCCCGGCGCTGACGAGCGAGCGAGCCTTGCGGAGGGAGGGGGCCCCGCCGAGGACGGCAGTGCCGAGCTCGGGAGCGGAGGTGAGAGGGAGCGGGGGTGAGAGGGAGCGGGGTGAGCAAGGAGGAGGGCCGGCCCGTGAAGGGCCGGCCCTCGACGTTCGTGGGGTGCGGTGGGCTACTTGTTGGGCTGGGGGGTGATGCGCAGGTAGGGCTTCACCGGGTTCCAGCCCTTGGGGAACTTCTCCTTGGCGTCCTCGTCGGAGAGGGCGGGGACGATGATCACGTCCTGACCGTCCTTCCAGTCGACCGGCGTGGCCACCTGGTAGTTGGCGGTGAGCTGGAGCGAGTCGATGACCCGCAGGACCTCGTCGAAGTTCCGGCCGGTGCTCGCCGGGTAGGTGATGATGAGCTTCACCTTGCGGTCGGGGCCGATGATGAACACCGAGCGCACCGTGAGGGTGTCGTTGGCGTTGGGGTGGATCATGTCGTAGAGGTCGCTGACGGTGCGGTCGGGGTCGGCGACGAGCGGGGAGTTGAGGGCCGTGCCCTGGGTCTCCTCGATGTCACCCTTCCACCCGTGGTGCGAGTCGATCGGGTCGACGGACAGTCCCACGACCTTCACGTCGCGCTTGTCCCACTCCGGCTTCAGCGCGGCGACGCGGCCGAGCTCGGTGGTGCAGACCGGGGTGAAGTCCTTCGGGTGCGAGAACAGCACGCCCCAGCCGTCGCCGAGGTACTCGTAGAAGTCGATCGGACCGTCGGTGGTGTCGGCCTGGAAGTTGGGGGCTTCGTCGCCCAGTCGCAGTGCCATGTCGGCTCCTCGTTCGCGTTTCGGATTCTCGGGGGGGTCCCCACCATAATCCCCACCCGGAGATCGGATTTCTTGCGCGGGCCTGCGTCGGGCCCGCGCCCGCCTCCGCTTCCGTTTGACTCGGGCCGCCTCGCGCGGGAAAGGTGCAGCCGTGGCGGGATACTCGGGCACGCCCTTGGCGAAGAAGCTGGGAATTGCCGCGGGCGCGAACCTGGCGATCATCTCGTCGCCCAACGGGTTCTGCGACGGCCTCGAGCTCCCCGACGGCGTCACCGTGCGCACGTCGGCGCGCGGGCGCGTCGACGTGCTCGTGTTCTTCGCGACGCGGCGGGCCGAGCTCAGCCGTCGGTTCCCCGCGATGAAGCGCGCGATCGATGTCGACGGCGGCCTCTGGATCGCGTGGCCCAAGCGCACCTCGGGGGTGGCGTCGGACCTCTCCGAGAACCCCGTGCGCGAGATCGGACTGGCCAACGGGCTGGTCGACAACAAGGTCTGCGCAATCGACGACACCTGGTCGGGGCTGCGCTTCGTGTACCGGCGGGCCGACCGCGGCCGCTGATGTGCGGCCGGTTCGTCTCCGCGTCCTCGCCTGCGCTGCTCGCCGACCGGTTCGCGGTCGACGAGGTCGACCCGTCGGTCGGTGAGGAGTCGCGCGCCGACTACAACGTCGCCCCCCGCCGCAACGTGCTCGTGGTCCGCGAGCACGACGACCACCGGGTCCTGTCGCGGCTGCGGTGGGGCCTGGTGCCCTCCTGGGCCAAGGACGTCGCCATCGGCGACAAGATGATCAACGCCCGGGCCGAGACCGTGGCCGAGAAGCCCGCCTACCGCCGGGCCTTCGCCAAGAAGCGCTGCATCATCCCGGTCGACGGCTTCTACGAGTGGAAGCGGGGACCGGCCCCCGCCGGGGGCGGGAAGCCGGTCAAGCAGCCGTACTTCATCCACCGGCGCGACGGTGAGCCCCTCGCCTTTGCCGGCCTCTGGGAGGTGTGGAAGGTCCCCGAGGACCTCGACCCGGGCCTCGCCGGTCCCGACGGCTGGTTGCGGTCGTGCGCGATCGTCACCGGCCCGCCCAACGCCGTGCTCGCGCCGATCCACGACCGGATGCCGGTCGTGCTGCCCGAGTCGGCGTGGTCCGAGTGGCTCGACCCCGACAACCACGACGTCGAGTCGCTGCACCGCCTGCTCGTGCCGGCTCCGGCCGAGTGGTTCGAGGCCTACGCGGTCTCGACCACGGTGAACAACGCACGCAACAACACGGCCGACCTGGTGCGCCCGCTCGACGCGTAGCCTCCGGGCGTGGACAGCCAGCAGTACTTCGACGCCATCCGGGCCGACAGCGCGCGGCTCGTCGCCTCCTCCGTCGCGGCGGGACTCGACACCATGGTCCCCTCGTGTCCCGAGTGGACGGTCGCCGACCTGCTCGGCCACGTGGGCCGCGTCCAGCGCTGGCAGGCCGACATCGTCGCCCGCCGGGTCCAGGAGGCGGAGTTCTCCTTCGCGGAACCGCCGACCGATCCCGCGGTCCTGGTGTCGTGGGTGCAGGACGCGACGGCGCTGCTGCTCGAGGTGTTCGCCGCGGCTCCGGCCGACACCCCGCTGTGGACGTTCGTGGGGCCGGGCGTCGCCGGCTTCTGGGTCCGGAGGCAGGCGCACGAGGTGTCGCTGCACCGGGTCGACGCCGACCTCGCCGCCGGGATCGCGCCGGCGCTCGACGGTGAGCTGGCCACCGACGCGATCGACGAGTTCCTCGACGTCGTCGTGCAGTTCCGGGTGCGCGACCGGATGACCGGGACGGGCGAGACCGTGCACCTGCATCGCGCCGATGGCGACGGCGAGTGGCTGGTGCGGCTGACCGCCGAGGGCCCGGAGGTCGAGCGGACCCACGCCAAGGGTGACGTCGCCGCACGCGGCAGCGCGTCCGACCTGCTCCTCGCGCTGCGGGGCCGGGTGGAACCGTCGGCGTTGGAGGTCTTCGGCGACGAGGCCGTGCTCCTCCGGTTCATCGACTTGTCGCGCCTCTGATCAGGCAGCCCCGGGGGCCAGGGCCCGGATCATCGTCCGGAGGTCGTCGCCCGTCGCGAACACCGCGGGCGCGGTGGTGGTGATGCCGGCGGCGGCGTACTCCTCGACCCGGCGCCGGCACTCCTCGGGGGTGCCGTGCACGATCAGCTCGTCGAGCAGCGTGTCGGGGATCTCCTCGAGCGCGCCGGCCCGGTCGCCCGCCGCCCAACGCTCGTTCATGGGGCGGATCGCGTCGCCGCGGCCGAGCCACTCCTGGAACGCCGCGTAGGCGGGGACGGTCATGTAGGCGGCGACCATCCGCCGCCCGACCATCCGGAGGGTGTCGCGGTCGGTGGTGGGGAGGACCATGATCCGGCACACGAGCTCGCGGTCGGCGCCCACCTGCTCGGCGATCGTGCGGACGTCGTCCGGGGAGCACCAGTTGGTGATCGCGCCGTCGCCCTCGCGGCCGGCGAGGCGCAGCATCTGCGGGCGCAGCGCGCCGACCAGGATCGGCGGCATCTCGGGCACCGCGACGTCGAGGCGGAAGCCCTTCACCGAGAACGTCTCGTAGTCCTCCGAGACCTTCTCGCCCGCGAGGGCGGCGCGCAGGAAGCGGATGGTGTCGCGCACCCGGGCGTACGGCTTCTCGAACGGCACCGCGTTCCAGTTGGTGACGATGGTGGGCGACGACGCGCCGATGCCGAGGGCGAAGCGCCCCGGTGCGGCCTGGCACATCGACGCGACCGCACCGGCGAGGGTGGCGGCGCCGCGGGTGTAGACAGGCAGGATCGCGGTGCCGAGGCGCAGCTGCGGGGTCCAGGCCGCGGCGAGCGTCAGCGGTACCAGCCCGTCGTGGCTCCCGGCCTCGGCCGACCACACGTCCGTGTAGCCGAGCGCGACGCACTCCTCGTACCAGCCCCGGTGGTCGTGGAGCGCCACGCCGGGGAACGGGACGGTGATGCCGTGGCGGCGCGGCTCGCTCATGACTCCCGCTCCTGGCGCTTCGCGCCGGGCCGCTCGGGCCCCGCTCGCGTGACGGACCGGTCGGTCGGGTTCGGGTGCTCGCTCATGATTTCCGCTCCTGGCGCTTCGCGCCGGGCCGCTCGGGCCCCGCTCGCGTCACGGACCGGTCGGTCGGGTTCGGGTGCTCGCTCATGACTCCCGCTCCGGGCGTTCGCTCATGGTGCTCAGTCCTCTCGGTCTCGGCTCGGGGGACGAGGGTCCTTGACGATGGCCGACTGGCTCGCGGTCGCGATGAGCGTGCCGTCCTCGGCCCACAGGTGCACGAGGCCGTGGCCGAAGCCGTCGGCCACCGCGTGCACGCGGAT
Organism: Actinomycetota bacterium; assembly: GCA_016870245.1. GTDB lineage: Bacteria > Actinomycetota > Acidimicrobiia > IMCC26256 > PALSA-555 > CAIUKV01. Next base: position 736 of record VGCA01000186.1, on the reverse strand, counting down.
GTCGGCGAGGATCCACTCCGTGGGGTGGACCCTCACCATGCGCAGGGTGTTGTCGAGGCTGCTCGACTCGGCCCGGCGCCCGCCGGCCTGGCCGATGCCCATCGGCACGTAGTCGCCGACGATCGCGAGCGCAGCGGCCTGGGCGTCGGTGCCCCACGGGTTGCGCACCCACAGGGCGCTTCGCCCGTCGTCGGTCGGGGTGCCGTCGAGCTCCTCGAGCGGGCGGAGGCGCGCGGCCCGGACCTCGAGCTGCTCGGCGATCGTGCCGGCATGCTCGGGGCGCAGCGGCCGGGGTGGGCACGCGTCGGGTGGGGGGACCACCGGCCGCTCGGCCCACTCGCCGTCCCACGACAGGGTGCGGCGTCCGCTCGCGGCGAGGACGGTGAAGATCTCCTGGCCGTCGACCCGGGCCAGCACCCGGCCCTGGCTGGTCGCGTGCCCGCGGATCACCTCGACGACCTCGAGCTCCACGGTCGATCCGGGGCGGGCGAACTCGAGGAACTGCGCGGTGGCCCAGGTGACGGGCCGCTCGGTGACGTGCTCGAGCACGGCGATCGCGGCGCCGAGGCCGCAGCCGCCGAACAGCGCGCCCAGCCCCGAGCAGAGGCGCTTCACGACCGGAAGGCGCCACACGGGGCCGTCGCCGTCGTGGGCGAGCCCGTAGAAGGCGAGCGCGTCCATCTACCTTCCGGCCCGCAGCACCCGGCCGGGGAGGGCCCCCGTGTGCTCGCCGTGC
>VGCA01000185.1 GCA_016870245.1 Actinomycetota bacterium | reverse complement strand
ATTTTCGCGGTGGGGATGTGGGTAAATCGGAATAGCGCCCCACGGGGCGCCGTTGTCCACCCGTGCCCCGCCCCCCCGGGCCTCCAGCGGTGACCAAGGCGGTGATCCGCGTGCTTCCCACCCTCACGACCCCCGAGACCACCGACGGCTGGCGCAGCCGGGCGCGCTGTCGTGGTATCGACCCGGTGATCTTCCACCCGGTCAACGAGGACGATGCCGACGAGGCGAAGGCCATCTGCGCCCTCTGCCCCGTGCAGGAGGCATGTCTCGAGTACGCCATCGCCGCGCGGGAGAAGGACGGCGTGTGGGGCGGGCTCACCTCCCGGGAGCGGCGTCGGGTGATCCGCCGTCGCCGCCGCTCGGCCTGATCGCCCCGGGCCGCACGGCCTGACGGCCGTGGGGTCGGGTGGCCCGGTGGCCCGGTGGCCGCCGCACCGACCCGTGGGGCGGAGTGCCCTTAGACTCCTCCGCTCGTGGATTTCGCACTGTCCCCCGAGCTGGCCGAGCTCCAGGCCACCGTCCGGCGCCTCGCCCGTGAGCGGGTCGCGCCGCGGGCGCGCGAGATCGACGAGTCCGACGAGTACCCCCAGGACCTGTTCGACCTCTTCGTCGACGCCGGGCTCACGGGGCTCTGCGTGCCCGAGCACCTCGGGGGCTCCGGCGCGGGCATCTTCGGGCTCACCCTCGCCATCGAGGAGGTCGCGAAGTACTCCAACGCCGCGGCGCTGATGCTGCTGCTCACCCGCCTGCCGACGGGCCCGCTCCTCATCGCCGGCTCGGAGGAGCAGCAGCGCCGCTACGTCACCCCGGTCGCGACCGGTGCACAGCGCGCGGCGTTCGGCCTGTCGGAGCCCCAGGCGGGCAGCGACGTCGCCGGCATGCGCACCCGGGCCGTCCCCGACGGCGACGAGTGGGTGATCACCGGCACCAAGTGCTGGATGTCGGGGGTGCGCCAGGCCGACTGGTACTGCGTCTTCGCCAAGACCGGCGCGCCCGATTCGCGCGACCACGACGGCATCACCTGCTTCGTGGTGGAGCGCGCGATGCCCGGGGTGAGCGTCGGCTCCACCGACCGGAAGATGGGGGTGCGCGGCGTCGACACCGGCGAGCTGCTGCTCGACCAGGTGCGGGTGCCGGCCGAGAACGTCGTCGGCGAGGTCGGCGGATTCCGACTCGCCATGCTCGGCCTCAACGCCATGCGTCCGATCGTCGCCGCGCGGGGCATCGGCCTCGCCGAGGGCGCCTTGATGTATGCGGTCGACTACGCCAAGGAGCGGGCGGCGTTCAACCGCACCATCGCCGACTTCCAGGGCATCCAGTGGAAGGTCGCCGAGCTGGCCGCCGAGATCGAGGCGGCCCGGCTGCTCACCTACCGCGCCGCGTGGATGGCCGACCGGGGTGAGTTCACCCGCGAGTTCGTCCCGTTCCTGTCGATGGCGAAGTACTACGCGACCGAGCTCGCGGTGAGGGTGTCCAACGAGGCGCTCCAGATGCTCGGCGCCGCCGGGTACATGAAGGACCACATGACCGAGCTCTACTACCGCGACGCGAAGCAGCTCACGATCGTGGAGGGGACGTCGCAGATCCAGCTCGGGTTGATCGCCGGGGGTGTCCTCCGCGGTGACCTGTGGTGGGATTGACGGGGACGACTGGGCGGACGGGGCGGATGGGGCGAACGGGCAGATGAGCGACACCACGGCACTGTTCTCCGATGTGCTCGCGCGGCTCGTGCGCCGCGACGAGCTGCCCGGCGACGTCGCGGAGGCGGCCCTCTCGGCCATCCTGCGGGGCGAGGCGACCGACGCGCAGATCGCCGGCTTCGCGGTCGCGCTGCGGGCCAAGGGCGAGGAGCCCGGTGAGATCGCCGCGCTCGTCCGCACGATGCTGCGCTTCGCCGAGCGGGTGCCCGTGCCCGATGCCGACGACGTCATCGACACCTGCGGGACCGGCGGCGACCGGGCCGGCACGGTCAACGTGTCGACGATGGCGGCGCTGGTCGCGGCGGGTGCGGGGGCGCGGGTCGCGAAGCACGGCAACCGGGCGGCGTCGTCGCAGTGCGGTTCGGCCGACGTGCTCGAGGAGCTCGGGGTGGTCATCGATCTCGCTCCCGAGGGCGTGGCCCGCTGCATCGAGGAGGTGGGAATCGGGTTCTGCTTCGCCCCCCGGTTCCATCCGGCGCTGCGCTTCGCCGGCCCGGTGCGACGCGAGCTCGGGGTGCCCACGACGTTCAACTTCCTCGGGCCCCTCTCCAATCCGGCGGGCGCCGGCCGCCAGTCGGTGGGGGTGTCCGACCCCGCAATGGCCGAGACGGTGATCGGTGCCCTCGCGGAGCTGGGCAAGACCCACGTGATGGTGTTCCACGGTCACGACGGTCTCGACGAGCTGACCACCACCGGGCCGTCGGTCATCCACGAGCTGCGTGACGGCGAGGTGCGGCGGTCCGAGCTCGACCCCCAGACCCTGGGCATCCCCCGGGCGACCCTCGACGACCTGCGCGGGGGTGATGCCGCCGTCAACGCGGCGATCGTGCATGCCGTCCTCGCCGGCGCGCCGGGCCCCGTCCGCGACATCGTCTGCCTCAACGCCGCGGCGGCGCTGGTCGTCGCCGACCTCGCCGACGACCTGGCGGTGGGGGTGGAGCTCGCCGGCGCGGTCCTCGACGACGGCCGGGCCGCCGGCACCCTGGAGCGCTTCGTGACCGTGAGCCGGATGGAGCAGACGCGCGCCGAGGACGTAACCCCGTGAGCGGCACCGAAGACCCGCGCCGCCCGGTGTCGTCGGGCAGCGCCGCGCCGCCACCCCGGCGCAGCCGTAGTGGGTCCGACGCCGGGGCGGGCGCCGTCGCGGCCGATGCCTCGCCCGCACCTCCGTCGCCCCCGTCGCCCATGGTGGTGGGCCCCGTCGAGGCCGGCGAGCCGGCACCGACCACCGGTCGCCGGAAGGGACGCGGCGCCGCGCCCGCGCCGCGGACCCGGGCGCCGTGGTGGCTGCGGATCGTCGCGTGGGTGATCGCCGTGCCGCTCGGGCTCGCGCTGGTGGGGCTCCCGGCCCGCAACCTGGGCTACCTCGACAGCCAGAAGCTGCTCGACGTGCTCATCGGCAAGGGCTCCGACCGGTACCTGCCGCTGGTGGTGATCGTGCTCCTGTGGGCGCTGGTCACCGCGCTGCTGGTGCAGCTGATCGTCGAGGGCGGAGCCTGGCTGCTGCGCCGGCGCCGCACCCGGCGGGCCGTCACCACGGCGTAGCCCGGCGGGCCGGCGGCCTCAGCGGATGCCGCGCCCGGCCGTCGCCGCCGACGGCGCGGGGTCGTACCGGGGGAGCGCGGGCAGGACCGACGCGAGCAGCCCGTCGGCCCGGCGCACGGTGCGGGCACCGCGGGGCGGTCCGAACAGGAATCGGGCCACCACGAGGAGCTCGTCGATCTCGTCGCGGGCGGGTGGCGCCTCGGGCGACGACGGGGGTGGCGCGAACAGATCGCCGGCGAGCCGGCCGCCGTCGATCTCGACCGTGCCGTGCGCGTCGTCGACCACGACCCATCCGGCGCCCCGGGCGGCGCCGACGAGCCGTTCGCGCTCGAGGGCACGCGAGAGTGCGGCGAGGCGGTCGCGGGTGAGGGCCGCCTCCTCGAACCGCTCGTCGTGCGCGAGTGCGTGCATGCGGGCCTCCAGCGGGTCGAGCAGCGCCGCCGGCTCGCCCGACAACCCGCGCACCACGCCCTTGACGATCGCGTCGTAGTCGGGGGCGGGGCACGCGCCGGAGCAGGGGCACGCCGCGGCGCCGAGCACCGCGGGGAGGCAGGGCTCGCCGCCGACCTCGGCGGTCCGGCCGACGCGGCGGGTGCAGCGCCGGAGCGGCACCGCGCTCTCGATCGCCTCGCGCACGGCGTGGGCGGCGCGGGAGGACCGGAACGGCCCGAGGTACCGGGCGCCGTCGGGCTTCGCCTCGCGGACGACAGCCAGCCGGGGGAACCGCTCCTGGAGCGTGAGCTTGAGGTAGGAGTAGGAGCGCCACGCCTTCGCCTGGCGGTTGAACCGGGGCTCGTGCTCGTGGATCAGGCGGATCTCGCGCACCGCCGCCTCGAGCGGGTGGCGGCAGGGGATCACGTCGATCGCCTCGACCTCGCGCAGGAGCTGGGGGACCTTGCGGCGGTCGTCGCCGCTGAAGTAGCTGCGCACCCGGGACCGCACGTTGGTGGCCTTGCCCACGTAGAGCACCCGGCCCCCGCGGTCCTTGAACAGGTAGACGCCGGGTGTGCGGGGGAGTCGGGCGGTGAGCGCGAGCTTCCCCGACGACGGGTGCGCGCGCATGGTGGGCAGGGCGACGAGGTCGTCGAGGCCGAGCACGCCGAGGGTGCCGGCCCGCTCGAGGAGCGCGTGGAGCACCTCGAGGGTGGCCTTCGCATCGTCGAACGCGCGGTGGTTCGGCTCGGTGTGGGCGCGGAAGTGGCGGGCGAGCGTGCCGAGGCGGAGGTTGGGCACCTCGTCGCGTACGAGGCGGCGCGCGAGGCCGACGGTGTCGACCCGGGTGTGGCGGAGGCGGTCGTAGCCGTGCGCGGTGAGCGCGGCATCGAGGAACGCGGCGTCGAAGCGGACGTTGTGGCCGGCGAGCACCCGGTCGGCGGACGGTGGCCCCAGGAACTCGAGGAAGTGGGGGAGCATGTCCGCGATGCGGGGCGCCGGCAGGACCATTGCCTCGGTGATGCCGGTGAGCACGGTGATGGTGGGCGGGATCGGGACCCCGGGGTTGATCAGCGTCTGGAAGGTGCCCAGGCACTCGCCGCCCCGGTACTTCACCGCGCCGATCTCGGTGATCGCGCACGTGGCGGGCGAGCCACCGGTGGTCTCGACGTCGACCACGACGAAGGTCACGTCGTGGAGGGGGGTGCCCATGTCGGTGAAGCTGCGCTGACCCGTGGGCTCGAGGTGGGGGAACCACTCCGGCATCCCCGCAGCCTATCGAACACACGTTCGTCGTGCGGGGACGGTCGGTATGCTGCGGCCGTGATGAGCGACTCGCGGTACCGCTGCCGTGCCTGCGGCAACCTCACCCGGTTCGACGTCGTCGCGTCCCGCCGCACCCGGGCCTTCTTCCACTACAGCGTGGGCGGCGACCTCGACGTGGAGGAGGAGACCGTGCTCGACGAGCAGGTCGAGTCGGTGACCTGCCGGTGGTGTGGGGCCGCCGGCGAGTCGATCGAGGTCGTGCCGGTCGACGCGGCGTCGGCCTGATCCGCGCGCACCGCGGTCGGCTTGTGCCGCCGCCGCGCCAGCCGGGCCGGGCACTCTGGTGGGTCACATGCCGCACCCCGCCGTCCCCGACGCCCTCCTCGGGCCGCTGCTCGACGTCGCGGCCGACGTGCTGCGCGGTCTCGCCCCGGCCGACGTGCCTCCGGCACTCCGGGCGCTCGCCGGGTTCGACCGCCGAGGGCTCGCCAACGCGACGGCGCGCCAGCAGCTGCGGCGCGCCTTCGACCTCGACGAGGACTTCCGGGCCCGGGTGACCGAGGCGTTCGTCGCCCGGCCCGAGGTGCGCGCGGTGCTCGACGGGTGGGCGCCCGCGGGGGCGCCGGAGGCCGCGTCCGACGCCGCCGACCGCAGCGACCTCCCGTGGTGGACCTCGGCGCTGTACGCGGCCGAGCCCGACGGGGCCGACTTCGGCCTCGGCGTGGCGTGTGCCGAAGACCGCCACCGCCGGGCCGCGCGGGGGATGCTCGACGACGTGCGGGCGGCCGGGATGCGGATCGCCTCGGCCGAGGAGGCCCAGCGTCGGGCCGAGACCGCGCTGGAGGATCTGCGATCCGAGCTCGCCCGGGCGGAGGACGAGCTGCGCGACGAGCGCCGCGGTCGACGCGACCGCGAGGCCCAGGTGGAGCGGC
>VGCA01000184.1 GCA_016870245.1 Actinomycetota bacterium | reverse complement strand
TCGCGTGGAGGACGTTTCGGCCCCGCATCCGCCAGTAGCGGGCGAACACGTCGGTGCCGATGTAGCCGAGCGGGTGACCCACGTGGAGGCCCGCGCCGCTCGGGTAGGGGAACATGTCGAGGACGTAGAGCTTGGGCTTGCCCGCCGCCCGCTCCCAGCCCTCGGTGAGCGGCCCGACCGGGTTGGGGGCCCAGAAGGTGTGCTCCTGCTCCCAGCGGTCCTGCCAGCGCGTCTCGATCTCGTGGGCCAGCCGCGCGTCGTACCGGAACCGCGGCCGATCGTCGGTCGCGGTCTCGCTCTCATTCGTCGTCCCGCTCATGGCTCCGAGGCTAGCGAGCACCCTTCTCGGCGCCGCTCGTCGCACCCAACTTCGAATCCCGGGTCGCCGCTGGTATCGTCAGCGCTCCATTCGGGCCCGTAGCTCAATTGGTAGAGCGTCTCCATGGCATGGAGGAGGTCGAGGGTTCAATTCCCTTCGGGTCCACTGCGTCTCGCTCCCGGGCACCTGCGCCCGACCCCCGATCTGCGCGACAGTGCCTGACCGCAGACGCGCCCAGGGGGTCCACCGTGCAGGTCCACGAGTACTCGTTCGTGATCGACGCGCCGCGCGAGGAGATCTGGGCGGCGATGCACCCGCCGATCCCGAAGCCGGGCACCATCCACGAGCCGCGGATCATCGAGCACGGCGCCGTGCGCATCGAGATCGTCCACGAGGGCAACGCCGACGGCCAGGGCCTCGTCCGGCACTGCTACTTCCCGGTGCCCAAGTACCTGCTGTCGGGGGGCGTGGCCCAGTCGTGGGAGACCATCTCGGAGGCGCGGGCGCCGGAGTACTCCCGCTACGACGCGATCGGGAAGCCGCTGTGGTCGCAGGCGCTCGGCTGGCAGCGCTACGAGGACCAGGGCGACGGCACCACCAAGGTGACGTTCCACGAGGAGTACCACGTCTTCAACCCCATCATGCGAGCGCTGCTCGAGAAGCGGGTGCACCGCTTCATCTCGAAGGACAACGACCGCATCGTGAAGGCCGCGATCGAAGGGGCGCTGAAGGCCGCCCGCGCCCGCCGCACGGCGGCCCAGGCCCCCGGCTCCTCGTCCTAGAGCGCGTGCCCGCGTGCGCGAAGGCGCGCGGTCAGGGACCCCACCTGCCCGGTGTCGCGGGCGAGCAACCACAAGAGCCCGAGGCCCACGACCTCGGCGGCGTGGGCGGCGAGCTCGGAGCCGAGCCCGGCGTCGCCCGCGATCAGGTCGATCGCCGACGAGAGCAGGAGACAGCCCACCAGCACGGCGGTGAGCGGCAGGATCCCGCCGACCCGCCGGGGCTGCCAGGCGGCGACGAGGAAGCCGATGCCGAGCGCGACGGCGAAGGACCCGAGATGCCGAGCCGTGTGGGCGGGGAGGTCGGCGTCGTCGCCGAGGATCAGGGCCGGCAGGGCGATGAGCACCTGGATCACGCCGATCACCGCCAGGCCGAGGCGCAGGCTCCCGACCCGCCCCTCGCCCTCGTCGGCCGCGATCGCCGAGAGCACCCCGGCGGTGAGGTCGGCCGGGACCGGCTCGGCCGCGCGCAACCGGACCGACCGGTGCACCGCGCGCGCCTCGGCCTCGTAGCCCCGACAGGCCGCGCACCCCCGCAGGTGGGCGTCGAGCGCCTCCGCCGCCGTGGTCGGGCACTCGCCGTCGAGGCGGGCCGAGATCTCGATACGTGCGTCGCCACAGTTCATGACCCGGTAGTCCGTTCGGGGCTCGAATTGGTTCCCCAGGTATCGTCCGCCGGCAGTGGACGAGCTCACCAGCCTGCTGATCGCGGCCCGCGACGGTGACCGGCTGGCGCTCGGCGCCTTCATCCGGTCGACCCAGGCCGAGGTGTGGCGCCTCGCCCGCCACCTCGTGAGCGACGACGAGGCCGAGGACGTCACCCAGGACGTGTACGTGCGGGCCTGGCGAGCCCTGCCCGACTATCGGGGCGACGCCAGTGCCCGAACCTGGCTCCTCGCCATCGCCCGCCGGGCCTGCGCCGACGCGGTGCGCAAGCGGGCGCGGACCCGGCGCCTCCGGGCCCGCCTCGAGGCGCAGCCGGTCCGGTCCACCACCGCCGCGCCGACGACCGACATCGACGCGCTCGTCGCCGTGCTCCCGCCCGAGCGCCGCGAGGCATTCGTGTTGACCCAGGTCGTCGGGTGCTCCTACGAGGAGGCCGCCGCGATCGCCGGCGTGCCGGTGGGCACGATCCGCTCGCGTGTCGCCCGGGCCCGGGAAGCCCTGGTCGAGGCCGTGCGGGCCGCCGAGGCCGTGTGAGGCCGACGGGTACCCGAATCGTCCTGAAGTGGCGGCGGCGACCCCCGGTACCCTGCTCGCCGTGATCGGCGTCATCGACTACCGCGCGGGCAACGCGCCCAGCGTGGGCTACGCACTCGAGCGGCTCGGGATCGCGCACCGTCTCGTGGCGACCGCCGGCGAGCTCGACGACGTCGACCGGATCATCCTCCCCGGCGTGGGTGCCGCACAGGCCACGATCGACTCGCTGCGCGCGTCGGGGCTCGTCGAGCCGCTCACCGCCCGCGTCGTCGACGCCCCCACCCCGTTCCTCGGCATCTGCATCGGCCTCCAGGTGCTGCTCGAGCACTCCGAGGAGGGCGACGTCGACTGCCTGGGTTGGGTGCCCGGACGGGTCCGGCGCTTCCCCGACTCGTTGCGGGTCCCCCAGATCGGCTGGAACGCCGTGCGGGCGACCCGGCCCCACCCCGTCACCGACGGCCTCGGCCCCGACGCCTACTGCTACTTCGTCAACTCCTACTTCGCCGAGCCGGCCGAACCGGCCGACGCGCTCGGGGTCACCGAGTACGGCGACGAGTTCTGCTCGATCATCGGTCGCGACAACATCGTGGCGACGCAGTTCCACGCCGAGAAGAGCGGACCCGTCGGGCTCGCGCTGCTCGAGCGGTTCGCCCGGTGGGACGGCACATGCTGACCAAGCGCCTCATCGCCTGCTTCGACGTCGTGAACGGCCGCGTCACCAAGGCTCAGCAGTTCCAGGACAACATCGACGTCGCCCCGGCCGCCGACCTCGCCCAGCAGCTCTACGAGGACCAGATCGACGAGATCGTCTTCTACGACATCAAGGCGAGCGCGGAGAAGCGCAAGATCGACCTCGAGACGGTGCGCGCGGTCGCCCACCACGTGTTCGTGCCATTCACCGTCGGGGGCGGGATCCGCACCATCGACGACATGTACGAGGTGCTCAAGGCCGGCGCCGAGAAGATCAGCGTCGACTCGATGGCGGTGCGCGACCCCGACATCATCCGCCAGGGCGCCGAGGCGTTCGGCCGCCAGTGCGTCGTGCTGTCGACGCAGGTCAAGTACCAGGGCATCCGGCCCGGCCTGCCCTCGGGTTACGAGGTGTTCATCGACGGCGCCCGCCTCGCGACCGGTCTCGACGCGATCGACTGGGTCCGCCGGGGCGAGGACCTGGGCGCGGGCGAGATCGTCGTCAACTCGATCGACCGGGACGGCACCGCGTCGGGCTACGACCTCGACATCACCCGGGCGGTCGCCGACGCCGTCAACGTGCCGGTCATCGCCAGCGGCGGCGCGGGAACGGTCGAGCACATCGCCGACGGCCTCACGGCCGGCGCCGCGCAGGCGGCGATCATCAGCTCGATCCTCTACTCGCCCCGGTTCGAGCGGAACCTCGGTGTGCGCGAGCTGAAGGACGCGCTCGTCGAGCGCGGCGTGCCGATGCGGCCCTACGTGGCCGGCTGAGCCTCGGGAACGTCGTCGAGCACGGTGCGGGGCACGTCGGCCCACAGCCGATCGAGGTCGTAGAACGCGCGGGTCTCGTCGAGGAACACGTGCACCACGATGTCGCCGTAGTCCATCAGGACCCACGAGGCGTCGCCGAGACCCTCCACGGAGCGGGGCTTGCCGCCGTCGGACTCCTTGACCGCCTTCTCGACCTCGTCGACGATCGTCTTGACCTGGCGGACGTTGGTCGCCGACGCGATGACGAAGAGCTCGATGATCCCGAGGATCTCACCGACCTCGAGGATCACGACGTCGGTGCCCTTCTTGGCGAGGGCGGCTCCCGCCGCCACCTCGGCCCGTGCTCGCGCGACCGGGTCGGAGTCGGTCAACTGCGGCACCCGTGCGTCATCGTCCGCCAGTGTAGAGGCCACGCGCGTGGATCTCGGCCACCACCGCGGGCGGCACCAGGCCGTCGACCGGGCGACCCGCGTGCAGCCGGGCCCGCAGGTCGGTCGACGAGATGTCGAGGCGGGGGATCCGCACGTGCACGTATCGCCAGCCCTCCCCCGGCGGGTGCACGTCGAGGTCGCCGGCCCGCTCCACCACCACGACGGTCGCGAGGGCCTTCGTGTCCTCGAGCCGCCGCCACGAGCCCATGTTCGCGACCGCGTCGGCCCCGAGCACGAGGTACAGGTCCCGATCCGGTGCCCCCAACGACTCCAGCGTGTCCGCAGTGACCGACGCCCCCGCGCGATCGACCTCCACCGCGCTGGCCTCCACGCCGTCGATCCCGACCACGGCCACCTCGGTCAGGGCCAGCCGGTCCCGGGCGCTCGCCTCCACCCGACCCCGCTTCTGCCAGGGGTCCCCGGCCACCACCAGCAGCACCCGGTCGAGACCGAGGGCGTGGCGCACATCGGCCGCGGCGGCGAGGTGCCCATGGTGCACGGGGTCGAACGTCCCGCCCAGCACCCCGATCTTCTCGGCCACGGCCGCAGCCTAGGCAGGGCGCGGCCGATCGCTCGCGACCCGGACATCGTGGGTTCACGAGTCGGAAACGTCGGGTCCGTACCCTGGCCGTGTGGGAGACAGCCCGACCGAGGTCCACGTGCTCATCCGCGTGTGGCTGCCCGACCGCCCCGGCGCGCTGGGCCTCGTGGCGAGCCGCATCGGCTCGGTGGGCGCCGACATCGTGGGCGTCGACGTCGTCGAGCGCGGCGAGCGGGTCGCCGTCGACGAGTTCGCGGTCGTGGTGCCCGACGACGGGCGCCTCGAGCTGCTGGTGCGCGAGGTCGAGCAGGTCGACGGCGCCTCCGTGGAGGAGGTCCGCCGGGTGGGGATCTTCCCCGACCCCCGCCTCGACGCCCTCGAGTCGGCGGCGGCCCTGTGCGAGTGCGAGTCGGTCGCCGACCTCCAGACGGTGCTCGTCGGGCACATCCGCCGGGAGTTCCTCGCCGACTGGTCCTCCCTCCTGCACGACGGTGCCGTGCTCGCCGCCGACGGCGACGAGGTGCCCGACGCCGCCAAGCTCGCTGCCCTCGCCGCGGGGTTCGCCGTCTCTCCCCTGGTGGCCGACGGCGTGTCGGGGCCCGAGGATCTCGCCGTCGCGCGGCTCCCCACGAGCGACGCGGTGGTGCTCGTCGGGCGCGACGGCCACGTGTTTCGCCGCCGCGAGCGGGCGCAGCTCCTGATGCTGGCCCGGGTCGCCGATCGCACCTGGAGCCTGCTGGCCGCCGGGGCCTGACCGGCCCGGGGAATCCCCACCCCCCACTCGGGGGTTCGTGGATCCGTGTCGAGCGCCGTCGTCGTCTTCACCCGCGACCTCCGGCTCCACGACCACCCGGCCCTCCGGGCCGCGACGGCCGCCACCGCGGCGGTCCCACTGTTCGTCTTCGACGACGCCATCCTCTCGGGGCGGTTCAACCGACCCAACCGCACGCAGTACCTGCTGCAGAGCCTCACCGACCTCGACGGGTCGCTGCGGGCGCGCGGCGGCCGGCTCGTGGTGCGCCGGGGCGGCTGGGTGGCCGAGGTGCTGGGCGCCGCGCGGGAAGCGGGCGCCGCCACGGTGCACGTGAGCGACGACGTCACGCCGTTCGCCCGTCGCCGGCTCGCCGCGCTCGAGGCCGCGGGGGCGGGCGTGGGCGTGGGCGTGGTGCGTCACCCG
>VGCA01000183.1 GCA_016870245.1 Actinomycetota bacterium | reverse complement strand
CACGTGCGACGCGGTGCTGCTCGCGCTGGCCGAGCGGGCGCTCGTCGATCGCCGGGATCCCGACCTCCGCTACGTGCTCGGCCCGGCCTGCATCGGCCTGGGCGACGCCGCCCGGGCCGCCGGGGCGCTCCTCGCCCGGGTCGCGCCCGTCGCCGAGGCCCTCGCCCGCGACACCGCCACGTGCGTCGCGCTCTCCACGATCGACGGCACCGATCAGCGGGTGGAGCAGGTGTTCGACCACGGGCCCGCGTTCGGCCTGCGGGCGCGCCCCGGTGAGGCGGTGCCGTTCGCCGCACCCTTCGCCGCGGTGTTCGTGGCCTGGGCGCCCCCGGGGGAGGTCGACGCCTGGCTCGACCAGGCCGGTGACCTCTCGGCCGACGAGCGGGCGCGCTATGTCGCCGCACTGGCCGCCGTGCGGGCCCGCGGCTACGCGCTCGCGGTCGCCAACGTGCGCCCCGACCTCCAGGTGATCCTCGAGCGGCTCGTCGACCGGCCCGACGCGGAGCACGACCTGCGCGAGCGCGACGCCGTCATCCGCGAGATCAGCCACAGCGAGTACCTGCCGCTGGAGATCGCCGACGACGCGCCGCAGCGGGTCAACCAGATGTCGGCCGCGGTGTTCGACGCCACCGGTCGTGCAGTCGTGCAGGTGATGGTCCTCGGTCCCACCTACGACCTCACCCGCGACGAGATCGACACGCTCGGCGCCCGGCTCGTCGCCGCCGCGGCCGAGGCTACCGAGCGGATCGGCGGTCGCCACCCGGGTCGGGGCACGTGACCCCGGACACCGCGCCTGCGCACAAGCCCGTGCCCGTGCCCGACCCGACGAGCGAGGCCTACTGGGCCGCCGCCGCCGAGCACCGGCTCGCGCTCGCGCGCTGCGGGCGCTGCGGACGGTTCACGCATCCCCCCGACGTCGTGTGCCCCCACTGCCTGAGCACCGATCCGGGATTCACCTTCGAGCCCGTCGACGGCCGGGGGACCGTCCGGTCGTGGACCGTGCTGCGCGACTCGTTCCTCCCCGGCTTCGCCGACGACATCCCCTTCGTCCTCGTCGACGTGGAGCTCGACGTGCAGGTCGACCTCCGGCTGATCGGTCGGCTCGTCGACGGGCCCGACGCGCCGTTGCGGTTGGGTGACCGGGTCGTCACCGTGTTCGATGCCCGCGACGACGGGCCGCCCGTCCCCGCCTTCGCCCTCGACCCGACGGCGGAGGGGGAGCGGTGAGCGACCGATTCGCCGCGCGCTCGCAGGTCGCCATCGTGGGCTACGCGCACAGCCCGGTGCGCCGCCACCACGACGTGCCGCTCGGCGCGCTGGCGCTCGACACCGCCCTCGCCGCGATCGCCGACGCCGGCCTCACCAAGGACGACATCGACGGTTTCACGACCGGCTCGTTGCTGCCCACCTCGGGCGGGCACGCGAGCGTCGACGGCGTCTCGGTGGTCACGGCGAACTGGCTGGCCGAGCACCTCGGCCTCAACCCGCGGTTCTGCGCCGGCTTCCAGGGCTTCGGGCAGATCCCCGGGTCGGTGACGATGGCGGTCAACGCGCTGGCGACCGGCGCGGCCGACTACGTGGTGCTCCATCGCGCGCTGCACAACCCGCCCCGCGGCCGGTACCACGCCAACCCGATGACGCACGCCGCGGGGCCCAGGCAGTGGGTGGCCCCCCAGGGCTACTTCGGTCCGCTGTCGATGATCGCCCTGCCGTACAACGAGTACCTCCAACGCTTCGGCGCGTCGCGCGACGCGATGGCGGCCGTGCTCGTGGAGGCCCGGGCCAACGGCGCCCGCATCCCCTGGTCGTACTGGTACGAGAAGCCGATCACCACGCAGGAGTACCTCGACGCCCGGGTCATCGCCGAGCCGATCGGCGTGCTCGACTGCGACATCCCCGTCGACGGCGTGGCCGCGTTCGTCCTCACCCGGTCCGATCGCGCGCGAGATCTGCCGCACCAGCCGGTGTACGTGGCCGGGTACGCCATGGGGTCGCCGAAGCGCACGCGCCTCCCCACCCACTGGCCCCTCGACGACATCATGGAGGCCGGGTTCGAGATCCGACGCCGGCTCGAGGACGCCACCGGCCTGACCCCCGACGTGGTCGACGTCCCCCAGCTCTACGACGGGTTCTCGCCGTTCGTCTACTTCTGGCTCGAGTCGCTGGGGCTGTGCCCGGTCGGGGAGGCCCACCGGTTCGTGCAGGAGGGCATCGACGCCGCCGCCGGTGGCCTGCCGATCCTCTCGGGTGGTGGCGCCCTCGGCAACGGCAGGATGCACGGCGTGCCGCAGATGCTCGAGTGCTACCTCCAGCTGTCGCAGCGGGCCGGCGATCGCCAGCTGACCTCGGCCACCGTGGGCCTCGCCTGCCACTCGTCCCCCCACTTCGGCGGCGCCGTGATGTACACCGCCGAGCCGCTCTGACCTCGGGAGCCGTCATGTCGACGTCGACCCCGCCCCGCGTCGGTCACGGTCATGGGGGCCCGTCGCCGGGAGGGTCCGCGACCGCGTGGTCTGACGCTCAGGCCGCAAGCGTGGCTGCCAGCTCCCGGATCAGGGAACCGGGCGCGCGGGTGACCTTGTCCCAGGTGGCGAAGACGAGTCGGTAGCCGAAGCGCCCGGGGACCGACCACTTCTCCTGGTCGCGCTCGTAGTCGCTCGCGTCGTCGTGCCAGCGCCGACCGTTCGTCTCGAGGATCGTGCGCCGCGCCGGGAACGCGAAGTCGTACCGGTAGGTCCGACCGTTCCACGTCAGGGGGAGCTCGCGGACGAAGTCGGTGAGCCCGTGGGCGACCAGCACGCGGCGGGTGAGGATCTCGAGCCTCGACCGCGCCGGATGGTCGGGATCGAGTGCGTCGAGGAGTGCGCGCATCGTTGCCAATCCGGGCCGTCCCCGACGACCGAAGCGATCGAGGTACCGCTGCATCGAGGGGATCGTGACGAGCCGGCGCCGCCGCGCGTCCTCGAACGCGGCCTCGGCGCCGGCCGCGTCGAGGGAGTGCGCGAGCCACAGCAGCGTGTACTCGGGCCCGGTGACGGGAATGCCGCCGATCCGCCGCACCCCCATCGCCGCCACGTCGCTCGCGTGGCGCACGATGAGTCGGTCGGTACGGGCGCGAACGTCCCGGGGCACCGCGATCTCCGGGAGCCCCGGCCGGACGTCGGCCAACCGGTACGCGACGGCTGCGGAGGTCCCGGTCGCCGCGGCGCGGGGGCCGGTCCACAGCAGCCCGGCCCGGAGACGTTGCGCATGCGACGGCGTCGCCGCTGTGAGCCGGAAGACGTCGGGATGGAGACGCTCGATCAACCCGGTGGCGGCGAGGTGGGCGATCTGCTTGCGGGTCACCCCGGCGGTGACGGCCGCCCGACCGGTGAAGACGCCGAGATCACGGGCACTGAGATGGGCCAGTACGGCCGCAGGTGCAACTTGTTGCACGGAAGTCCCTCCAGGGGGATCCACGGCCACAAGATGGGCCGGAGGGTGGAGGGAAGTGCGGGAAGTGCGAAGAGTGGTACGCCCCCAGGGACTCGAACCCTGAACCTAGTGATTAAGAGTCACTTGCTCTGACCAGTTGAGCTAGAGGCGCTGGAATGCCCCATCGTACCCGGCGGTTCCGTCCTCCGAGGTCCCGGGGACGTGGCGATCCGGACCCGAGCCCGGCCGATCGTGAGGAGCATCATGGACGTGGTCATCGCAGGTGGGAGCGGGTTCATCGGATCGGCGCTCCGCCGGTCGTTCGAAGCCGACGGTCACCGGGTGATCCGGATGGTGCGGCCCGACTCCGAGGGCTCCGGCACGTCCGGGTCGGGCGGCGACACCATCACCTGGGACCCGGCCGCGGCGCGCATCGACGCGGGGGGCCTCGAGGGCGTCGACGCCGTGGTCAACCTCGGCGGCGTGGGCATCGGCGACAAGAAGTGGTCCGACGATCGCAAGGACGAGATCCTCCAGAGCCGCCTCACCACCACCGGCCTGCTCAGCGGAACCCTGGCCGCGCTCCGAAAGCCCCCGGCGGTCTTCGTGAGCGCATCGGCCGTGGGCTACTACGGCAACCGGGGCGACGAGGAGCTCACCGAGGGCAGCGGTCCCGGACAGGGCTTCCTCGCCGACGTCTGCGTGGCCTGGGAGGATGCCGCCCGCCCCGCGGCCGAGGCGGGCCTGCGGGTCGCCTGGATCCGCACCGGCCTGGTGCTGCACCCGTCGGGTGGGGTGCTCAGGCGGCTGCTCCTGCCGTTCAAGCTCGGGGCGGGCGGTCGGCTGGGCAAGGGCACCCAGTACATGCCCTGGATCACCCTCGACGACGAGGTGGGTTCGATCCGGCGGATCATCGACGACGCGTCGATGGGTGGGCCCGTCAACCTCACCGCGCCCAACCCGGTGACCAACGCCGAGTTCACCGCCACGATGGGCAAGGTGCTCGGCCGCCCGACCGCGATCCCCACGCCGTTGCTGCCGCTCAAGCTCCGCTACGGCGGCGAGCTCGTGCAGTCGCTGCTGCTCGACGGCCAGCGCGTGCTGCCCGCCAAGCTCGAGGAGGCCGGCCACGAGTTCGGGCACACCCAGCTCGAGCCCGCGCTGCGCACGATGCTCGGCAAGGAGCAGGTCGCCGCGTAGGACCGCCGACGCGACAAGTGCGTCCCACGGCCGCGCGAGCGGGCACGTGGGACGCACCTGAGTGGGGTGACCGAGGGGTTTCGAACCCCCGACCTCCGGGACCACAACCCGGCGCTCTAGCCAACTGAGCTACGGCCACCAGGGCCGCCGATGCTACCTGCCCGCGCGCCCGGGACCCGGCCCGACACCGCGACCGGGCGGAGCGGGAGGACCGCGCGACCAGGCGGGCCTGGCGGCTCAGGCGACGACGATGCCGCCGTCACACGTGAGCACGTCGCCCACGGTGAAGGCGCCGGCGCGCGACGCCAGGAAGATGGCGGCGCCCGCGATGTCCTCGGGGGTGCCGACCCGGCCCCGCGGGACCGTGCGGCCCACGGCGTCCCAGTCGGTGGCCTCCACGTCGCCCCCGGTCCCCACGCCGGTGCTCAGCATCCAGGTGGGGAACGGGCCCGGCGCGATAGCGTTGACGAGGATGTTGCGCGGGGCCAGGCGGGCGGCCATCTGCCGGCTGAGGGCGTGCACCGCGGCCTTCGACGGCCCGTACGACCAGGTGTCGAACGTGGGGGTGCGGATCCCGTCGACCGAGCCCACGTTGATCACCCGGGCCGGGTCCTCGGGGGTGGCCGCGGCCTCCAGCTGGGGGAGCAGGCGCTGGGTCAGGAAGAAGACACCCTTCACGTTGGTGTCCATCACCTTGTCCCAACCGACCTCGGGGAACTCCTCGACCGGAGCTCCCCACGACGCGCCCGCGTTGTTGATCAGCACGTCGATGCGGGGCTCGTCGGCGATCGCGGCGACGAACCCGTCGATGCCCTCGACGGTGGCGAGGTCGGCCGGCACCGAGCGGCAGTCGCCACCGGAGGCCTCGGCGAGCCGGGCCGCGGTGGCGTCGCACACGTCGGCCTTGCGGGAGGTGATGATCACCCGGGCGCCGTTGGCGAGGAAGCCGGCGGCGATCATCTCGCCGATGCCCCGGGAGCCCCCGGTCACGATCACGGTCTTGCCCGCGACCGAGAACAGCTCCGAGATGGCGAGGGGTGAGGGGGTCATCGGGCGGTCCTCCGGTGCGGGGTGCCGATCGGGAGCGACCGGCCGGGTGGCGCGCCCGGAAGGATTCGAACCTTCGACCATCGGATTAGAAGTCCGGTGCTCTGTCCAGCTGAGCTACGGGCGCCTGACGCCAGGGTACTGACGCCGGGAGCGCCACGAGCAGGTGCGTGCGTTGCCCCGGATCACCGCCCGCCCCCAACCCCCGATGCGCTTCTCACCGTCGATCCCGGCTCCCGTGATGCGCTTCT
>VGCA01000182.1 GCA_016870245.1 Actinomycetota bacterium | reverse complement strand
GTGGCGGACCACTCGCACCGGCTCGACCCCCGCCGGGTCGCCGCCGGCCTCGTCGACCGCCGCCGCGGCGAGCGCGGTCCACCGGTCGTTCCAGCCGAGCTCGACGAGCGCATCGGGCACGGGCGAGGGCACGGGCACCGAATCAGTCAAGCACCGTCCGCCCGCTCACCCCGCCGCGGCTTCCTTCCGGAGGCGATCCCGCAGCACGAACTTCTGGATCTTTCCGGAGGCGGTGCGGGGCAGCTCGTCCTCCACCCGGATCTCCTCGGGGAACTTCTGGCGGGCGAGGCCGGCCGCGGTGAGGTGCTCGCGCACCTGGTCGATCGACGGCGCGGGGGAGCCGGGGATGAGCCGCACGAAGGCGCAGGCGTGCTCGCCCAGCCGGGCGTCGGGCGCGGCGACCACCGCGACCTCGCTGATCCCGGGGATCTTCTGGAGGAGCTCCTCCACCTCGGCGGCCGAGATGTTCTCGCCGCCCCGGATGATGATGTCCTTCTTCCGGTCGGTGATCGTGATCGCGCCGTGCTCGTCGCGGATGGCGATGTCGCCGCTCGCGTACCAGCCGTCGGGGTCGACCGCGATCTTCGTGAGCGCGGCGTTGGTGTAGCCCACGAACAGGTCGGGGCCCCGGCTCCAGATCTCCCCGGGCTCGCCGTCGGGCACGTCGTGGCCGTCGTCGTCGACCAGGCGCACCTCCACCCCGCCGAGGGGCACGCCGTCGGTGTAGTTGCGCTGCTCGCGCGGATCGTCGAACGTGGAGCCGGTGGTCGACGGGTGCTCGGTCGACCCGTAGGAGCGCAGCAGCTTGATGCCGAGGGCCTCGGCCCGGTCGGCCACCGCGGCCGGGATCGCCGATCCGCCCATCCCCACCTTCTCGATCGACCGGATGTGGGCCTCGGTGCACTTCGGGTGGTCGAGCAGCGACGTGAGGAAGTAGGTGGAGCCGCTGCCCGAGGTGCAGTGGAACTCCTCGATGATGTCGAGGACCATGCCGGGGTCCCACTGGTCGATCAGGAACACCGGCATCCCGCGCAGCACCGGGGCCAGCAGCCCGCCCTGCATGCCGATCGCGTGCCCGACCGGTGCACCCACCAGCGTGGGCCGGATCCCGAGCGCGCCCATGCGGCTCATGTGGATCATCTCGCCGTTGAGCGTACGGTGCGTGTGGACCACGCCCTTGGGGTCCGACGTGGTGCCGGAGGTGTAGCCGACCACGGCGGGGGAGTCGGGGTCGGGCATCACCGGGGTGAAGTCGGCGCCCTCGAGGATCAGGTCGTCGAACCCGATCGTGCCGGCCGGGCCGTGGCCGCCCACGAAGGCGACCAGCTCGAGCGCGTCGGCGCCGACGGACGACTTCTCGTAGTCGGCGACGAAGTCGCGCGAGCCGAACCGGTCGAAGGAGAGGAACGCCTTCGCTCCCGACTCGCGCAGGATGTGGCCCACCTCCTTCGGTCCGTAGAAGTGGACGATCGGCACCAGCACCACCCCGAGCATCGCCGCGCCGTAGAACGTGATCGACGCTTCGAAGCAGTTGGGCATCTGGAACGCGACCACGTCGCCTTCACCGATGCCCCGCGCCTTCAGCCCCGCGGCGAGGCCCCGGGCGAGGCGGTCGCAGTCGGCGAAGGTGAAGTGGGCCGGGCGGGTGTGCGACCACACCCGGAAGTCGAGCGTGGGGTTGGCCGACAGGCCCCGCACCACGTGGGTGGTGAGGGTGTCGTCGGTCCAGTGGCCCTCCGCGAGGTAGCGGGCGCGCAGGTCGGGCGCGGTCTCGCGCAGCTCCCAGTCCGGTCGCGTCATCGGTTCCCCCTTGCGGCGCGGCGGTCGGCCGGCGTGGTCGGCCGACAGCATGGCCCGGAATTGACACGCGTGTCAGGCAGACGCCACGCTTCGACCCGCGCGGGAGGGGGCCGCCCCGCCCGGCTCGACCCGTCTCCACCCGTCCGAACACCCGTCCAGAACCCGTCCAGGCCAGGAGCGCACCGCCCCATGGGGGAGCAGAAGCTGTTCTTCGACGACGTGCAGGAGGGCGACGCGGCCCCCGAGGTCAGCCACGTGCTGGGCCGGACCGACCTCGTGATGTACGCCGGGGCGTCGGGCGACTTCAACCCCATGCACCACGACGAGGTGGCGGCCAAGGAGGCCGGCCTCCCGTCGGTGTTCGGGCACGGGATGTTCACCATGGGCCTGCTCGGCAAGGCCCTCACCGACTACGTCGGCGTCGGCAACCTCGAGAAGTACTCGGTGCGCTTCACCCAGCAGACCTGGCCGGGCGAGACCCTCACCTCCAAGGTCGCGGTCGCGAAGAAGTACGAGGAGGACGGCGCCCACAAGGTCGAGCTCGACTGCGCCGTCGTCAACCAGGACGGAGCCCCCAAGGTGCAGGGCACGGCCGTCGCCGTCCTGCCGACGCGCTGACCGCCCGGCCTCCGGTGGCACCCCGGTTCGATCTGCCCACGCCCGACGAGGAGACTGCGCCCTTCTGGGCCGGCGTCAACGAGGACCGCCTCCTCATCAAGCACTGCAACGCGTGCGGCGCGAACCACTTCTACCCTCGGCCGTTCTGCCCCACGTGCTGGAGCACCGACGTCGAGTGGTGCGCGGCGTCGGGCCGGGCCACGCTCTACACCTGGTCGGTCGTGTACAACAAC
Source organism: Actinomycetota bacterium (assembly GCA_016870245.1). GTDB lineage: Bacteria > Actinomycetota > Acidimicrobiia > IMCC26256 > PALSA-555 > CAIUKV01. The sequence continues at coordinate 3,277 of VGCA01000182.1, read as the reverse complement.
GACCTCCCGCCGTTCAACGAGCGGCTGCCCTACGTGGCCGCGCTCGTCGACCTGGAGGAGGGGCCGCGCATGATGACCAACGTCGTCGACTGCCCGTTCGACGAGCTCGCCGCCGAGATGCCGCTCGAGGTCGTGTACGAGCAGGTGTCCGACGACCCGTTCGTGAAGCTGCCGCGGTTCCGGCCCGCACGGGGCTGACCGCCCGAAGGTCCGAGGAGCCGCCATGTCGCCCGACCCGTCGCCCGAGCCGTCGCTCGACCCGTCGCCCGAGGGAGAGTGGAGCTTCACCTACGAGCGGCCGATCCACGACGTGTTCCCCGCGCTGCACGACGCGCAGGCCGCGTGGCTCAGCCAGATCGACTCGCTGCGAGCCCCCGACCGCAAGACCCACGAGCTCATCCGCATGGTGTGCACCGTGATCGCCCGCAACCAGGTGGGCATCCGGCGGCACTCGCGGCTCGCCCGCGAGGTCGGGGCCACCTGGGACGAGGTGCTCGGCTCGATCATGCTCACCTGTGTGGCCTTCGGCGTCGGCCCCGCGGTCGAGGCGATCCCGCACGCGCGCGCCGGCTTCGACTCCGCGGTCGACGTCGAGGCCGAGGAGGACGACGACGATGAGTGACGCCCCGTTCCGGATCCTGCCCCGGATCACCGACCGCAACGAGCCGTTCTGGGCGTCGGGCAAGGACGGCGTGCTGCGGTTCCAGCGGTGCCAGTCGTGCGGCTACTGGATCCACCCGCACTCGGTGATGTGCCCGCAGTGCCTGTCGAAGGACATCGCCTACGAGCCGGTGTCGGGCAAGGCCACCGTCCACACGTTCACGATCAACCACCAGCCGTGGATGCCGGTGCCCGAGCTGCCGTTCGCCCTCGCGATCGTGGCGCTGCCCGAGCAGGAGGGCCTGCGGCTCACCACCGTCATCGTCCACTGCGACGTCGACGACGTGCACATCGGCATGCCGGTGCAGGTGACGTTCGAGGCCCACGAGGACCAGAACATCTGGATCCCGATGTTCGAGCCGATCGCCGAGTGAGCGGGTACGAAGTGGGAAGCGCCTCCGCGTCGGCACGCCGAGCGAACGAGGCCGAAGAGGGGGAGCGAGCGAAGCCATGAAGGCCGAGCACCAGACCGTCATCTCGGGGGTCGGCCAGTCCGACGTCGGCCGCCGCCTGTTCCGCGATCCGCTCGAGCTCACGCTCGATGCGTGTGTGGAGGCGATCCACGACGCCGGGCTCACCACCAAGGACATCGACGGCATCGCGACCTACCCGGGGCCGGGCGGGGAGCCGCCGGGGTTCTCCGGCGCGGGCGCGGTCGAGGTGCAGGACGCGCTGCGGCTCGAGCTCGGCTGGTGGAGCGGTGGGATCGAGCGCCCGGGACAGCTCGGCGCGGTGATCGACGCGTGCATGGCGGTGGCCTTCGGTCTCGCCACGCACGTGCTGTGCTTCCGCTCGGTGTTCGAGGGCTCGGCCCAGGGCGGTGGGGGTCGGGCTGCGGTGATGCCGGGCGGGTCCAACCGTGCGGCGCCGCGCGCGTCGGGGTTCATGGAGTGGGTGCTGCCCTACGGCGCGCCGTCGGCTGCGCCGTGGATCGCGATGATGGCCCAGCGGCACTTCCACGAGTACGGCACCACGCCCGAGCAGCTCGGCCAGATCGCGGTGAACGCGCGGCGCAACGCGGCACTGAACCCGAAGGCGATCTACACCGATCCGATGACGATCGACGACTATCTCGCGTCGCGGGTGATCGCGTCGCCGCTGCGCCTGTTCGACTGCGACGTGCCCTGCGACGGCGGCACCGCGATGATCGTCTCGCACGTCGACACCATCCCCGACCTGCGCAAGCCGCCGGTGCGGGTGGAGGCGGTGGGCACCGCGCTGCGCGGCCGCCCGTCGTGGGACCAGTTCGACGACCTCTCCACCATGGCGATGCGCGACGCGGCGGTGCAGATGTGGTCGCGCACCGACCTGAAGCCGTCCGACGTGCAGGTCGCCGAGATGTACGACGGGTTCAGCTTCATCACGCTGTGCTGGCTGGAGGCCATGGGCTTCTGCGGCAAGGGTGAGGCGGGCGCGTTCCTCGAGGGCGGGCACAACATCGCCCGTGACGGCGTGATCCCGCTCAACACTCACGGCGGCCAGCTGTCGTCGGGTCGGCTGCACGGCTTCTCGTTCCTGCACGAGGCGTGCGTCCAGCTGTGGGGTGAGGGCGGCGACCGTCAGCTGACGAGCAACCCGCAGGTCGGCGTCGCCGCCGCCGGCGGCGGCCCCATGGCCGGCGTCCTCCTCCTCACCAAGTCCTGACGATGCGTTTCTCACCGTCGATCCGGTCAACGCGATCGGCGGTCAGAGGAGCGCTGAGCGGGCCTTCATCGACGGTGAGAAGCGCATCGCCGGTTCGTTGATCGACGGTGAGAAGCGCATCAGGGGTCGAGCACGATCGAGGCGAGCTCCTCGAGGTGGTCGGTGGCGCCGCCGCCGAGGCCCTGGAGGGTGAGCAGGCGCTTGTAGAAGAGGTGGGCGTCGTGCTCCCACGTGTAGCCGATGCCGCCGTGCACCTGGATGACGTCGGCGCCCACCTTGTAGAGGCCGTCGGCGGCGAACGCCGCAGCCATGGTGGCGGCCCGGTGGGCCTCGGCCTGGTCGGCGGCGTCGAGCGCCCAGCACGCGTAGTAGGCCGCGGCGCGGGCGAGCTCGACGTTGCGCAGCATGTCGGCGCACAGGTGCTGCACGGCCTGGAACGTGCCGATCGCCGTGTCGAACTGCCGGCGCTCCTTCGCGTACGCGACCGCCAGATCCATCGCGGCCTGCGCGGCGCCCACGCCGTCGACCACCCACGCGGTGTGGAGACGGTCCACGGTGGCTGCGACGGCGTCGGTGGCGTCGCCGGTGCCGATCCGCTGCGCCGGCGTCTCGGCCAGGGTGAGCGTGCCCGCGCGACGGGTGCCGTCGATCGTCGGGGTGGGCGCGCATCCGGCGCCGGCGGTGTCGACCGCGAACACTCCGGTCTCGGCGCCGGCGGTCGCGACCACCAGCGCCACGGTGGCCGCGGGCAGGTCGGCCACCTGCACCTTGGTGCCGGTGAGCGTCCAGCCATCGCGGTGCGGTTCGGCCAGCACCGCCGGGGCGCGCCACCCGGCCCGCCGGCCCGGCTCGTGCAGGGCGACCGTCGCCACGGTGGTGCCGTCGGCCAGGACGCTCAGGAGCGGGTCGGCCGGATCGAGGTCGGCCACGAGCCCGGCGGCTCCCACCGCCGACGACACGTACGGACCCGGGT
>VGCA01000181.1 GCA_016870245.1 Actinomycetota bacterium | reverse complement strand
AGCAGCTCGCCGCGGTGGAGCGCCGACAGCGGGATCTCGCTGGTGCCCACGAGGAACAGCTCGCCGCCGTCGACCTCGTAGACCTGCGACCGATCGGTGGGGAAGAACCCGGCCTCCTCCATCGCCTGCTCGCGCACGAGCACCGGCGGCACCACGGGCACGAACCCGTCGGCCGCGAGCATGCCCACGACCCAGTTGACGAGCGCGAGCTCGAGCAGGACGGCCTCGCGGGTGAGCGACGCGAAGCGTGACCCACTCATCTCCACCGCGTGCTCGGTCTCGAGCCAGCCCATCGCCTCCGCGAACTGCGCGTGGTCGCGCGCGGGCGCCTCGCGGCGCTCGCCGATCTCCCGCACCACGACGCCGTCGTCCTCGCCACCTTCGGGCACCGACGGGTCGGCGGGGTTGGGGACCCGCAGGGCGAGATCGCGGAGCGCGGCGTCGGCCCGGGCCAGCGCCTGCTCGCCGGCCTGGAGCTCCTCCTTGAGCTTCCCGGCCGCCTCGATCCGGGCCGGACGCTCCTCGGGTGACGCCTTGCCGATCTCCTTCGACGCGGCGTTCTGGCGGGCCCGCAGCTCCTCCACCTGGGTGAGCAGCGCGCGGCGGGCGTCGTCGGCCGCGACGACGTCGTCGAGCAGCCCGGGGGCGACCCGCTTGCGCTCGATGCCGGCGCGGTACTCGGGCTCGTCGCGCAGGCGGCGCAGATCGATCACGTGAGGTCCCCCGTGGGGCGCACCTGCGCGCGCAGGTCGTCGACCCAGGCGCTCGCCGTGCGCCACGCCTTCGTGGCGGCGCGGCGCTTCTTGCGGGCCTCCTCGTGACCGGCGACGGGGTACGACCCGAGGAACTTCACCTCGGCCTGCTTGGCCGCGACGTTGCGGAGGCAGTCGGCGACGAGCTCGTCGGCGATGTGCCCCTCGAAGTCGATGAAGAAGCAGTACTCGCCCAGCCCGCGCTTCGCGGGGCGCGACTCGAGCTTGGTCAGGTTGATCGCCCGTGCCGCGAACTCCTGAAGGATCGCGAGCAGCGAGCCGGGGCGGTCCTCCCGCTGGAAGCAGACGACCGACGTCTTGTCGTGGCCCGTGCGGCCCGGGATGCCCTGGCCCACCACCACGAACCGGGTCTCGCTCGGGTGGTCCTCGATCTCGCTCGCCAGCACCTCGAGGCCGTAGCGCTCGATCGCACCGAGGTTGGTGATCACGGCGAGGCCGGCCTTCTTCGACTTCGCCACCTCCTGGGCCGCCTCGGCCGTGGAGTTGGTGACCCGGGCCATCGCCTCGGGAAGCGTGCGCCCGAGCCACATGCGGCTCTGCCCCAGCGGATTGGGGTGCGAGAGCACCACCTCCACCTGGTCGAGGCGGGTCCCCGGCTTCGCGCCGAGGCACAGCACGACCGGCAGGTCGATCTCGCGCTGGATCAGCAGATCGGTGTCGAACGCGAGCATGTCGAGGGTCACCGTGACCGCCCCCTCGACCGAGTTCTCGAGCGGGATCAGGCCGAGATCAACCTCGCCCGACTCGACCGCCGAGATGACATGGGGCACCGACCGCAGCGGCACCGCCTCGTCGGCGACGAGGTCGGGCTGCGTCTTCAGCGCCTCCTCGGCGAACGTGCCGTGAGGACCCAGGTATCCGACCCGCTTCACCAGGAGATCGTACCGGCGCGGCCCCTCGCCGGCCGGGCGTATCGTCGCGGCATGGACCGGTCCGATGCCCTCGTGTTCTTCGGCATGACCGGCGATCTCGCCTACAAGAAGATCTTCCCTGCGCTCTACCGAATGGCCCGGCGCCAGGCGCTCGACGTGCCGGTGATCGGGGTGGCCTCCACGCCGTACCACGTCGACGAGCTGCGCCAGCGGGCCCGGGCCAGCATCGAGGAGCTCCTCGGGGGCGTCGACGACGAGGACGCGTTCACCCACCTCAGCGACTCGATGGACTACGTGTCGGGCAACTACGCCGACCTGTCGACGTTCTTCGAGCTGCGCACGAGGCTCGCCGCGGCCGGGTCGATGCGCCCGGCCCACTACCTCGCGATCCCCCCGAGCCTGTTCCCGACCGTCGTCGAGAACCTCGGCACCTCGGGCTGCGCCAAGAACGCCCGGCTCATCATCGAGAAGCCCTTCGGCCGCGACCTGGCGTCGGCCCAGGTGCTCAACGAGACGGTGCACGCGGTGTTCCCGGAGCACGACATCTTCAGGATCGACCACTACCTGGGCAAGGAGGCGATCCAGAACATCGTCTTCTTCCGGTTCGCCAACTCGTTCCTCGAACCGATCTGGAACCGCAACTACGTGCGGCTCGTGCAGATCACGATGGCCGAGGACTTCGGCGTGGAGGGCCGCGGCCGGTTCTACGAGGAGGTCGGCGCGCTGCGTGACGTCGTGCAGAACCACCTCCTCCAGACCGTCGCGCTGCTCGCCATGGAGCCGCCCCCCGGTGGCGGCGCCGACGCGCTGCGCGACGAGAAGGAAACGCTGTTCCGGGCCATCCGGCCACTCGAGCGACCCGACATCGTGCGGGGGCAGTTCGACGGCTACCGCGCCGAGGCGGGCGTGGCCCCCGACTCCGACGTCGAGACCTACGCGGCCGTTCGCCTCCACGTCGACTCGTGGCGGTGGGCCGACGTGCCCTTCTACATCCGGGCCGGCAAGGAGATGCCGCAGACCTTCACCGAGGTGCGGGTGGAGCTGCACCGGCCGCCCCAACGGGTGTTCGGGCGCTTCGCCGAGATGCCCCACGACAACAACTACCTGCGGTTCCGGCTCAGCCCCGACGTGGTGATCGCCATCGGCGCGATGGCGAAGAACCCGGGCGAGGAGATGACCGGACACCCCGTGGAGCTCGACCTCAAGAACGACGTGCCCGACGAGATGACCGCCTACGAGCGGCTCCTCGGCGACGCTCTCGACGGCGAGACGTTCCTGTTCGCGCGCGAGGACGGGGTGGAGTCGGCGTGGAGGGTGGTCGACGACGTGCTGCGCGACCACGACCCCGCGCACCCCTACGCGAAGGGCACCTGGGGCCCGCCCGAGGCCGACGCGATCGTCGACGACCCCCACGGCTGGCATGATCCGGAGACCTGATCCGGAGTCCTGACCCGGAGACCTGATCCGGAGTCCTGATCCGGAGTCCCGATCCGGAGACCCGTTCGGCTCCGAACAGCCGACCCGCACCCTTCCAGGAGCGTCCGTGCCCGCAACCCCACTGCCCACCCCGAGCGCCCCGCCCGTCGCCGGCCCCTACAGCCCCGCGGTGCGCGCCGGCGACCTCGTGTTCCTCGCCGGGCAGATCCCGATCGACCCGGCCACCGGGGCGCTGGTCGAGGGCGACGTCTCCGACCAGGCCCGCCAGGTGCTGGCCAACATCTCGGCGGTGCTCGGAGACATCCGGGCGCAGTGGACCGACGTCGTCAAGGCGACGATCTTCCTGGCGGGCTCGCTCGAGCACTTCGCCACCGTCAACGAGGTCTACGCCGGGGTCGTGGGCGACCACCGGCCCGCCCGCAGCACCGTCGCCGTCGCGGCCCTGCCCGCCGGCGCCGCCGTCGAGATCGAGGTCGTGGTCCACGCGCCCGTGGACTGACCGCACACCGAGGAGGACCACCATGGGATACGACGTCGAGAAGAGCGACCAGGAGTGGCGGGAGCAGCTCTCGCCCGAGCAGTTCGCGATCCTGCGCCAGGCCGGCACCGAGCGGGCCTTCACCGGCAGGTACTGGGACTGCCACGACGACGGCACCTACCACTGCGCCGGTTGCGGCACGCCGCTGTTCGACGCGTCGACGAAGTTCGACTCGGGCACCGGCTGGCCGAGCTTCACCGAGCCGATGGTGGCCGAGGCGGTCGAGCTGGTCGAGGACCGCAGCCACGGCATGGTGCGGGTCGAGGTGCGGTGCAAGCGCTGCGGCGGCCACCTCGGGCACGTGTTCCCCGACGGCCCCGGCCCCGGTGGGGAGCGCTACTGCATGAACTCGGCGTCACTCACCCTGGAGCCGCGCGCCTCCTGATCCGGCCGCGGCGGGTCTAGCCTCCCCGGCGTGATCCGTCGTCTCGGCCCCGTCCTCGCGCTGGTCCTCACGGCCGCGGTGCTCACCGCACCCGCGGCCGGGGCGGTCGACCTGCTCGACCGCAAGAAGCTGCGCGCCCAGGTCGGCGCCACCGTCGCCGCAACCTACCCCGACCTGCCGGTCACCAAGGTCGTCTGCCCGAAGAAGGTGAAGGTGAAGGCCGGCGTGGCCGCCACCTGCACGGTCACCGCCGGTGCCTACTCGCTCGCCATGCTGGTCACGGTGGGCGACAAGAAGGGCAACGTCACCATCACCTCGACCCAGGCCCTCATCCCCAAGGCGACCGCCGAGGGCATGGTCGCCTTCAGCGCGACGCTCGCCACCACCGTCGACTGCGGACCCGACCCCTACCTGGTGAAGCGCCCCGGAGAGACGTTCGTCTGCACCGCCCGCTTCGAGGACGGCACCAGTCAGCAGGTCACCCTCACGACCAACGACGTCGCCGGCAACGTGTCGATCACCTCGGTCGCCGACGCCCCCTAGCGCGGCAGGGCGTCAACCGGCCCGGGGGTCAGCCGGCTTCGCGGGTGGCGACCTCGTCGAGCCGGGCCAGGGTGGCCTCCATGTTCTTGCGCGTCTTGCCCCGCATCGGCGCGACGAAGAGCTTGATCTTCTCCTGGGAGATGTCCCACGACTCGCGCACGAGCGTGCCGCCCTCGGCCGGCTCCAGCTCGTAGCGCCAGATCCGTCCGCCGACGACCCTGGTCAGCGGGCCCATCGTCGGCGTGGTCTGCCAGGCGATGCGCCGGTTCTCCTCGAACTCCACGATCGTGTTGACGGTGGAGTAGCCGAAGCCCATGTGCATCGACATGCCGAAGGTGCTGCCCAGCTCCAGCCGCTCGGGCTGATCCTTGGCGTCGCGCACCGTGCCCGACCCGTCGAAGTCGTGGTGACGGGCCGGATCGGCGATGATGCCGAAGATCACCTCGGGCGGGGCGGCGATCACGCGCTCGACAGACTCGACGTCGCTCATGGGAGTGCTCCTGGATCGGATGGTGTCCGAGTGGTGCCGGTGTGGTTTCGGAGTGGCGCCGGAGGCAGCGCGGGCCGCGCTACTTCGCCACCTTGATCTTGGCCGCCGCGTTGACCGGCGGGGCGCCGATGGTCGCGTTGCCGCCGGCGACCACGTGTGGCTCGAGGATCACCGCGAAGAAGTCGCGGCCGTAGGGCGACAGGTACAGGCCCCCCGGACCCCCCGAGCCCATGGACCGGTACCCCGACGGTGACCCGTCGGGGTTGGGGTTGAAGATCACCATGCTCGTCCAGTCGGGGTTGATGTCGAGCTGCATCGCCCGCACCGCCCCCGCGGCGACCAGCGCTTCGGCCAGGCCTTGCGGGGTCACCCGGGCCTGGGCGAGGACGAGCGCGCCGTTGGCGTCGACCCCCACGCCCGAGCGGGCCGTCGCGATGCCGGCGACCGAACCGCCCCACGAGCCCGGGTTGGCCGCGGCCGGCACCGGTACCCCGCCGTCGACCAGGAGACCGAGGTTCTGGCGGGCCGAGACGACGTCGGGGGTGAGGTCGACGTCGCGACCCCACTGGCCCACGGTGGCGCGACCGTCGTTGTAGATGACGAGCGTGCCCTGGCCGGGGACGAGGCCCTTGACCGTACGGCCCTCGTGGTAGAAGCCGCCGGGGGTGTCCTTGAGCTGGAAGCCGCCGTTGAACGCAGCCACCAGGCGCGGGCGCACCCCCGGGTCGATCTGGCCGCCCCACGAGAACGGACCGCCCGGATCGTCGGTGCCCGGGGAGAACACCGGCCGGGTGAGCTGCGGGTCGATCCAGGCGACCTCGACCCCGTTGAAGTTGCCCCGGTACAGGAGCTGACGGCCCGCGGCGTTGCGACCCTCGGCCCGCCAGGCGACCGAGCCGCCCGGCGCGGCCGGCGCGGCGGGTGCCGGGGCC
>VGCA01000180.1 GCA_016870245.1 Actinomycetota bacterium | reverse complement strand
CCGACGTGTCGACCCCCGAGGGCGCCACGGGCTTCGCCCACGCCGCGCGCGACGCCCTGGGCGGCGTCGACATCGTCGTGGGCAACGCCGGCGGTCCGCCCGGCGGCGGGTTCGACGACTTCCCGGATCCGCGGGCCTACGCCGACGCGTTCGCGCTCAACGCGCTGTCGACCATCGCCCTGTGCCAGGCGTTGGTGCCCGACATGCGGGAGCGGGGCTGGGGTCGGGTGCTCGCCATCACCTCGATCGCGGCCCGGCAGTCGTCGCCCCACCTGATCCTCTCGACCACCGCCCGCGCGGGCCTCACCGGGTTCCTCAAGACGCTCGCCACCCAGGTGGCGCCCGACGGCGTGACCGTCAACTCGCTGCAGCCGGGGCTGCACGCCACCGACCGGCTGACGGCCCTGTTCGGCGGTGACCCCGCGGGGGTCGCCGCCACGGTGCCCACCGGCGAGCTGGGCCGGCCCGAGGACTTCGGCGACGTCGCCGCGTTCGTCTGCTCGACCCAGGCCCGGTTCGTCACCGGCTCCGCGATCCTCGTCGACGGCGGCGCCTACCTCGGCCTCCAGTAGCCGGCGCCCACCTTCGCCGGCGCCCGCGCCCACCGCCCGCGCGCCCGGTTCGGTGCCGGTCGGGGCCGGGGCTCGTACGCTGGTCGTCGTGGCTGCTGAGGAAGCCCTCTTCTCCCGGGTCTGGACGGTGCCCAACCTCATCTCGTTGGTGCGGTTGTTCTGCGCTCCCGTGGTGTGGTGGCTGCTGTTCGCGGTCGACGAGCCCTGGCCGGCGGCGATCCTGCTCGGTGTGCTGGGTGCCAGCGACTGGGTCGACGGCTGGATCGCCCGGAAGTGGGACCAGGGCAGCGAGCTCGGGAAGATCCTCGACCCCACGGCCGATCGGATCCTGCTGCTCACGGGGATGCTCGCGCTGCTCATCGACGGCAGCGTGCCCGTCTGGTACGGCGTGCTGATCCTCGCCCGGGAGATCGTCATCGCCGTGACCACGCTCGCGCTCGCCGCGGCCGGGGCCCGGCGCATCGACGTGCTGTGGGCGGGCAAGGCCGGCACCTTGTTCACGATGTTCTCCCTCCCGGCGTTCCTCGGCGCGTCGATCACCGACGGTTGGTTCCACGTGGTCTGTGTGATCGCGGCGTACGGGTTCGCCATCCCCGCGCTGGCGTTCAGCTACTACGCGGCCGTGAAGTACGTGCCCGAGGCCCGCCGCGCGCTGCGCGAGGGGCGGGCCGAGCGGGCCGCCCACGACGCGGTCGGCCCGGAGGTGGCCCGATGAAGGCGGTGATCCTCGCCGGCGGGGAGGGGACCCGACTGCGACCGCTCACCAGCAACCAGCCCAAGCCGATGATGCCGCTCGTCAACAGGCCGATGCTCGAGCACATCGTGGCCCTGCTGGCCCAGCACGGGTTCGACGAGATCGTGGTCACCGTCGCCTTCCTCGGGAACCAGATCCGCGACTTCTTCGGCGACGGATCCGACTTCGGGGTGCGCATGCGGTACGCGACCGAGGAACGGCCCCTCGGCACCGCGGGGTCGGTGCGCAACGCCGCCGACGAGCTCGACGAGACCTTCCTCGTCATCTCGGGCGACGTCCTCACCGACATCGACCTCACCGCGTTCGTCGAGGCGCACCGCGCCCGGGCGGCGACGGCGTCGATCGCGCTCAAGCGGGTGGAGAACCCCCTCGACTTCGGCATCGTGATCACCCGCCCCGACGGCTCGATCGAGCGGTTCCTCGAGAAGCCGACGTGGGGCGAGGTGTTCAGCGACACGATCAACACCGGGATCTACGTGCTCGAGCCGGAGATCTTCGAGCACATCCCGGAGGGGGAGGTCGTCGACTTCTCCGGTGACGTGTTCCCCGCGCTGCTCGCCGACGGCGGCACCATCCACGGGCACGTGGCCGAGGGCTACTGGGAGGACGTCGGTACCACCGAGGCCTACCTCCGGGCCCACGCCGACGTGCTCGACGGGCGGGTCGACGTGGAGATCCGCGGGTTCTCGCTCGCGGAGGGGGTGTGGCTGGGCGAGGGCTCCGAGGTCCACCCCGACGCCCAGGTGGAGGCCCCGGTGGTCATCGGGCCCAACTGCCGCATCGAGGCCGGGGCCAAGCTGCGGGCCTACACGGTGCTCGGCACCGACGTCGTGGTACGGGCCGACGCGATGCTCGAGCGCTCGGTCTGCCACGACCACGTGTTCGTCGGGCGCTCGGTGCACCTGCGGGGCGCGGTCGTGGGTCGCTCCACCGACCTGCGGCCCCACGCGCGGCTCGAGGAGGGCGTCGTCGTCGGCGACGAGTGCTTCGTCGGCGAGAACGCGGTGGTCAACCCGGGCGTGCGCATCTACCCGTTCAAGACCGTCGAGGCCGACGCCGTGGTCAACGCGTCGATCGTGTGGGAGAGCCGCGCCGCGCGCACCCTGTTCGGCCCACGCGGCATCCGCGGCCTCGCCAACGTCGACGTCACTCCCGAGGTGGCCGTACGGGTGGCGGCTGCGTTCGGCACCGCGCTGGCCAAGGGCTCGGTGGTCACGGTCAGTCGTGACACGAGCCGGGCCGCCCGGGCGCTCAAGCGGGCCGTGATCGGCGGGTTGAACCTCGCAGGCATCAACGTCGAGGACATCGAGCTCGCGACCGTTCCGGTCACCCGCTTCCAGGTGCGCAACAGCCGGGCCGACGCCGGCGTGACCGTGCGCCTCGCGCCGGACGACAGCGACAGCGTCGAGCTCCGCTTCTTCGACGCCGACGGCCTCGACATCGACGCGAGCATGCAGCGCAAGATCGAGCGGCTGCTCAACCGCGAGGACTTCCGCCGGGCCTTCGCCGGTGACATCGGCGACATCGTGTTCCCGCCCCGCTCGATCGAGTTCTACACCGCTGCGCTCGAGCGCAGCGTCGACGCACAGCGCCTGCGCGAACGGGCCCGCAAGGTGGTGATCGACTACTGCCACGGCGCCGCGTCGGTGGTCATGCCGTCGGTGCTGGCCAAGCTGGGTGCCGAGGTGCTCGCGGTCAACCCCTTCGCGAGCACCGGCCCGTCGCTGGCGATGGCCGACCCCCAGACCCGGGGTGAGGCGATGGCCCCGCTGGTGCGAGCGTCGGGCAGCGACCTCGGGTTCGTGATCGGCCCCCACGGTGAGCAGGCCACCATCGTCGACGACGAAGGCGCGGTGCTCGGCCCCGACCAGACCCTGCTGCTCCTCGTGCACCTCGTGACCCTGCACCACGCCGGGGCCCGCATCGCGCTCCCGGTCTCCACCACGGCCCACGCGGCGCGCATCGCCCGCGACCACGGCGCCGAGGTGGTCTGGACCCCCACCGGCGAGGCCGGGCTCCAGGAGGTGGCGGCCCAGGGCGACATCACGTTCGCGGCGTCGGCCGACGGCGCCTACATCTGGCCCGACTTCCTCCCGGCGAGCGACGCCAGCGCCACGCTGGCCAAGCTGCTCGACCTCCTCGCCGGCAGCGACCGCCCGCTGTCGGCCCTGGTCCGCGACCTGCCGGCGGTGCACATCGCCCGCGAGTCGGTCCCGACGCCGTGGGAGCGCAAGGGCGCGGTGATGCGCGAGCTCGTCGAGCGGGTGCCACCCGACTCCCTCGAGCTGGTCGACGGCGTGAAGATCCGCCGCGACGACGGCTGGGTGCTCGTCCTGCCCGACCCGGAGGACGCGGTCACGCACGTGCTGGCCGAGGCGGGGTCTGCCGCCGCCGCCCGCCAGGTCGCCCAGGAGTACGCGCGGCGGATCCGCCAGAGCGTGCGCTGACCCGAGCGGTCGCGGGGGCGTCCCGGTCGCGACCGCGCGACGGCCGCGGGGTGGACCGACCGGGCCCGGAGCGACCGTCGAGCGCCGGGGCGAATAGTTTGGAGGGATGGACTACCCCGACCACCTGAAGTACTCCGCCGAGCACGAGTGGGTCGCCGTCGACGGCACCCGGGCCCGCATCGGCATCACCGACTTCGCGCAGGACGCGCTCGGTGACGTGGTATTCGTCAACCTCCCGGCGCTCGGCACCACGGTCGCGGCCGGGGCCACCTGCGCCGAGGTCGAGTCGACCAAGTCGGTCTCCGACATCTACGCCCCCGTGTCGGGCGAGATCGTGGAGGTCAACGGTGCCCTCGACGACGCACCGGAGATGGTCAACACCGACCCCTACGGCGAGGGCTGGATCTTCGTGGTCGAGCTGCGCGATCCGGGCGAGCTCGACGCCCTGATGGACGCCGCCGGCTACCGCGGGATGGTCGAGGAGGGCTGAGTGCCCGAGGGCGCGCCGCCGGGGGAGGGTGTGGCCGCCCTCCCCGTGTGGCGGCTCGTCGACGACCTCGACGCGCCGCTCGACGCCGCCGGCCAGATGGCGGCCGACCTCGCGCTGCTCGACGCGGTGGTGGCCGGGGCGCCTCCGGCCCTGCGGCTGTACCGCTGGCAAGGGCCGTCGGTGAGCCTCGGCCGGTTCCAGCCCGAATCCGACCTCGACCTCGCCGCCTGCGCCCGGCTCGGGGTCGAGGTCGTGCGGCGTCCCACCGGGGGCCGGGCCCTGCTCCACGGCGGCGACCTCACCTACGCCGTCGTGTGCCCGGAGGCCGACGTCCCCGGGTCCGGGTCCGGGCCCGGCGTCGACGCCGTCTACCGCTGGATCGCCGGCGCCCTCGTCGCCGGTCTGGCCCGGCTGGGGGTGACCGCGGCGGTCGCCCACCACGGAGGGCCGGCCGGGGCGGTGTGCATGGCCACCCAGCAGGGCGCCGATCTGCGGGTGGGGGAGCGCAAGGTCTGCGGATCGGCCCAGGTCCGCCACCTCGGGGGCGTGCTCCAGCACGGATCGGTGCTGCTCGAGCGCCTCCCGTTCGACGAGACCGACCTGGTCGCCGGCGGCGGCGACCGCGCGGCGCTGCGGGCCGCGACCGTCACCCTCGCCGAGCTCGGGGCGCCGACCGATCCGCGGGTGGTCGCCGACGCCCTGGTCGACGGCTTCGCCCGCACGCTCGAGGTCGACCTCACGTCGATCCCGACGGCTCCGTCGGCGGCCTGAGCCGCCGGGGTGCGACCCCGGCCGGCCTCGGGCTGAGGTGGAGGTCGAACGCCCATCATCGTTGTGGGCGGGGTCGGCGCTCGGTACGCTCGTCGGCGTGATGCGATGCCGCCGGTGCGGCCACCACAACGAGCCCGGGGCCAACTACTGCTCCTCGTGTGGCACGCCGCTGACCGGCGAAGACGACGAGACCACGTTGAGCCTCGCCGCCCTCGAGGACCGTCAGGCGATCGAGGAGGAGTTCGGCGACCTCCTCGCCGAGGTGCCGGAGGGCACCGCGGTGCTGGTCGTGCGCCGCGGCCCCAACAAGGGGTCGACCTTCATGCTCGACCGCACGGTCACGTCGCTCGGGCGCCACCCCGACTCCGACATCTTCCTCGACGACGTCACCGTGTCCCGCCGCCACGCCGAGATCACCCGCAACGACCGGGGCTACGAGGTGCGCGACGCCGGTTCGCTCAACGGGACCTACGTCGACCACGAGCGGGTCGACGTCGCCCCGCTCCGTGACCTCAACGAGGTCCAGGTGGGCCGCTTCGTCCTGACGTTCGTGCTGGGCGCCGGCCCCGACACCCGGGAAGAGAGGGGAACATGAGCGAGTCCGGCGACCACCTGTCGATCGGGGAGGTGCTGGCCACGCTCCAGGTGGAGTTCCCCGACGTCACCGTCTCGAAGATCCGCTTCCTGGAGAGCCAGGGCCTCATCGATCCGGAGCGCACGCCGTCGGGGTACCGGAAGTTCTACGACCACGACGTCGCCCGGCTGCGCTGGATCCTCACGGAGCAGCGCGACCACTACATGCCGCTCAAGGTCATCAAGGAGCGGCTCGAAGCCCACGACCCCGCGACCGGGGATCTCCCGGCGCCCACGCCCTCCTCCGAGACCCCGCCCGCGGCCGCCGCGGCCCCGGCCCCCGGTCCCACGGGGAGCGGGCCCTTCGGCG
>VGCA01000179.1 GCA_016870245.1 Actinomycetota bacterium | reverse complement strand
GTTCAACGTTCCGAAGCTGCTGCGCGCCGGCGTCACCGGATTCCTCGATGCCGACTGCATCCACGACCTGGGCCCGGCCCTGCGCGACGGCATCGAGGCCGGGCTCGTGGAGGGACCGCGCATGGCATCGGGGAGCAACGCGCTGCTCACCGCGGCCGGCGGCACCGCGGGGCGGCTCATCCCCGACGCGGGCCGGGTGGGGTACGCGCACGTGATGACCGATCGCGCCGAGATGGTGCGCACCACCCGCCAGCAGGTGAAGTACGGCGCGGACTGGATCAAGATCCACGTGACCGGCTCGCTGCCCAACCGCGCGGGCGAGCTCACGGTCTGGACCCTCGACGAGCTGCGCGCGATCACCGACACGGCCCACGCGCTCGACACGCCGACCGTGGCCCACTGCCGCAACGCGGAGTCCACCCGTCTCGCGGCCGAGGCCGGTGTGGACCTCATCCTGCACGCCAGCTTCCTCGACGAGCCGGCGGTCGAGGCGATCGTGGCCGCGGGCGCCGCAGTGGCGCCCACCTTCACCTTCCTCGCCAACCTGGCCGACCACGGCGACAAGGTCGGCGCGATGACGAGCCAGGTCGATCTCTTCCGGGGGGAGATCGAGGCCACCGCCCGGATGCTGCGGACCGCGTACGACGCGGGCGTGCCCCTGCTCTGCGGATCGGAGAGCGGGTTCTCGCTCACGCCCTACGGCCACTGGCACGCTCGGGAGATGGAGCTCTTCGTCGAGGTGCTCGGCCTCACCCCCCTCGAGGCCATCGCGTGCGCGACGGCCAACGGCGCGATCGCGCTCCGCCGCCCCATGGGGTCGATCGGCGTGATCGCACCGGGCGCGGCGGCCGACGCGATCGTCGTCGACGACGACCCGACCCGCGACGTCGCCGTGCTCGGCGACCGGCGTCGCCTGCGCCACGTGTTCTCCCGCGGCCGCGCGGTGGACCTCGATCGACCGTGGCCGCAACGCCAGCCGCTCCCGATGGAGAAGGTCGGCCAGTGGTCCGCGCAGCCCCTCACGTGGGACCTCGTGCACCCGTGACCCGCACGCTCCTCGTCACCGGGGCCGGGCGGGGCCTGGGCGCGTCGATCGCGACGGCGGCCGTCGAGGCCGGGTGGTTCGTCGGGGTGCTCGACCGAGACGGGGCGGCCGCGACCGGCACCGCCGAGGCGCTCGGCGACGCCGCCGTCGCCCTCGTCGCCGACACCACCGACGACGCCGAGGTCGAGACCGCGCTCGACCACCTCGCGACCGTCACGGGGCGCCCCGCACCCGATGGCCTCGTGTGCAACGCGGGGATCGTGCGCTTCGGCCCACTGCTCGACGTGTCCCTCGCCGACTGGCGGACGGTCGTCGACGTGAACCTCTCCGGCACGTTCGTCACCGCCCGCGCCGTGGCCCGCCGCCTGGCCGCCGCCGGCACGCCCGGCTCCATCGTCGCGGTCACCTCGATGAACGGCGTGGCCCCCGGGCCCAACGCCGGCGCGTACGCGGCCACGAAGGCCGGCATCGCCCGCCTCACCGAGCAGATGGCACTGGAATGGGGCCCCCTGGGCATCCGGGTCAATGCCGTGGCCCCCGGTCTGATCGACACCGGGATGTCCACGCCCATCTACGCCGACCCCGACATCCGCCGGCGACGGTCGGGCGCGGTGCCGCTCGGCCGTCTCGGGACGGGCGCCGACGTGGCGTCGGTGGTGCTGTTCCTCCTCTCCGACGCCGCCGCCTACGTCACCGGCACCGAGGTCCTCGTCGACGGCGGGGTGACCCGGAGCGTCATCGCCACGCTGCCCCGGCCCGCGGCGGTCGACTCGGTCGGGACGGGCGGGTCGGGTCCATCCGGTGCATCGGAGGGACGGTGAGCCGCAACCTGCTCCTCACGGGCGGGCCCGCCCACGACTTCGACGCGACCAGCGAGGCGCTCGTCCGCCTGCTGGCCGAGCAGGGGATCACCACCACCGTCGTCGACCGCCCCGCCACGGCGCTCGACCTGCTCCACGACGCCGAGGCCGGCCCGCCGTTCTCGCTCTTCACGGTCCACGCGCTCCACTGGGGCATGGACGAGCCCCGCTACGCCCACCTGCGCGCCGAGCAGGGCTTCACGCTCACCAGCGCGGAGGCAGCCGCGATCGCCCGGTTCGTGAACGACGGTGGCGGACTGCTGGCGCTGCACACCGCCGTCATCTGCTTCGACGCCGTGCCCGCCTGGCGGGACCTGTGCGGCGCGGCGTGGGACTGGTCGACCAGCAAGCACCCACCGGTCGGCGCCGCCACGGTCACCGTCACCGACGCCGGGCGCGGCCACCCGATCACCGCGGGCATCGAGGACTTCGTCATCGACGACGAGGTGTACGGGTTCCTCGACGAGCGCGACGACCTGATCCCCCTCCTCACCAGTGCGCACGGCGGCCGTGCGCACCCCGTCCTGTGGGCCCGCGCGGTCGGCCGCGGGAGGGTCGTGACCGACCTCCTCGGCCACGGCGCCGAGTCGTTCGCGCACCCCGCGCACCAGACGATCCTCACCCGCGCCGCGGCCTGGGCCCGACGGGACCCCGCCGCGGCCTCGCCCCCCACCGGAGCCCACGCTCGATGAACGAACCCCACGTCGTCACGATCGCCACCTATCACGATGCCCGCGACGCCTACCGCGAGAAGCAGCTGCGCCAGGCGCTCTACGACGCCGGCGACGTGGTCATGGCCGACGTGCTGGTGAACCTCCACGGCGACGAGCACCGGTCCCGTCGCCGCGTGGAGAACCGGCTCTTCCGGCGCGACAGCAACGCGCGCTACGAGCGTGAGCTGTTCCCGCCCATCGTCGACGAGACGCTGGCGCCGTTCGTCGCCGCGGGCCACGCCGAGCTGGTCGGCCTCAGCCACCAGATGATGATGAACCTGGCGGCGTTCACCGCCGGGATCGACCGCCCCCTCCGCACGCAGGAGGAGACGCACCACCTCTACTCCTACATGATGCGCTTCATCGAGGGCGCCACCCTCGCCCACTACACGGGCGATCACGATGCCAAGCGCGCCGAGGTCGCGGCCGCGCTCGAGGCGTTCGACACCGAGTTCCTCCGGCCCGCGATCGCGCGACGCAAGCGCGAGCTGGCACGCCTCGACGCCGGCGAGATCACCGAGGACGAGCTCCCCCGCGACGTGCTGACCGTGCTCCTGCGCAACCAGGGCGCCCTCCAGCTGCCGCCCGAGGTGGTGCTGCGCGAGACCTGCTTCTACCTCCTCGCGGGCGCGCACACGTCGGCCACCGCGTTCGTGCGCACCCTCGACGCCGTCTTCACGATGCACGACGTCGCGCCGGCCGACTTCGAGCGGGCCCACACCGACATGGCGTTCCTGCAACGGTGCGTGCACGAGACCGTGCGCCTCCAGCCCTCCAGCCCGGTCGCGA
Organism: Actinomycetota bacterium; assembly: GCA_016870245.1. Taxonomy (GTDB): domain Bacteria; phylum Actinomycetota; class Acidimicrobiia; order IMCC26256; family PALSA-555; genus CAIUKV01. The sequence goes on along the minus strand of VGCA01000179.1, from coordinate 2,582 downwards.
TGCGCTGGGCGCTCGACGACATCACGCTCAAGGGCGGCCAGGTCGTGGCGCTCGGCGACAAGGTCGTGATCGACCTCAACGCGGTGAACCGCGACCCGTCGGTCTTCGGTCCCGACGCCGACCGGTTCGATCCCCACCGGGTCCTGCCTGCGGAGGTCGCGCCGTGGGGCCTCAGCTTCGGCCTCGGCATGCACGCATGCATCGGCCAGGAGCTCGCCGTGGGCGTCGCGGCCGAGGACGACCAGGAGCTCGACCGCCTGTACGGCCTCGTGCCGGTCGCGGTCCGCGCCGTGCTGGAGGCCGGCGGGCGGCCGGACCCCGAGCACCCCGCCCGGCTCGATCCCGAGTCCGAGCGCGGCTACTGGGCGACCTATCCCGTGGTGTTCGCGCGACCGTGATCGACGTCCACGCCCACATCGTCCTCGAGTCCGTCCTCGGGGCCGCCGGACCCCACGGACCCGAGCTCGACGACGGCGACGCCGCCACCGGACACCCGCCCTGCTTCCGGGTCGGCGGCTACACCCTCGTCGGCGTGAAGTACCGCGGCAGCCCGTTCATGGATCCCGACCTGCGCCTCGCGGCCATGGACGAGGCCGGCATCGAGATCCAGGTGCTGTCGCCCAACCCGCTCACCTTCTTCTCCCACGTCGAAGCGGAGTGGGCCGACGCCTTCTGCCGCCGGCACAACGACGAGGTCGCCGCACTCGTGGCCCGGGCACCCGACCGGTTCCGGGGCTTCGCCCAGCTGCCCATGCAGGACCCGGCCCTCGCCGTCGCCGAGCTGCGCCGGTCGGTCACCGACCTGGGGCTCCTCGCGCCCTACCTCGGGACCGACCTCGGTCGCGCGCTCGATGACCCGGCGTTCGACGACGTGTGGGCCGCCTGCGTCGAGCTCGACGTCCCCGTGTTCTTCCACCCGGCGCCCGACGGCATCGACCGCCCCCGCCGCGACGAGCGGCTGGCCCGCTTCGACGGCGACCTGTGGATCGGCTTCCTCTACGAGGAGACCCTGGCCGTCGCGTCGCTCGTGCTCGGCGGGGTGCTCGACCGCTTCCCGACCCTCGACGTGTGCATCAGCCACGGCGGGGGCGCCACCGCGTGGCTGGCCGAGCGCATGGAGCACGCGGCCCGGACCCGACCGTGGGGGCCGCCGGAGCTCGCCGACGCGGGCGCGGTCGCCGCGCGGCTACGCCGGATCTGGTGGGACGCCCACGTGGGGGGCCCGACCGCGCTCGCGGCCCTGCTCGCGGCGTTCGGACCCGACCGCGTCGTCGCCGGGACCAACCTCGGCGGCTGGGACCAGTCCCGCGATCCCACCTACGGCGACGCCGCGCTCGACCGGACGCTGGCCGGGAACGCGCGCCGGCTGCTGCGCCTCGACCGCGTCCGCTGACGGTCAGTCGCGGCTGTCGAACTGCACGGCCGCCCGATCGCCGATCGCCGGCGCGATGTGGTCGACGACGACCTGACGGTGGGCCGGGTGGTCGCGATAGACGAGGTACCCCGCCTCGTCGTCGAAGTCGGCCGTGACCGCGTAGTCCCAGTTCCCCTCGTTGACGCCGGCGTCGGCCCCGAACCGGTAACCCCGGATCGTGGGGATCGCCGCGGGCAGCGCAGCCAACCCGGCCGCGATCGCAGCCTTGGCCGCGTCGTCGGCGTCGGGGTTCCAACGGAAGAGCACCACGTGACGGAACATGACGCGCACCGTACCGCGCGCCGGTGGCGGTGCGGGAGGCTCAGCCCCCGAGGTACCCCTCTTCCAGGAGGTCGCGCCGATCGCGCAGCGCGGCCGCGGGTCCTTCGAAGACGACCCGGCCCTGGCGCATGAGGTACGCCCGCTCGGCGACGGCCAGCACCAGCGCCACGTGCTGCTCGACGACGAGGATGCCCGCACCGGTGTCGGTCGCGATGGTTCGCAGCACGGGGAGCAGCTGCTCGACGACGATCGGCGCGAGCCCGAGACTCATCTCGTCGATCAGCAGCAACCGGGGTCGGCTCACCACCGCCCGGGCGATGGCCAGCATCTGCTGCTCGCCGCCCGAGAGCAGCCCCGCCCGGCGGTCCAGCACCCGGCTCAGCGCGGGGAACCACTCCAACAGCTGCTCCTCGGGCACGGAGTCGCCGCGGCCCCTCAGGTCGCGGCGACGGCCCAGGCGCAGGTTCTCGTGGGTCGTGAGGTCGAAGAACAGCCCGCGGTCCTCCGGGACGTGGGCGACCCCCGCCCGGGCCCGCTTCCAGATCGCGGCGACGCTCGCGCGGCGCCGGGCCGGCACCGTCCGGCCGAGCACGTCGATCTCCCCGCCCGTGCGGGCGAGGAGCCCCGACACCGTGAGGAGGGTCGTGGTCTTCCCGGCGCCGTTGGCGCCCAGCAGCGCCACGATCTCGCCGGCGCGCACCTCGAGCGACACCTCGTGGACGACCGCGACGCCGTCGTAGCCGGCCGTGACGTCCCGCAACGCCAGCACCACGTCGCCCGCCGGGGTGCTCATCGACCCTGGTCCCCGAGGTAGGCGGCGATGACCTCGGGATCGGCGCGGACGGCGTCGGGCGCGCCGCTCGCGATCAGCCGACCGAAGTCGAGC
>VGCA01000178.1 GCA_016870245.1 Actinomycetota bacterium | reverse complement strand
CGCTGTCCCCCCGCCCCCCGGCGATGCGGTCGCGGGGCCCAGGGTCGGGGCGGTGACCGCCGCGACCTGTGCGCCCGCGGCCGCCGCGGCCTTCTCGGCATCGCTCGCCGCCGCCTCCGCATCCTGGAGCTCCTCGGCAGCCTCCTCGTCGGCCTTGTCCTCGAGGCGGAACAGCGACGCGAGCGACGCGGCGACGGTGCCGAGGAGGGCCACACCCGTGAGCATCAGGACGGTCGCGGTGACGCGCCCCACCCGCGACTCGGGGGCCAGGTCGCCGTAGCCCACGGTGGTGATCGTGACCACGGCCCACCACAGCGAGTCGCCGTAGGTCTTGAACCCGTTCTTGTGGTCCTCGGCCCGCAGCACGATCGCGGCGCAGACGGCCACCATGATCCCGACGTACATGAACGGCTTGCCGAGCCGCTCGCCGGTGCGCTTGAGCATCGGGGTCTTGAACGCGACCACGAGCACACGGGCGAGGCGCGCCAGCCGGAGGAGCGCGACGAAGTTGCCCCCCTGCACACCCGGGAGCAGATACCACGGCGAGGTGAAGATGACGACGAAGAGGTCGAACTTCCCCATCCCCGTCCGGAGGTAGCGCGGTCGCAGCCGCACGTGCACCACCAGGTCGACCACGAAGACCACCCAACAGGCGATCTCGACGAGGTTGCCGACCAACCCGTAGTCGGTGTTGCCCGTGCTGATGCCGACGAGCGGGATGACGGCAGCGGCGATGATCAAGGGGAGCGTGCGCCGCTCCCACGCCGCGAGCTTCGCCGCGTTGGCCTCGGCCGTCGCCGGATCGAGCGTCTTCCCCTGCCCGCCCTTCGCCATGGCCACGATGATGGCAACTGCGGAACCTCCACCGGCGGATCGTCGTCCCGCGCCGTCGGGGAACGGTGGCGTAACTTCGCCGCATGGGTGACTCGGCCGTCTCGCTGGCGTTCATCGCCGCGGCCGCGGTGCTCGCGCCGATCCTCGCCGACCTCGTGCGCAAGCCGCGCATCCCCGGCGTGCTCTTCGAGCTCCTCCTCGGGATCCTGATCGGCCCCCAGGTGCTCGCGTGGGCGGAGCCCACGCGCTTCGTCACGGGGCTCAGCGAGCTCGGCATCGCGATGCTCTTCTTCGTCGCCGGCTTCGAGATCGACTTCCGCCGCCTGCGGGGCCAGCCGGCGAAGCGCGCCGTCGAGGGCTGGGTGGTCTCGCTGGTGCTCGGCCTCACCGTCGGCTTCATCCTCGTGGCCGTGGGCTTCGCGCTCTCGGGCCTGCTGATCGGCCTGGTGCTCACCACCACTGCGATCGGCACGCTGCTCCCCATCCTGCGCGACCGCGGCATCCTCCCCACGCACTTCGGCGTGCTGACGCTCGCCGCGGGTGCCGTGGGCGAGTTCGGGCCGATCCTCGCCATCACCCTCCTGCTGACCGGTGACAACCCGGCCGAGGAGGCGGGACTCCTCGTCGCCTTCGTGGCCGTCGCCCTCGGAGCCGCCTACCTCGCGTCACGCCCACAGCCGCCGGGGATGGTGAAGCACCTGCAACGGAGCCTCGGCACCTCGGCCCAGCTGCCCGTCCGCATCGCCGTGCTGTTGCTGGTGCTGATGGTCCTGCTCGCGAGCGAGCTCGGCCTCGACACGCTCCTCGGCGCGTTCACCGCCGGCATCGTGCTGCGCCTCGCCCTCTCGCGCCAGCAGCGCGAGGAGCTCGAGCCGCGGCTCAGCGCCATCGGCTTCGGGCTCCTCATCCCCGTGTTCTTCATCGTGAGCGGGATGCGGTTCGACGTCGACGGGCTCTTCGGCAGCTCCGAGGTGCTGATGCGGGTACCGATCTTCCTCGCACTGTTCCTCGTGGTGCGCGGGCTGCCTGCGCTCGTCGTCTACCGCCACGCGCTGCCGGTGCGCCTCCGCGCCGCGCTGGCGTTCCTGCAGTCCACTGCGCTTCCGCTCGTGGTCGTCATCACGGAGATCGGGATCGCCACCGACAACATGAAGCCCGAGAACGCGACCGCGCTCGTCGGCGCCGCGATGCTCTCGGTGCTGCTGTACCCGCTCATCGGCTTCGCGTTCGCCGCCAAGGCGGCCGGGGACCCCGCCCTCGCGGTCACCGCCGAGGACGAGGCCGCGGTCGCCGAGGTCGCCGACGAGATCGACTATTTCGACGAGCCGTGAGCGGGCATCATCGGCCGATGACCGACACCACCGACCGGGCCGTCCTCGTCGCCGTCGACGACGAGCCGGGGCCTCGCGCGCACCTGCGCCGCGAGCTCGGCCGGTACGAACGCGACTACGACGTCGTCATCGAGGAGTCGGCCGAGGCCGCGACGGCGCGCCTGGACGCGCTCGCCGAGGCCGGCCGGTCCGTCGCCGTCGTCCTCGCCGACCAGTGGATGCCGGGGCTGACCGGCGCGGAGCTGCTCACCCGCTGCCGGGAGCACCACCCGCGGGCCAAGCGCGGGCTCCTCGTCGACTTCGGGGCGTGGGGCGACCCGCCGACCGCAACGGCGATCCGCCACGCGATGGCGGTCGGCGACATCGACTACTACGTCCTGAAGCCGTGGCGCGAGCACGACGAGCTGTTCCACCGCACGATCAGCGAGTTCTTCTACGAATGGTCGCGTCAGGAGTCACGCGAGACGCGCGAGATCGTGCTCGTCGCTCCGCACGACACTCCGCGCGGCTACGAGCTGCGCAACCTGCTGGTTCGCAACGGCCTCCCCCACGTCTACGCGGCCAGCGACTCCGCCGAGGGCGTCGAGCTGCTGCGCGAGACCGGACACGCCGACGCCACGGTGCCGGTCGTCATCCTCCACGACGGTCGTGTGCTCGTCGACCCGACCAACACCGAGATGGCCGCCGCCTACGGCGTCGTCACCACGCTCACCGAGCCGCGTTGCTACGACGTCGTGATCGTCGGGGCCGGACCGGGCGGCCTCGCGTCGGCGGTGTACTCGGCGGCCGAGGGCCTCGATGCCCTGGTCGTCGAGGGTGAGGCCATCGGCGGACAGGCGGGCACCAGCTCGCGCATCCGCAACTACCTCGGCTTCTCGCGCGGGATCAGCGGCGCGGAGCTCGCCCAGCGGGCGTACCAACAGGCCTGGGTGTTCGGGGCGAACTTCCTGCTGATGCACCGGGTCGAGGACCTCCGCACGGAACCCGACCACCACGTGCTGACCGTGGACGACGGCACCGAGATCGCCGGACGCACCGTGGTGCTCGCGACCGGTGTCGAGTACGCGCGCCTCGGCGTCCCCGAGGTCGAGGCCCTGGTGGGCGCCGGCGTCTACTACGGATCGTCGGTGGGCGAGGCCCAGGCGTGCGCGGGGTCGCACGCGTTCGTCGTCGGGGGCGGCAACTCCGCCGGGCAGGCCGCGCTCTACCTGGCGAAGCACGCGGCGCGGGTGAGCATCCTCGTGCGGTCCGACTCGCTCGCCGCGTCGATGTCGGTCTACCTCCGCGACGAGATCGCTGCCGCGACCAACATCGACGTGCATTACCGCACCGAGGTCGTCGGGGGCGGCGGCAAGGGCCGCCTCGACCACCTCGTCCTCCGCGACGTCGACTCGGGCGCGGAGCGCACGCTCGCGGCCGGCGCGCTGTTCATCCTCATCGGGGCGCGGCCCCGCGTCGACTGGCTGCCCGACACCATCTGCCGCGACGAGGCCGGCTACCTGCGAGTGGGCGCCGAGCTCGAGCCGGGCACGGGTCCGGGGCAATGGCCGCTCGACCGGGCGCCCTTCGCCTACGAGACCAGCCTGCCCGGGGTGTTCGCCGTAGGCGACGTGCGCTCCCGGTCGGTGAAGCGGGTCGCCAACGCCGTCGGCGAGGGCAGCGTCGTCATCCAGCAGATCGGCACCTACCTCTCGGCACCGTGACGCGGAGCGGGCGGATCTGGAAGGCTGCGCCGATGGACGGACCTCCCCTGCTCGTGGGCGTGCTCCACGACTATCCCCAGGGTGACGGCGGCGCCGCGTTCGAGTGGGCGGTCCGGCGGGCGTTCACCGAGGTCGAGCGCTCGGGCCGGCTCCCCGGCCCGCTCGAGCTCGTGCACGAGACCGCGCTCGGCCTCCCGCTCCCCGGAGGCTCGGCGCGGTCGGTCGAGGACGCGTTCCGCCGCCTCGACGACGCCGGCGTCCTGGCGATCCTCGGGCCGGCCATCAGCGACAACGCGATCGTCGTGCGCCCGATGGCCGACGCCGCCGGCGTCGCGACCCTGAACTACTCGGGGGCAGAGGAGTCGCGCAGCGCGTTCGGGTTCCACTTCCAGATCGGTTCACTCGAGGACGAGCCGTCGTTCCTCGCCGCGCACCTTGCCGAGCGTGGCCTGCGCCGCGTCGCGCTCGTCCACGACACGTCGTACATCGGGCGACGGATGGCCGACTTCTTCCAGGACGCGTGCGCGGCCTACGGACTCGCGCTCGTGGCCCGCGCCTCGGCGCCCACCAACGCCCCCGACGTGGGCGACGCGGTCGGCGTCGCGCGCTCCACCGAGCCCGACGCGCTCGTCACCCTCGGCCTCTGGGACCTTCCCCACGCCGTCACCCTCGAGCTGGACACCATCGGCTGGGAGGTGCCGACCACGGCCAACTCCGCGCTGATCTACGGGCACGCCGACCCCCAGTGGGCGCGCGACTGGGAGGGCTGGACCTACATCGACACGGTGTCGGAGACCAACCCCCGCTTCGTCGCGCTGGGCGATGCCGCCGCGGCTGCCGGGCACCACGTGGGTCCCGGAACCATCGGGGGCTACGACATGGGCCGGCTGCTCGCCGAGGGGTTCGCCCGCGCGCACGGCGTCACCCGTGACGCCATCGCCGGCGGCCTCGACCTGGTGAAGGCCATCCCGTCGGCGACCGGGCGGCCCGACACCCTGATGGGCTTCGGACGCCACGACCGCGGCGCGCTCAAGGGCCAGTACCTGGTGATCCGCCAATGGCGCGACGGCCGCAGCGTCGCGTGGTGAGCGCGTGCTGCTCGGCTGATCGGGCGCCGGCATCCGCTCGGCGCCCGCGGGTCAGGCCGCCTTGGTGAACCGGACCTCGACCCGGTCGAAGCCGACCTCGCCGAGCAGGCCCTGGAGCATCTTCCGGGTGTTCGCCTCGGCCCGGGCGCGCAGCTCGCTGCCCTTGGCCGCCTTGGCGAGGCGCTGCTGGGTCGTGAGGTAGAGCTCGCGCTCGCTCGTCGGGCTGTCGGAGAACACGTCGGCCACCCGGTTCACGAGGCCGCGGTCCCGGTTGGCGACGCGGCTGCGGGCCGGGTCGACGACCGGCTCGGCGAGCGTCGGCACGGGAAGGGTGACGATCACGCTCCCGTCGTCGGCGACGACCACCGCGTCCTCCGAGATCGACGAGAAGTCCACCGTTGCGTCGACGGACCCCACCCCCACGAAGATGGTCCGCTCCCCCGCGAGGATCGACGGCACCCAGTCGACGTCGTCCTCGATGTCGACGGTCGCCTGGAACTCCCCGGTGGCCGCGGTGTAGGTCGACACGTTGCGCAGCTGCTTCAGCACGACGGGCGCCGACCGGTCGATCTTCGTGGTGCCGAAGAGGCTGACGTCGAAGCCGCCGATGGCCTTGGCGAGGAACACCACCGCCAGGGCGACCGCGGCCAGGGCGGCGATGATGCCGACGGTGCGCAGGCCCCCGAAGCCGCCACGGCGCCGGGGCGGACGGGTCGAGCCACCCCCCGAGCCGCCGGCACCGTCCGGGACGACCCGGACGACCACCTCCTGGGCGGGCGCGTGAGTGGGACGTTCTTCGAGCATCGTGGCCATTGCCGGCTCCCCCGAGCGATCGTGTGGCGTGACGGTTGCGTCGCTGTCCCAACGACGCCGGTTCGGATCCGGTTCCCGGCCGAGGGGACCGCGCCGGGCGCATCACCGTCGGTTCACCCGAACCGGGCGAAGTGCCGCTCTCCCAGGGGGTCCTATTGTCAGGCGATGCCGAAGCACCGCGCCGAGCGCATCGCCGACTTCATCGCACCGTTCAGGGTCGA
>VGCA01000177.1 GCA_016870245.1 Actinomycetota bacterium | reverse complement strand
GTTCGCCGCGGCGCCCGCACCGGCCTTGACGGCCGGGCCCGCCACCGATGCCGCCATGGCAGTGGCCTGCGCCGCGATCTTGCTCAGCCCGGCCACCGAGTCGGCCATCCGCTGCTGGGGCGACGGCGAGGGCGCCGGCTCGGGTGGGGCGGTCGCGAAGCCGAGCTTCTCCTCGACCGTGCGCCGTACGCCATCGAACTCACGCTTGCCGCGCGACACGAACAGCTCGCTGAACGTGGGCGCGCTGTCCTTCAGGTAGCAGGCGAGGCCGAGCGGGCCGTACACGAGGAGGCGCATCGCCCGGTCCACGGTGTCGTTGCCCACGTCGCTCTCTCCCACGCCCCACGCTCCTGGCCGTCGGCCGGTCAGTCTACGGGCGCGTCGCGGGGGGTTCGCTCCGGGGATGCGCCGACCCCTTCCGGCCCGCCCGCTCCCCCGCGCACCCAGCGCCGCTGGGCCACGATCGCCGTGGCCACGACGCCGACGAGGCACAGGGCGAGCACCCAGTCGCCCAGGCGGACGAACGGCGTGGTGCCCGTGGTGGTGGTGATCCGCCCCTCGGTGATCGCCTGCGCGAAGAGCTCGGTGCGGTCGCGCACCCGACCGTCGGCGTCGATGACCGCCGAGATGCCCGAGATCGCCGCGTGGAGCACAGGGCGCCCCGTCTCGGCGGCCCGCATCTGACTGAGGGCGACGTGCTGCGCGCTCAGTCCCGAGCGGCGGTACGAGCGGTTGTTGGTGCTCACCACGAGGAACTCGGCGCCGTCGCGCGCGGCATCCCGGGCGGGCGCGGCAAACGCCGACTCGAAGCAGATCACGGTCTCGAACCGGTGTCCGCCCGCGGTGAAGGCCTTCCGGCGATCGCCGGCGGTGTAGTCGAACGACACCTGGTCGAGTGCGCCGGCGACCCCCGGGATGCGCTCGAGCCACGACCGGAACGGCACGTACTCCCCGAAGGGCACGAGGTGGCGCTTCGCGTACTGGCCGGCCAGCGTGCCGTCGGGCCGGTAGACGAGGTTGGCGTTGTACAGGCCGTCGTCGGGCGCCGCCGTTCGCGCGTTGACCACGATCGTGGCATCGAGCCGCGCCGCGAGGTCGACCACCTCGTCGCGCAGGTCGGGGTTCCGCTGGGGGTCGCGCTCGAACGCCGACTCGGGGAACACCACGAGGTCGTACCGGCCGTCGAGCTGCTCGGCGAGCGCGAAGTGCGCCCGGGTGAGGTAGTCGTTCGCCTCCTCCTCGTCGGTGAGGTCGCGGTTCTGGTCGTTGCCCTGGAGCAGCGCGTAGGTGACGTGCCCCGTCGCCTGCGGCGTCGGCCGGAGGGCCGTGGCCGCGGCGACGACGACCACGATGGTGCCCAGGGCGGCGGCCGGCACCCAGAGGTGGCGCCGGCGGCGGGCGGCGGCGATGCCGAGCTCGAGCAGCCAGCCGTTGACGGCCACGATCACGAACGAGGCGAGCGGGATGCCGCCCCACGTGGCGAGGGCCCTCCCCCAGGACTGGTCGTGGAGGACCAGGCCCACCTCCGCCCACGGGAGCCCGCCGAGGGGGAACCGGGCCCGGAGCCCCTCGAAGACCACCCACAGCGCGGCGACCAGCCATGGCGAGCGGACGCCCCGGCGGGTGTACGCACCGAGGAGCGCGCCCATCGCGGTGGGGAACGCCGCGTTCGCGAGCACGAACGGCACGATGGCGACGACGCCGAAGTAGCGGGACCACTCGAAGACGATCGCGTAGTAGCAGATGCCGAACGCGAAGCCGTAGAGCGCGCCGTCACGCGACGATGCGTCGCGCCACGTCCACAGCAGGGGAACCAGCGCGACGAACGCGAGCCAGTCGAGATCGAAGGGCGGGAGCGCCAGCGCGAGCAGGATGCCGCTGGTGGCCGCCGCGGCCCCCCGGACGGCGCGCTCCCGGGATGCGGAGGCGGGCGACGCGGTGTGCGCTACGCGCAGTCGCGGCAGAGCATCCGCTCCTCGTCGGCGAGCTGGTGCCGGGGCAGGACCAGAAAGCAGGACGAGCAGAGGAACTCGCCCGGGCGCCGGGGGACGATGCGCGTCGGACCGTCGGCCCGGTCGTCGGCGTCGGCCTCGTCGTCCTCGACCTCCTCCTCCTCGTCCTCGAGGGTGGCACTCGCGGTGCGCTCCTGGAGGAGCGCGTCGAGCGGGGCCTCGACGTCGTCGGGGTGGAGCTCCTCGTCGAGGTCGAGGACGTCGCTGTCCTCCTCGTCCTCGTCGGTGGCCAGCGTGCTGGCCGGCTTGGGTGTGGCGATGCTGTCGGCGTCGAGGTCGTCGTCGATCTCCTCGACCTCGATGTCGGCGTCGAGGTCGTCGTCGAGGTCGAGGTCGTCGTCGATCTCCTCGATCTCGTCGATGTCCTCGAGCTCTTCGTCTCCGACTTCTTCTTCGAACTCGTCGTCGCTCATGTCTCGTTCCGTGTCGGTCTGTGCGAGTCGGATGGAAAGCGGCGGGAGTATAACGCCGCGCCCCCGCAACTCCGGGCATGTCCCGAGAGTTCCCCTGGCGACATCGCGGCGAGGGGCGCGCGTCGCCGCGGTTGCCCGCCTCGCAGGAGTCGGCGCGAGGCCCAGGAGACCGTTGGGGCCGCTGGGTGGCCCGCACCCGGAGGTGGGGTTATCGCAGCGTTCTCTACTTGATCTCCTGGGCCCCGCCGCCGCACGGTCACCCTTCGCCGTCTCGCGGGGCAGGCGCGGACGTCGTGTCGGGATGACCAGATCAGACAGTAACCCCGATGGGTGGCATTCCTGTCAAGTCGGAGCGAACCCCCGACCTGGGGTGACGCGCGACACCCCAGGTCAGACGGGGTGGAGAATTCTCGGCGCTGCGCACGAGTCGCCACACGGTGCGCCGACCCCGCCACGATGCGCGCGGACGCCGGCCGCGCCGCGTGACGGCCGGCGGGTCACGAAGAGGCGCGGCGAGCCTCGGCGGCCCGCTCCGCCTCGAGTCGCTCGAGCGCGTAGTCGCCGTGATCGACGTGACGCATCGCCTCGGCGATCGCCCGGTGACCGGCCTGCTCGGCGATGAGGCGGTGCATGTCCTGGCACACGACGCGGTACGTGGCGTGCCCCTGGGGCGCCGTGCGCAGCTCGAGCACGTGCATCGCCTCACGCGCGTTCATCTGCATGACGAACCGCACTCGGTACGCGAGCGACACCGCGTACGACGCCTGCTCCGGGAAGTCGAGGGCGAGCGTGTCGTACAGCGCGCCCGACCGCTCCATCGCCTCGACGAACGTCTCCTCGAGTCCGGCCGACGCGATCTCCGGCGGCACGTCGTAGCCGTGGCGCGGCGACAGCCGCTGCCACTCGATCGTGAGCATGCGGTGGCGTTGGAGGTCGCGGAACGCGCCGTAGTCGGCGAGCACGTCGAAGCGGTAGTCGGTGCGCTCGAACGCCCGGCCCGGACGGTGGCGGCGGTTGTCGCGCTCCCCCACGTAGGCCCGCAGGAGCGCCACCCGCTCGTCGGCCCCGAGGCGCCGCACGCGTTCGAGCACGCGGTCCTCCGACATCGTGGCGTGCGGGTAGCAGATCGCCGCCAGCACCTTGTCCTCGCCCTCGGGGTCGAAGTCGGTGAGCACCACCGAGGCGCGGGGCTCGGGCTCGTCGGTCGGGAACAGCCGGGCGACCATCGCCGCGGTGTCGCTCCGGGTCTCGGCGAGGTACTCGCTCCACGCCACGCCGCGGTCGACGCGATCGACGCGGGTGAGAAACGACGGGATCACCTTGCGCAGCTCGTCGAGCATCAGCTGCGAGTACTTGCGGGCCTCGGGGAGCGGGTGCGCGCGCATGCGCAGCAGGAGCGCCTCGAACGCCTGCCCGGTGCCGTAGATGCCGACGTTGGACAGCGTCGCCGCGGGAAGGATGCCGCGCGCCGCGTCGCACGCCTTCGCCTTGATCGTGCTCTTGTAGACGAAGTCGGAGTCGCCCGGCTCCTTCGGGTACGTGTCGCGCGCCCAGTCCATCAGGACCGTCATGCACGCCGCGTAGTCGTCGAACAGCGCGTCCATGTCGGCGACGTAGCGGGCGCCGAGCGGTGAGTCGAGCACCTCGGCCGGCCGGTAGAACCGGTAGCGACCGCCCAGGCGGGAGTCGTACGGGATGTAGCGGGTCGACTGCTCGAGGTAGGCCATGAGCCGGCCCCACTCGAGGATCTTCGTGAGCACGTTCGACGCCTGCTCGCACGCCAGGTGCACCCCGCCGAGCTGGGCGACCGAGTCGTCGCCGTACTCGAGGAACACCTTCTCGTAGAGCTCCTCGGCCCGCTTGAGGCCGATGCTCGCGTCGACCCCGAGGTCGCCGGTCAGGTCGAGGTCGCCGACGAACTCGTCGAGGAACAGGCGGCGCAGGCTCTTGCTGCTCCGGGAGTACCGGGCGAACAGGGCGCCCTTCACGACCTCCGGCAGGTTGACCAGCGCGAAGACGGGGCCGTCGAGGTTGGTGAAGTACGGGCGGAGGATCTCGGTCTCTTCGGCGTCGAAACGCTCGGCCACGTACTGCATAGGGACGCTGATCGTACCGACGGGGCGGTCCCGACGGGCGCACCCTGGGGTCGCCGGTTGCTCGGGGGTTCGGTCCGGACCGCCGGCAGTCGCCCTGCTGCGCTCCACGCTCGCCGTCGGGTCCGGACCCGGTCGGAGCTGAAGGCCGGCGGTGGCCGGCGGCGGCTCAGAGGAGGACGTGGGCGGCGGCGGGGAGGACGACGGCTCCGAGCTCGCCGGCGGTGGAGAGGGGGTGGCCGTCGACCTCGACGGGCTGCTCGCTGTCGTACCACTGCACGCTGATCCGCTTCCCGGAGGCCTCGAGGATCTGGGGGTGGGGCACGTGGTCCCCCCGGGCGAGGCGCCGGCGCATCTCCCGTCGGTCCCTCGGCGCGAGCGCGTAGACCTGGACCTCGATGCGACCGTCGCCGGGATGGCCCCGGGGGGCGACGTCGGCGCCCCGGAGGAACTGCCCGTTGGTGATCAGCACCGTGGTCGCCTCGTCGTCGATGCGGGACCGGCCGTCGATGTCCACCGCGACCCGCCGGGCCCGGTGGTGACGCCGAAGCCGGTCGGGCGCCACGCCGAGCACGACCACGTTGGCCGCGGTGACCCCGTGGCCCAGGTCGATCAGGTCGACGGGCGCCGCGGTCGTGCCGGTGGGTGGGGTGCTCCCGAGCCCCAGCGCCCGCGCGAGATCCGAGGAGCCGTCGGGCAGGAAGCGGATGAACGCCCCTTCGGCCCCCCGGGCGGCGTCGGCGAGGGCGGCATCGTCGCCGGCCACGTCGATGATCCGGGCGCCGGGCGGCACCGGCACCTCCCAGGGGTGTCCCGGGCGGGTCAACGGCCACTCACCCGGCTCGCGGCTGCCACCACGCTGCGGGTGCAGGCGGTCGACGCCGCGCGCGCGGCATCGCGGACCCCCGGATCGGGGCTCACCTCGGCGATCTGCCGGAGCAGGTCGGCGGTCTGCTTCACGTTGCGGACGAAGTCGCCGGCGGTGAGCTCGTCGTCGAGCACGTCGATCAGGGCGTCCCCCCGGGCCCATTCGTGGATCACCGGCGTGAACCCGGGATCCGGGGGGCGGGTGGCCGGGAGGCGCAGGTCGTCCTCGGCGTGGTTCAGGTCGCGCCAGCGCCGCTCCAGGCGCCGGTAGGCGTCGCTCACCCGCTTGGTGGGCCAGCGCAGCGGGGGCATCGGCGTGTCGCCGTCGGGGCCGCGGCGCTCGTAGGTGAAGCACGACACGACCGCCGCCACCTCGGGAGCCGACAACCCCGCGAGCCATCCCTCGCGGAGCGTCTCGGCCACGAGGAGGTCGGTCTCCGACGACAGTCGGGCCAGCAGCTCGCCGGCCGGGGTGAGCGTCCAGCCGTCGACGTAGCCCCACGACTCGAGGAGCTGGAGGACCTTGTCGAACTGGCGGGCGAGGCTCGCCCCGCGCGCGCGCACCCGGCGTTCGAGGCGGGCCACGTCCTTCTCGGCCCGGGCGACCGCCGTGGCGGCGTCGGCGGCCCGGTCGCG
>VGCA01000176.1 GCA_016870245.1 Actinomycetota bacterium | reverse complement strand
TGCGCCCGCCGAGGCCGAGGCGCCCGCCGACGCCGACGGTGCGGCGGAGGAGACCGCGGAGGAATCGGCGGAGTGAGCGTCCACGACGAGCTCGACGCCGAGTACGACGAGGCCATCGACCCCGAGGACCTCGACGACGACGTCGACGCGGGTGCCGGCGCCGCCCGGGCCCAGGCCGTCACCGACTACCTCGCCCGCGAGCTCGTGGAAGACGTCGACGCGATCGACGTCACCGCGTCCGAGTCGCGCGGGGAGGTCACCCTGCTCATCCACGCCAGCCCCCAGGACCTCGGCCGCCTCATCGGTCGCCGCGGCCGGGTGATCCAGGCCGTCCGGCAGGTGGCCCGCGCCGCGGGCGCGGCCGACGGCCAGCGGATCAACGTCGAAGTCGCCGAGTAGCACCCCGGCGCCATGACCGGCGCGCCGGCGGGCTACCTCGAGATCGGCCGGCTCGGCCGGCCGCACGGCCTCAAGGGCGAGGTCATGGTGTCGCTGACGACCGACCGCGTCGCCGAGCGGCTCGCCCGGGGCGTGACCTGGTGGGTCGGCGGACGCGAGGTCGGCGTCGAATCCGCCCGGGCCCACCAGGGCCGCCACGCCGTGAAGCTCACGGGGGTCGACGACCGCGACGCCGCGGCCGCGCTCACCGGGCTGTTCGTGTTCGCCTCCCCGCTCGGCGACGCCGACGACGACGGCATCGTCTGGGTGCACGAGGTGATCGGTGCCGAGGTCGTCGACGTCGGCGGTCGGAGCCACGGACGGGTCGAGGCGGTCCAGGCCAACCCGGCCCACGACCTGCTCGTGCTCGAGGGGGGCGCCCTCGTCCCGATGGTGTTCGTGGTCGAGCAGTCCGAGGGGCGGGTGGTCGTCGACCCGCCCGAGGGCCTGCTCGACTGACCCGGCCGGTCCGGCCGGCAGGAGGTGCACCGAGTGCGCATCGACGTCTTCACGATCTTCCCTGAGTACCTCGCCGGCCCGTTGGGCGCGTCACTGCTCGGCAAGGCGCGTGCGCGCGGCCGGCTCGACGTGCGGGTGCACGACGTGCGGGACTGGACCGACGACCGGCACCGCAGCGTCGACGACACCCCGTTCGGCGGCGGGGCCGGGATGGTCATGGCGCCGGGGCCCCTGTTCGCCGCGGTCGAGGCCGTCGCGCCACCCCGCCCGCTGCTGCTGTGCGCGGCGGCCGGCCGGCGCTTCGACCAGACGTTGGCGCGGGAGCTGGCCGCGGGGGAGGGGTTCTCCCTCGTGTGCGGGCGCTACGAGGGCGTCGACCAGCGGGTCGCCGACCACCTCTGCGACGGCGAGGTCTCGGTCGGCGACTACGTGCTGGCCGGAGGTGAGTCGGCGTCGCTGATCATGATCGAGGCGGTCGCCCGGCTGGTGCCGGGCGTGATGGGCAACCAGGAGTCGGCCGACCAGGAGTCGTTCTCGGCCGGGCCCGCGGGCGACGGCCCGACCCTGCTCGAGTACCCGCAGTACACCCGTCCGGCCGAGTTCCGGGGCTGGGAGGTGCCCGCCGTCCTGCGCTCGGGCGACCACGCCCGGGTGGAGCGGTGGCGGCGGGCGCAGGCGCTGCGCCGCACCCTCGACCGGCGACCCGACCTCGTCGACCGCCCGCTCACGGCCGAGGAGCAGGCCCTCCTGGCCGAGTTCCCCGACTGATCGCGCCTGAATGCGCCCGAACGCGCCGGAACGCGCCTCCGGGGTGGATTCCCGCCCGACGGGGCGTGGCGGTAGCATGGTCGGTCCGCCCAGGGCCGTCTCGCCCGGGTGAGCTGCCGGAGGACCCGATGAACGCAACCGATCTCGTCGACCGCGCCCACCTGCGCACCGACATCCCCGAGTTCGCCCCGGGCGACACCCTGAAGGTGCACGTCCGCGTGGTCGAGGGCACCCGCGAGCGGGTCCAGGTCTTCCAGGGTGCGGTCATCCGCATCAAGGGCAGTGGCGTGCGCGAGACGTTCACGGTGCGCAAGGTGAGCTTCGGCGTGGGTGTCGAGCGCACCTTCCCGATGCACTCGCCGATCATCGCCAAGATCGAGGTGGTCACCCGCGGCGACGTCCGACGCGCGAAGCTCTACTACCTGCGCGACCGGGTCGGGAAGGCCGCGAAGATCAAGGAGAAGCGCGTCTGAACGCGCACCTCGCCGGTCGTCCGCCCCGGAGGCTGCGGTGAGCAGCGAAGACCTCGAGCGGTACGAGACGGAGATCGAGCTCCAGCTCTACCGCGAGTATCGCGACGTCCTCCCCATGTTCCAGTACGTGGTGGAGACCGAGCGTCGCTTCTACCTGGCCAACGAGGTCGAGGTACGCCCGAAGCACGACGGCGGCCAGACCTACTTCGAGCTCGAGCTGCGCGACGCCTGGGTGTGGGACATGTACCGCCCGGCCCGCTTCGTCACCAACGTGCGCGTGCTCACCTTCCGCGACGTCAACGTCGAGGAGCTCGGGAGCAAGGACCTGTAACCCGTCGCGCGGACCGGGGTACGGTCCGCGGTGACCGACCCCCGCCGCGCGATCGGCGCCAGTGGCGAACGCGCCGTCGCTCGCTGGTACGGCGCCCGCGGCTACACGGTGGTCGACCGCAACTGGCGGGTGCGGGAGGGTGAGATCGACCTCGTGCTGCGCCGGGGGCGCATCCTCGTCTTCTGCGAGGTGAAGACCCGCCGGGGCGACGCGTTCGGCTCGCCCTTCGACGCGGTGACGGCGCGCAAGCAGCAACGCCTGCGGTCGCTCGCGCTGCGGTGGCTCGCGGCGCACGGTGGCGGCCGGACGCCGATTCGGTTCGACGTCGCCGCGGTGACGGTGGCCCGCGACGGACGGGCCGAGATCGAGGTTCGCTTCGCCGCGTTCTAGCGACGCTTCGGGCGGCGGCGCCGAGTGCTGGCGCGGTGCCAGCACCCCGTGTGCCAGTGCCGCCGTGAGCCCGGGTCGTCGACCGGCACCACCACCTCGTGGCCCTCGCCCGGGCGGATGTCGTGGTCGCAGCCCGGGCATCGGTAGTGCTTCACGGCCTGGTACGGCTGCACGTGGCGGACCTCGACCGCGTCCGGATCGTCCTCGGTGAAGCGGTGGCTCACCTCAGCCGCCGAACAGTCCCCACACGACGAGCGCGGCGATCACGACGAGCGCGGCGATCACGACGATGACGTCGGTCCGGCGCTCCACCCGGCTGCGGAAGGGGTTCAGGCCCACGGCGCCACGGTACCGGGCCGCGAATTCCGCGGGCACCGGCCCGGGTCCGGCGGTCATGATGGCGAGGTGCAGCCGCTGACCGCCACCGAGCTCGCGGCCGGCTGTGCCGAGGTGCTCGCGGCGCCGCGCGATCGCGGGACCGTCGAGCTGCTGGTGGTCCGGCCCGAGCCGGGCGACCGTCAGGTGGTGGCCGAGGTCGAGGTCGACCCCGCGGTGGGGCTGGTCGGCGACTGCTGGCTCGCGCGCGGGAGTCGCCGCACGCCGGACGGCTCGGCGGACCCCCTGATGCAGGTCACGCTCGTCAACGCGCGGTTCGTCGATCTCGTCGCCGGGGACCGTGACCGCTGGCCCCTCGCCGGCGACCAGGTCTACGTCGACCTCGAGCTCGGCGGGGCGAACCTGCCACCGGGCACGCACCTCGCGCTCGGCACTGCGGTCGTGGAGGTCACCGAGGCCCCGCACACGGGGTGCGCCAAGTTCGCCGACCGCTTCGGCATCGATGCGGCCCGGTTCGTCAACTCCGACCTCGGACGCGCCCACAACCTGCGGGGCATCAACACGCGGGTGGTCACCGGCGGCGTGGTGCGCACGGGCGACGTGGTGGCGAAGGTGCCGGGCTGAGGCGTCAGTCGCCGTCGGCGGTCACGAAGTCGATCAGCTCCTCGACCGCCCGCACCAACGGCTGCTCGAGGTCGGTCCAGTCGCGCACGGACGCCCGGATGTGGCGCCACAACGCCCGGCGGTCGGCGAACCCGAGGGCGTCGCACACGCCGGTCTTCCAGTCGGTGCCCCGAGGGACGTCGGGCCATGCCGCGATGCCCACCACCTCGGGTCGCACCGCGGCCCAGACGTCGACGTAGGGCGTGCCGGTCACCAGCACGCACGGGTGCGCGACCGACTGCGCGATGCGAGCCTCCTTGCTGCCTGCGACCAGGTGGTCGAGCAGCACGCCGACGCGTCGTCCCGGGGCCGGCGCGATCTCGCGCAGCGCATCGGCGAGGTGGTCGGCGCCGTCGAGCCGTTCGACGACCACGCCCTCGATCCGGAGGTCGTCGCCCCACACGTGCTCCACCAGCTCGGCGTCGTGCGCACCCTCGACCAGGATCCGTCCGGCCCGAGCCACCCGGGCCTTCGCCCCGACGACGGCGCGGCTCCCCGACGCGGTGCGCCGATCGGTGACCCGGGCACCGACCAGGTGGGCCCGGTTCGCGTCGACCCCCGACCCGGCAGTCGCCGGGGCGAGGCGAACGGCCATCCCGTCGACCGCGAACGCACCGGCATCGTTTCGGAACCGGCGGGTCTCGCCCCGGGCGTCGCGCACGATCACCTCGTCGTGGGCGCAGGCCAGCACCACCCCGGCGAAGCGCGTCTTCCGATGCAGCACGGCGAGGCCGGGGCTCCCGGGGACGGTGCGCAGGGTGTGGGCCGTGGCGCCGGGGTCGTCGATCGGGCCGCCGAGGATCCCGCCGGACCGGGAAGGGGTGCTGGTCACGGCGGCGACGGTACGACGTGGCGCCCGCGGGCTCGGGGACCGCCGCCGGTGCGCTCATCGGGTCCACACGAGGCCCTGGGCCCAGGTGACCCAGCCGGTGCGCTCGAGTCGGGCCACCGCCAACGCGACGACCTCGGGCGCGAAGCCGGTACGCGCCGCCAGCTGCTCCGGGGATGCCGGCTCGCCGCCGAGTGCGGTGAGCACGGCGCGTCCCTGCGCGTCGGGAGGACTGCGCACCGGCTCGCCACGCCGCGCGCCGGGTGTCATGCCCAGCGCGACGAGCACGTCGGCCCAGTCGGTGAGGGGGAACGCGCCGTCGGCGATGAGCGCGTTGGTGCCCGCGGCCGCGGGGTTGCGGCGTGACCCCGGCACCGCGAACACGGCCCGGTCGTACTGGAGCGCGTGCTCGGCCGTGATCCGGGCGCCACCGGTGAGCGTGGCCTCGACCACGACCACGACGTCGGCGAGCGCGGCGATGATCCGGTTGCGGATGGGGAAGCGCCACGGCGTCGGGCCGATGCCGTACCCGGTCTCCCCGAGCACGAGGCCCTGGCGGCGCACGTCGGCGTAGAGGCGGCGGTGCCGGCGCGGGTACACGACATCGAGCCCGGTCGCGACCACCCCGACCGTGGTGCCACCCGCGTCGACCGCGCCCGCGTGCGCGGCGCCGTCGATGCCGATCGCGAGCCCGCTGACGACCGTCACGCCCGCGTCGGCGAGTGTGCCTGCGAGCTCGCGGGCGTCGGCGAGGCCGTGGGGGGTGGCCGAGCGGGTGCCGACGATCGCGACGCGGGGCGCGTCGAGGCCGTCGGGTCGGTCGCCCTCGGCGAGGGTGCACACCGGCAGGTCGGGGAGCGCGTCGACCACGGGGTAGCGGGGGTCGCCCTCGACCCAGACGTGCGTGCCGCGCGCGCGGATCGTCGCCCGGGCGCCCTCGAGGTCGATCGCCGACCACCGGGAACACATCGGATCGAGCAGGTGGGCGTGGGCGGGCCCGAAGGTCGGGGCGAGCACCGCCCGGGCCCGGCCCTCCCGCAGCGCGGCGGCGGCGCGCCGGGGCGACCCGAAGTGGACCACGAGCCGGCGGATGCGGCGGAAGCCCAGGGTCTCGAGTCCGGCCAGCGCGACCGCCGCCACCTGGTCGGCGCCGGGGTCGGGCACCACCGGCCGGACGGCACGGTCGTCGCGGTCGTCGGGCCGGCTCACGGCACGTCCTCCCGCAGCATCGACGCGAGCGCGACGTGACCGGCGGCGACCGCGGCGACGTCGTCGAGGTCGGCGAGGGTGCGGGCGACCCGACGGATCCGGGCCGCGCCCCGGCCGGTGAGGCGGCGCACGTCGGCCTCGGTGAGCCAGGCGTCGGCGGCGTCGCCCTGGAGCGGGACGAGCTCGGCGAGCGCGCCCGCCGGGACGTGGGC
>VGCA01000175.1 GCA_016870245.1 Actinomycetota bacterium | reverse complement strand
GATCGTGATCGCCCTCGCCGCCATGCTCCTGCTGCTGCTCGCGCCGTTCGCGGCGATGCTCATGCAGTTCTCGATGAGCCGCAAGCGCGAGCTGCTCGCCGACGCGCGGGCCGTGTCGCTGACCCGATACCCGCCCGGGCTCGCGTCGGCGCTCAAGAAGCTCCGCGACGACACCTCGGTCGTCCACGAGGCCACCCGCGCCACCGCCCAGCTCTGGATCGAGTCGCCGCTCGACCGTGAGGAAGGCCACAAGGGAGCCAAGTTGAACTCCTGGTTCGATACCCACCCCCCGCTCGAGCAGCGAATCGAGATCCTGGAGTCGATGTGACGAGCCGGCAGGCCCGCCGCGCCCACGAGGCTCGGCGCCGACGATCCCGCCGCCGCTGGACCACCATCGCGCTCGCCGGTGTGGTCGGCGTGGCGATCGCCGCCGTCGGCCTGTCGTCGTGCGGGGGTGGGGGTGAGGAGTCGGCGTCCACGAAGAAGAAGGACGCGCCGACCACGCTCCCCACCACCACGACGACGGTCTTCGTGCCGACCGCCCCGTTCACCGGTCTGCCCGACCCGAGCGGGGTCACCCAGACCCGCGCGTCGCTCGCGGTGAAGATCGAGAACACGCCCGATGCCCGGCCCCAGTCGGGGCTCGACCAGGCCGACGTCGTGTACGAGGAGGTCGTGGAGGGCGGGATCACCCGGTTCTGGGCCGTCTTCAACACGGTCGCGCCCGACACCGTGGGTCCGATCCGCTCGGTGCGGCTGATGGACCCCGAGATCGTGAGCCCCCTCGGCGGCGTGATCGCGTTCTCCGGCGGGGCGCCGGCCAACGTCGCGCTCATCCGCGACACGCCCACGGTGCAGGTCGACGAGAACAACGCGGGCGACGCGTTCTTCCGGGCCACCGACCGGTACGCGCCCCACAACCTCTACGGCTACAGCGCGAAGCTCTGGGAGCGCGGGGGTGAGCCGGTGCCGCCCCGACCGCTGTTCACCTACCTGAAGGAGGGGGAGGCCTTCCCGAGCACGGAGGGGATCAACCAGTTCCGGGTCGGCCTCGACTCGGGGTACGACCCCACCTACACCTGGGACCCGGCGACGCGGACCTGGAGACGCTCCTACGGGACGGTGCCCTTCAACGACGTGAATGGCAACCAGGTCGCCCCGCAGAACGTGATCGTGCAGTTCGTCTACTACCCGACCGGCGCAGAGGGTCAGCTCATCGGCACCGGTGAGGCGTGGGTCTTCTCCGACGGCAAGCTGGTCCGGGGCACCTGGTCGAAGCCCGACGCGGTCACCCCCACGTCGTTCAACTTCGGCCTGGGGGCCACGGTGCCGCTGACCCCGGGCAAGACCTGGGTCGAGCTCGCGCCCACCGGCACCGCGGTCGATCTGGTGGCCGCCCCGCCGCCCCCGCCGACGACGATCCCGCCCGCGACCACGACCACCACCAAGCCCAAGAAGAAGAAGTAGGGAGCGCAGCGAGCGTCCCGAACCTGCACGAACGAGCCGGTCCGACCACCCATTCGGTGAGCGAGCGAAGCGACCCAAAGATCTGGAGGGCGGGGCCTCCAGGGGCCGTCGGTACACTGATCCCATGAGTGACGCCGACTCCCGCACCACCGGAACCGCCCGCGTCAAGCGGGGCCTCGCCGAGATGCTCCGCGGCGGCGTGATCATGGACGTCGTCGACGCCGAGCAGGCGCGCATCGCCGAGGACGCCGGCGCGGTCGCGGTCATGGCGCTCGAGCGGGTGCCGTCCGACATCCGCCGTGACGGCGGCGTGGCCCGCATGAGCGACCCGGCGATGATCGAGGGGATCCAGGGCGCGGTCACGATCCCGGTCATGGCCAAGTGCCGCATCGGCCACTTCGCCGAAGCGCAGGTGCTCGAGTCGCTCGGCGTCGACTACATCGACGAGTCCGAGGTCCTCACCCCGGCCGACGAGGCGTACCACGTCGACAAGTGGGCGTTCACGATCCCCTTCGTGTGCGGCGCGACCAACCTGGGTGAGGCGCTGCGGCGCATCGGCGAGGGCGCGGCGTTGCTCCGCTCGAAGGGTGAGGCCGGCACCGGCAACATCGTCGAGGCGGTGCGGCACCTCCGCTCGATCCTCGGCGACGTCAAGAAGCTCACCGTCGCCGACGAGGCCGAGCTGTTCGGCTGGGCCAAGGAGCTCCAGGCGCCCCTGCCCCTCGTGCAGGAGGTCGCCGAGCGCGGCGAGCTGCCCGTGCCCCTCTTCTGCGCGGGCGGCATCGCCACCCCGGCCGACGCGGCGCTGGTCATGCAGCTCGGTGCGCAGTCGGTGTTCGTGGGCAGCGGGATCTTCAAGAGCGACGACCCCGCCCCGCGCGCGAAGGCGATCGTCGAGGCGACCACGCACTACCGCGACCCCGCGATCGTGGCGAAGGTGTCGCGCAACCTCGGCGACGCCATGCGCGGCGAGGAGATCGGCACGCTCGACGTCAAGCTGGCCGAGCGGGGCTGGTAGCGGCCGTGACCGTCACGACCGGGCGGCCCCCAGGCCATGGCGAAGGTCGGCGTCCTCGCCCTGCAGGGAGCGTTCCGCGAGCATCGTGAGGTGCTCGAGGCGCTCGACGTCTCGGTCGCGGAGGTGCGGGTCCCCGAGCACCTGAGCGCAGTCGACGCGCTCGTGATCCCGGGTGGAGAGTCCACCACCATGACCCGGCTGCTCGACACGTCGGGGCTGCGGGCGCCGCTGTCCGAGCGCCTACGCGACGGCATGCCGACCTTCGGCACCTGCGCGGGCCTCATCCTGCTCGCCGCCGAGGTCCGCGACGGCCGGTCCGACCAGGTGCCGCTCGGCGCGCTCCCGGTCACCGTGCGTCGCAACGGCTACGGCCGCCAGCGCGACTCGTTCGAGACCGGCATCACCGTTGTCGGCCTCGCCGGAGCGCCGTTCCCCGGCGTCTTCATCCGCGCGCCCGTCGTCGAGTTCGTCGCCGCCGGCGTCGAGGTGCTGGCCGCCCACGACGGCCGGCCCGTCCTCGTGCGCCACGGCCGCGTGTGGGGCGCCACATTCCATCCGGAGCTCTCGGGGGATCTGCGGATCCACCAGCAGTTCGTCCAGTCGATCAACACCGCAGAGGGGGAGTCGTGAGCGGTCATTCCAAGTGGCATTCGATCAAGCACAAGAAGGGTGCGGCCGACGCGAAGCGCGGCAAGCTCTTCGCCCGGCTGATCCGCCAGATCGAGGTCGCGGCGCGTGAGGGTGGCGGTGACCTCGAGGGCAACCCCACGTTGCGCACGATGGTCCAGAAGGCGCGTGACGCCTCGGTGCCGGTCGACACGATCGAGCGGGCGATCAAGCGGGGGACCGGCGAGCTCGAGGGTGTGCGCTACGAGCCGGTGTCGTACGAGGGCTACGCGACCAACGGCGTGGCCGTGTTCGTGGAGTGCCTGACCGACAACCGCAACCGCACGACCGCCGAGGTGAAGAACATCTTCAGTCGCAACGGCGGCTCGATGGCGGAGCCCGGCTCGGTGGCCTGGCAGTTCGAGCGCAAGGGGATGATCATCCTCGACCGTGGCGTGGCAGAGGAGGACGACCTCATGCTCGCCGCGCTCGACGCAGGGGCCGAGGACATCGTCGACGTGGGCGACACGTGGCAGGTCACGACCGGGGCGACCGACCTCCACGCCGTGCGCACCGCGCTCGACGAAGCCGGCATCAAGGTCGAGAACGCCGACCTGACGATGCTCCCGAGCACCACGGTCGCCCTCGCCGACGAGGCCGCGGCCAAGTCGGTGCTCCGGGTGATCGACGCCCTCGAGGACCACGACGACGTCCAGAACGTCTACGCCAACTTCGACATCCCCGACGAGGTGCTCTCGGCTGTCTTGGCGTAGGGGCGTTGCCCGGCCAGGACCTTGGTCTCTAGCCGGACCGGCCGCGCTCCCCGATGATGACGGCGTGGCGTCGTCCTCGATGCCGACGTCGTCGTGTGGTTCGAGCGCACGGCGTGCTCGCCCCTGGAGTGAGGCGCGGGTGTCTTCGGCCCTCGCACCGGTCGACTCCGACCCCTACGGTGAGGGGGCCGTTCTCAGAAAGGTGGCCGTCATGGATCTCGAGCATGCCCGGGCCTACGTCCGCAACAACCACCACGCAGTGATGGCGACGACGCGTCGTGACGGCCGGCCGCAGCTGTCGCCGGTCGCCTGCGCCGTCGACGACGACGGGTACGTGGTCGTCAGCACCCGCGAGACCGCGTACAAGGTGAAGAACCTCACGCGCGACCCGCGGGTGTCGCTGTGCGTGTTCCCCGAGGGGTTCTTCGGCGAGTGGGTCCAGGTCGACGGGACGGCCACGATCGTCCACCTCCCGGAGGCGCTCGACGGTCTCGTCGACTACTACCGGAGGGTCGCGGGGGAGCATCCCGACTGGGACGACTACCGCAATGCCATGGCCCGCGAGCAACGCGTCCTGGTACGCATCGAGCTGGAACGGGCCGGCCCCCGGAAGTCGGGCTGAGGCGGTTGGTCACCGAAGTCGCCCACGAGCCCGACCGCTCCCGCTACGTGCTGCGGGTCGACGGCGAGGCGGTGGGGGTCGCCGAGTACCGCGATCGGGGCGACGCGCTGGTGTTCCACCACACCGAGATCGACCGGGACCGGCGGGGTCACGGGCTCGGGGTCACCCTCGTCCGGGGCGCGCTCGACGACGTGCGCGCCCGGGGGCGCACGATCGTGGCGACCTGCTGGTTCGTGTCGGAGTTCGTCGAGCGCCACCCGGGATACGCCGGCCTGCTGGCCACCTGAGGGGCCGGTCCCGGGGTCGGCCGTCCGCCCGGACGCGGCGATAGAGTGCCCGGCGCACCTGTCCGAGGTGATCCGAGGCGAAGGGGAGCCCGTGCGAGTCTCCATCACCATCAACGGCGTCGAGCAGAGCCACGACGTCGAGCCGCGCACCCTGCTGGTGCAGTTCCTCCGCGAGGCCTGCGGGCTCACGGGCACCAAGGTCGGCTGCGACACGTCGTCGTGCGGTGCCTGCACCGTGCTCTTCGACGGTGAGTCGGTGAAGTCGTGCACGATGTTCGCGGCCCAGGCCGACGGCGGCGCGGTCACCACCATCGAGGGCCTGGCGCCGTCGACCGACGAGATGCACGCGGTCCAGACGGCGTTCCACGAGCACCATGGCCTCCAGTGCGGCTTCTGCACGGCCGGCATGGTGATGGCCGCGGCCAGCTTCCTCGAGGAGAACCCCGACCCGACGGAGCAGGAGGTGCGCCTCGGCCTCGAGGGCAACCTCTGCCGCTGCACCGGCTACCACAACATCGTCCAGTCCGTGCTCGCTGCGGCCAAGACGCTCCAGGACGCCAAGTGATCCCCGCCGCCTTCGAGTACGTCCGGGCCGACTCGGCCGACGCTGCCATCGCGGCGCTCACCGAGCACGGCGACGAGGCCAAGCTGCTCGCCGGCGGGATGTCGCTCATCCCCCTGATGAAGCTGCGCCTCGCCACCCCGACCGTGCTGGTCGACGTGGGGCGCCTCACCGACCTGTCGTACGTCCGCGACGGTGGTGACCACGTCGCCATCGGCGCCCTGACCCGCCACCGCGACCTCGAGACCAGTGACCTCCTCGCTACCGCCTGCCCGGCGCTGCGCGGGGTGGCCGCCGAGGTGGGCGACAACCAGGTGCGCCACCGCGGCACCCTCGGGGGCTCGGTCGCCCACGGCGACCCGGCGTCCGACCTCCCGGCGGCCCTTCTCGCCCTCGACGCCACGTTCGTGGCCCGCGGGCCCGGTGGCGAGCGCACGATCGCCGCGGGCGAGTTCTTCCAGGGCTTCCTGGAGACGGCGCTGGCCGACGACGAGCTCCTCACCGAGATCCGGGTCCCGAAGGTCGCCGGCGGCTGGGACTACCAGAAGTTCAACCGACGGGCCCAGGACTGGGCGATCGTCGGCGCGCTCGCAGTGCGCAACGGCTCCACCCGGGTCGCCCTCGTGAACATGGGGAGCACCCCGCTGCGGGCCACCGCGGTCGAGGTGGCGCTCGCCGGTGGGGCGTCGGCGGCCGAGGCGGCCGAGCTCGCGGCCGAGGGCACCGAGGCCCCGTCCGACCTCAACGGCTCGGTCGAGTATCGCGAGCACCTCGCCCGGGTGCTCGTCCGGCGGGCGCTCGAGGCC
>VGCA01000174.1 GCA_016870245.1 Actinomycetota bacterium | reverse complement strand
TGGGCCCGCAGCAGGTCCTTCTGCGAGTTCACGTAGGTTGCCGCCCACACCGGGTCCCCACCGCTGCTCGTCGCGAGCAGCGCGTAGGCGTTGCGGAAGGCGGTGGATCCGGGGAGGGTGAACGAACCGGTCCCGGTCGCGGTGCCCACCCGGCTCGTGCCTCGCAACGTCGGCAGCAACGAGCCGGTCACGCACACCGCGCCGAGGCCGTCGCCGTGCCCGTCGAGCCACCGGCCGAGCCAGCCGCTCGCCACGAACGACTCGGGGTGGCCGGTGTCCCAGATGTCGGTCGCCCGGAAGTGGCTGCGGTCCGGGTTGGGGTAGCCGACGCCCTGGATGATGGCGGCGTCGCCGGCGTCCCACAGGGCCTTGATCCCGGGCAGCGACGGGTGCAGTGCGTGGCCGTCGGCGAGCGGGAGCACGCCCTGGGCCTCGCCCAGCGCGAGCGACCCCCGTCGGGCCACGTAGACGGGGTCGGTGTAGGGCACGACGGTGTTCATCCCGTCGTTGCCACCGTGGAGCATGCACACCACGAGCGTGTTCGACGCACTCAAGGGGATCGTCGGGGGCGGCGTGGTCGTGGGCGGCACGGTCGGGACGGTGCCGCCTCCGGGGGCTGCGGGGGGCTCGGGCGTGCACGCGGTGATGGCCACCGCCGACGCGGCCCCGAGGCCGGCGAGGAACTTGCGACGGGAGACGGCGCGACGATCCATGGCGATCAGTTGAGGACGTACTCGGGGCTGACCAGGGCCAGCGCAAGGACGGACTGGGGCTCGGCCTGGGCGGCGGCGAGGGCGGACGCCGTGCGCGCCGACCAGGCTTCGACCCCGAGCACGGCGGCCGCGGCGGCGGGCCGGTCGGCGGGGGCCGCGTTCGCGATGGCGGGGACGGTGACCAGTCGCGAGATCGACTGCGCCACCCGCACCCGGTCGAGCGCCGAGACCGTGTTGACCCAGTAGCCGTTGGCCGGCCACCCGGCCACGTTGGGTGGCTCGAACGGGTACTGCAACAGGGTTCGCAGCACGCCGTAGGTGGACGCGTCGGGGGTGACACCGATCGCCCGGAGCGCGCCGAGCACCCACTCCACGGGCGTCTTCACCCGACCCTGGCGGGCGGCGGCCGACTGGAACTGGGGGTGCAGGAAGATGCGGCGCAGCAGCTTGGTGATGTCGAGCTCGGTCGCGAACGTCGTCGCGAGCTCGGCCACCACCGGGTCGGTCGATCCGACCGGGTAGGCGAAGAAGCTCCACAGCCGCGCGGGGATGCGGCGGGCGGCGGCGGGGTGTCGGGTCACGATCCGCACGATGTCGTCGGTGCCCCAGGCTCCGGTCTGGCCGAGGAAGGTCTTGGTCGTCGAGTCCCATCGTGTCGGGTCGAAGAGGATCGCGGTGCGGGTGGAGTCGGTCACCCAGCCGGTCAGCGCCTTGGCGGCCGCCTGCACGTCCGCCTCGGTGTAGGGCTGGGTGCCGGTGTGGTCGGTGCGGCCGAGCACGAACAGCTCGCACAGCTCGCGGGCGTAGTTCTCGTTGGGGGCGGTCCTCTTGGAGTTGAGGAGGTCGAGGTAGATGAGCATCGCCGGGTCGGTGGTGATCTGGCGGATGAGCGTCGGGAAGTCACCCCAGCCGTAGGTGCGGAACAGCTGGTTCTGGAGCAGCATCAGCGACGGCCAGCCCACGTCGGACAGGGCGCTCGTGAGGTGGCCGTGCCAGAACCACGGGAGCTTCTCCGAGAGTGGGTTGGTGTCCGCCGCGGCCATGCGCTGGAGCCACCACACGATGAGCGGCGTCCGCTCGTCGGTGCCCGACGGGATCGGACCCGGTGGCATCGTGAGCGGGGGCGGCGCGATCGCGTCGGCGGCGGGGTCTCCGGGCGTGAGCAGCGTCTCGACGGTCGCGTCGTAGCCCGCCTGCTCGGCGATGTCGAGGCGCGCGGCCGACGCGCCGAATCCGGCGCGGCGGAACAGGTGCGCGAGGCGGGCGCGCAGTGCCGGGTCGGTCGAGAAGCCCTGCGTCTCCAGGCCCGGTTCGGCCGGGGCCGTCGTGGTGGTCGTCGAGGTCGTCGACGGCGCAGGGCGAGGGGCCGTGGTGGGGGTCGTTGTCGGCGCGGTGGGCGGCGGCATCGTCGTCGGTGACGTGGGCACCGACGTCGTGGTCGGCGTGAGCGTCTCGTTCCCGATGGTCCCGTAGGTCACGCCGTCTCCCCGCCTGGATGGTCCGGCGGCCTCCCTGCCCACGGGATCATCGGCCGGCGCGCCGAGGAACTTGAACGCCGGGCGGGGACGCGATCGAGGCCGGCTACGGCGGGGGTGCCGGCCTCCAGAGCCGGCAGCAGCCGACGACGGCGTCGACCACGGCGTCGGAGCTCCCGACGAAGAAGTGGCTCGCGCCGGCGATCACCTCGTGGGTGGTGGCGGCCCAGCCCGCGACCGTGGCGAGCGTGCGGTCGGCCGGCACGACGTCGTCGCGGCCCCCCAGGATCAGGTGCTTGGGCCGGGGGTCGGCGCCCGTTTCGTCGAGGCCCGCCGCGAAGTGCAGGGGCGGAGCGATCGCGCACCACGCGGCGACCCGATGGTCACGCACCGACAACGCCATGTCGGCGCCGAACGACCAGCCCACCAGGAGCAACGGGAGGTCGGGGGCCGCGGCGGCGAGGGTGTCGATCGCCGCGACGACGTCGCCCCGCTCGGCCCGCCCTTCGTCCCAGGCGCCTTCGCTGCGTTCGACGCCGCGGAAGTTGAACCGCACCGTGGTGACCCCGTGGTCGGGCAGTGCCCGGAAGAGGTCGCCGATGATCCCGGCCCGCATCGACCCGCCGTACTGCGGGTGCGGGTGGCACAGGACGACCGCGACGGACGCCGCGGACGCAGACGCGGTTGCCAGCTCGCCCTCGAGCGTGACGCCGTCGGGGGCGGCGAACCGGACCTCCTCGACCGCCACGGTCAGGTCTCCGTGACCCCGAGCTGGTCGAGCACGAACGCGAGCACGAACGCCTCGTCGCGCCAGGCGTCGTACCGGCCCGACGGGCCCGAGTGGCCGCTGTCCATCTCGGTGCGCAGCACCAGCAGGCGGTCGTCGGTGCGGGTGGCGCGCAGGCGGGCCACCCACTTGGCCGGCTCCCAGTACTGCACCCGGGGGTCGTGGATGCCCGCGGTCACGAGCATCGCCGGATAGTCCGTTGCGACCACGTTGTCGAAGGGGGAGTAGGACTTCATGTACTCGTACACCGCGGGGTCGTCGAGCGGGTTGCCCCACTCCTCCCACTCGGTGACCGTGAGCGGCAGCGACGGGTCGAGGATCGTCGTCAGGCAGTCGACGAAGGGCACCTCGGCCACGATGGCCCGGAAGTCGGCCGGGGCGAGGTTGGCGACCGCACCCATCAGCAGGCCGCCCGCGCTGCCGCCCCGGGCGGCGAGCCGGCCCGGGCTCGTGTAGCCCCGCTGCACGAGGTACTCCGCGCACGCGACGAAGTCGGAGAACGAGTTGCGCTTGTGCAGGATCTTCCCGTCGTCGTACCAGCGGCGCCCGCACTCCCCGCCGCCGCGCACATGGGCGATGGCGAACACCACCCCACGGTCGAGGAGGCTCAGGCGGCCGACCGAGAACGTGGGGTCGACGGAGATCTCGTAGGCGCCGTAGCCGTACAGCAGCATCGGAGCGGTGCCGTCGAGGGGCAGGCCCCGGCGGTGCACGATCGAGATCGGGACGCGGGTGCCGTCGGCGGCGGTGGCCCATTCGCGGTGCGACTCCAACCGGCTGCGGTCGTAGCCGGCGACCGGCTGCTCGCGCACGAGGGTCATGGTGCGGCGGTCGAGGTCGTAGTCGTAGCTCGACGCCGGCGCGACCAGTGACGTGTACTCGAGTCGCACGGTCGCGGTGTCGAACTCGAGGTTGCCGCCGAGCCCGGCCGAGTACACCTCGTCGGGCATCACCACCACGTGCTCGTCGCCCGAGTCGAGGTCGAGCACCCGGATCTGCTCCAGCGCGCTGGCCCGCTCCGAGATCACCAGGTGCCCGGCGAAGGCGTCGACGTCGTCGAGACGCACGTCGTCGCGGTGGGCGATCACCTCGGTCCAGTGGGTCCGGCCCGGAGAGGCGACGGGCGCGACGACGAGGCGGAAGCTCTCGGCGTCGTCGTTGGTGATGACGAAGAAGCGGTCGCCGTGGGTGGGGGAGCGGTGGTGCTCGACGTGGTACTCGACGCCCTCGCGTCGCGGCTCCACGACGGTCAGTGGCCCGTCGGGTGCGTCGGCGTCGACGAACCAGACCTCGGTGGTCAGCTTCGAGCCCGAGGTGAGCACGAGGAACGCACCGCTGCGGGTGCGCTCGACCGACACGTAGTAGCGCTCGTCGTCCTCCTGGAGCACCAGCACGTCGTCGGCGACCGGCGTGCCGAGCCGGTGACGCCAGATCTGCCACGGCCGCATCGCGTCGTCGGGACGGGTGTAGAAGAGCGTCGCGCCGTCGTTGGCCCACGCGACCCCGTAGTAGGTGTCGGGGATCGCGTCGGGGAGGTCGGCGCCGGCCGCGACGTCGCGCACCCGCAGCGTGTACCGCTCGCCGCCGGTGAAGTCCGTGGAGTAGGCGACGAGCGCCTGGTCGGGCGACCGCGACAGCGCACCGAGCGCGAAGTAGCCGGAGTCGCCGGCGAGGGCGTTCTCGTCGAGCAGCACGATCTCGCCGGGGGCGGTGCCGGGCTCGGCGTCGGGGTCGGGCAGCCCGGGGGTTGCCGCCGGCCGCCGGCAGTGCACCGGGTACTGGAGGCCCTCCCGAGTGCGGGTGAAGTACCCATGGGGCCCCTTGGTGACCGGGGCCGACGCGTCGGTCTCGCGGATCCGGCCCCGGATCTCCTCGAACAGTCGCTCCCGCAGCGGCGCGAGGTGCGCGAGGGCCGTCGCGGTGTAGTCGTTCTCGGCTTCGAGGTAGGCCCGCACCGCGGGGTCGTCACGCTCGCGCAGCCAGTACCAGTCGTCGACGCGCTCGTCGTCGTGGTGGCGCAACACGGTGGGGCGGCGGGGGGCGACCGGCGCGGCCGGCGGCGGTGCGGGATGCGACATGGAGGGGCGGATTCTTGCAGGTGGAATGGCGCGCAGCCGCCGGAAGGGGGCCAAGTAGCCTCATCGCCCGATGACGACCCACGGCACCCCGATCACCGCCACCGACGCCGAGATCGCGGCGATCGCATGGAGTGCCGACGGCTTGGTCCCCGCGATCGCGCAGGATCGCGCGTCGGGCCAGGTGCTCATGCTCGCCTGGATGAACGAGGCCGCCCTGAGGGCCACGTTCGCCGAGGGACGGATGGTCTACTGGAGCCGGAGCCGCCAGGAGCTGTGGCGCAAGGGCGACACCTCCGGCGACTGCCAGTACGTGCACGAGGCGTTCTACGACTGCGACGGCGACGCGCTGCTGTTCGTCGTCGATCAGGAGGGCCGGGGCGCCTGCCACACCGGTGAACGGTCGTGCTTCTTCCGGGGCTTCGGCTCGGGCGCCACGCCCGGTCGGGTCTGACCCGCGAGCACGGAGCGACGGTGAGCCACAGCGCGGTGCGTCCGACCCGGGCCGAGTTCCTCGAGCTCGCCCGGGAGTACACGGTGGTCCCGGTGTGGACGGAGGTCCTCGCCGACGTCGAGACCCCGGTGTCGGCGTTCGTGAAGCTGGTGGGGGCGGGGATCGACGACGCGCCCGGCTTCCTGCTCGAATCGGTCGAGCACGGGCAGCGCTGGGGTCGGTTCACCTTCCTCGGACGCGACCCCGCGCTCCGGTTGGTGGTGCACGGGCGTGACGTCACCTTCGACGGGCCGGTCCCGGCGGGCGTGCCGGCCGATCAGGGCGCACTCGTCGCGCTCGAAGCGTTGCTCGCGCAGTACCGCGCGCCGCAGATCGACGACCTGCCCCCGTTCCACGGCGGCATCGTCGGCTACCTCGGCTACGACACCGTGCGCGAGATCGAGCGCCTGCCCAACATCCCGGACGACACCGCCGGCCTTCCCGACGCGGCGCTGTCGGTGACCGGACACGTCACCGCGTTCGACCACTTCCGCCAGCGGCTCTCGCTGATCGAGAACGTCTTCCTCGTCGACGGCGGCCACCCCGGCGAGAAGTACGACGAGGCGGTCGCCAAGCTCGAGGCCCGGGTGGCCGAGCTGGCCCGCCCGCTGCCGTACGCGGTGTCGGCGCCGCCGATGCTCGCCGACGTC
>VGCA01000173.1 GCA_016870245.1 Actinomycetota bacterium | reverse complement strand
GCTGGGCCGAGCCCACCACCACGTCGGCCCCCCACTCCCCCGGCGGGGTGCACAGCGTGCAGGCGAGCAGATCGGTGGCGGCGGCCACCAGCACCCCGCGCGCGTGCAGCGTCTCCACGAGCGTCGACGGGTCGGTCACCGCGCCGCTCGACCCGGGGTACTGGAGCAGCACGCCGAACACGCCGTCGGCCGGGATGTCGGTGTCGGGGTCCCCCACCACCACCCGCACGCCGAGCGGCTCGGCCCGGGTCTCGACCACCGCGATCGTCTGCGGGTGGGCGTCGACGTCGACGAAGAACGTCTCGCCCGCCTTGCCGTTGACCCGGTGGCACAGCGCCATCGCCTCGGCCGCGGCGGTGGGCTCGTCGAGCAGCGAGGCGTTGGCCACCTCGGTGCCCGTGAGGTCGGTGACCAGGGTCTGGAAGTTGAGCAGCACCTCGAGCCGGCCCTGGGAGATCTCGGGCTGGTACGGGGTGTACGCCGTGTACCAGGCCGGGTTCTCCAGCACGTTGCGCAGGATCACCCCGGGGGTGATCGTGTCGGCGTAGCCCAGGCCGATGAGCGACGTGACGACCCGGTTCTGCTCGGCCAGGCCCCGCAGCTCGGCGAGCATCGCCGACTCGGTGAGCGGCGTCGGGAGGTCGAGCGGGGTGCGGTCGCGGATGGTCTCGGGCACCGCGGCGTCGACCAGCGCGTCGAGCGAGGCGTAGCCGAGCACGCCGAGCATGGTGTCGATCTCGGCGGCGTCGGGGCCGATGTGGCGGCCGGCGAACGCCGCGGCGTCGCCGGCGGCGATCTCGGAGAGGCGCGGGGTCGACATCGACGAGCTCCCAGGGTCCGGCCCGCCCCGGCCGGGGTGGGCGCGCGGGTGATGCAGCCCGGACCCGTGGATCCGGTACCGCTCCCCCTCTGTCGTGGGACCTGAGAGATTCGACCCGCCCGGCGGACCGGGTGGGGCTTTCCCCGTCGGTGAGGCGGGCACGCCCGCCTGCTCTCCAGAGTCGCCTGTTCCGAGCGGTTCGTGGGCCTGAGAGTTTCCGGGGAGTGGTTGCTCCTTCGGCGTCCCCGGCCACCCCTCCCCCACTCCTGGAGGCGATGCGTCCGGCGACTCTCCCGCCCGGCGTCAGCGGCGTATGTCGATCGTCAGGATAACGCCTGCCGGTGCGCTCGCCGCGCTCCGCAGGCGCAGGAGCCTGCTGTGGCCTACGCGGGCCAGAAGGGGAGCCCGACGACCTCACCGGCCAGCGCGCTGCCCCGGACGTCGATCGACACCGCGGCGCCGACGTCGACGGCGGGCGGCACGAAGGCGAGGGCGATGCCCCGCTCGAGCATCGGCGAGAAGTTGCCGCTGGTGACCTCGCCGACCTGCTCGCCGTCGACGAGCACCGCGCTCCCCTGCCGGGCCGGGCGGCGGCCCTCGGTGAGGATCCCCACCAGGTGGCGGGCCACGCCGCGGTCGCGCTCGGCCGCGAGCGCCTCGCGCCCCCGGAAGTCGCCCTTGTCGAAGCGGACCACCCAGCCGAGGCCGGCCTGGAGCGACGTGATGCCCGGGCCGAGCTCGTGGCCGTGCAGCGGGAGCCCCGCCTCGAGCCGCAAGGTGTCGCGGCAGCCCAGGCCGGCCGGGGTGACCCCCGCGCCGACCACCGCGTCCCACACGGCCGGGGCCACGGCCACCGGTACGTGCAGCTCCACGCCGTCCTCACCCGTGTACCCGGTGCCGGCGGCGTAGCCGGG
Organism: Actinomycetota bacterium; assembly: GCA_016870245.1. Classification (GTDB taxonomy): domain Bacteria; phylum Actinomycetota; class Acidimicrobiia; order IMCC26256; family PALSA-555; genus CAIUKV01. The sequence goes on along the minus strand of VGCA01000173.1, from coordinate 4,524 downwards.
CTGCCCCTCGAACTCCACGGCCACCACGCCGAAGCGCGGCACGGCGGCGGCCTCGGGGAATGCGGCGGCGATCCGGGCCCGCGCCTGTGGCCCCTGCACGGCGAGGATCGCCCGTTCGTGGGTGATGTCGCCCATCGACACGGAGCCGGTCGCGCCGGACGCGTCCGACGTGAGCGCGTCGGCGATCCGGGCGGTGTTCGACGCGTTGGGCATCACGAGGAAGTCGTCGTCGGCGACCCACCACACGATGATGTCGTCGACCACGTGGGCGTCGGCGGGGTCGAGGAGGTGGGTGTACTGGGCCTTCCCGGGCGCGATGCGGCCGAGGTCGTTGGTGAACGCCCACTGCAAGAGCCCGAGCGCACCCGCCCCCTGCACGCGCACGGAGCCGAGGTGCGACACGTCGAACACCGCGGCGTCGGTGCGGCAGGCCCGATGCTCCTCCAGCACGCTCGTGTACTGGATCGGCATGTCCCAGCCGCCGAACTCCACCATCCGGGCGCCGAGCGCCCGGTGCGCGGCGTCGAGCGGACTCGTCCGCAACCCTTCGGTCATCCCCGTGCTCCTCCGCCGGGAGTCGGGCCCGGCCGCGGCGCCATCATGGCCGCGTCACGCCGACTGCCTCCGTTCGGGCGTCTCGGGGAACAGGTCGAGCGGCTGGGGCGGCCCGAGCTGCTCCAGCATCTGGCTCGGCGGCTCGAGGCCGTACTTCACGAGCAGGTGCAGGTAGTCGCGCTGGTACAGGACCTTGATCTGCACGTCGGGGTGCTGCTCGCGCAGGCGCCGGGCCTTGCGGTTCTTCTTGGTCACCAGCTTCTGGTTGAGCGTAGTGATCTCGATGAACTGGTCGAACGCCGGCAGGTAGAAGTCGGGGGTGAACGCCTGCACCGGGTTGCCGTCGCGGTCGGCCTCGAGCACGAACGTGCGGGGCTCGTACTCCCAGGCGACGCCGTAGAAGTCGAGGAGCTTGGCGAACTGGCGCTCGCTGTTGTGCGCGAAGCGGACCTGCTCGTGCGGCAGGAGCACCGGGTCGAGCGGCTCCGGGATGGCTCAGCCCTCCTGGGCGACCCGACGGGGATCGGGTCGGGAGGTGGGAGCCGGGTCGCCGGGTGCGAGCTCGACGATGGCCGCGTCGATCTCCCCCACCATCGAGCCGAGGGGCACGATGTTGAGCACGCCCTGGCCGCGGCGCACGAGGTCGACGAGCGCGTCGCCGTCGCGGGCGAGCACGGAGTTGGCACCGTCGAGCACCAGGCTCGCGGTGTCCCAGTCCTCACCGAGATCGTCGCGCAGGTACTCGATCGCCTTGCGGGCGGTCTGGAGCTTGACCCCGGCGTCGAGGAGGCTCTTCACCACCTTGAGCCGCACGAGGTCGCGGTACGAGTAGCGCCGCTGGGTGCCGCTCCCCCGCGCGTCGGCCAGCGACGGGCGCACGAGATCGGTGCGGGCCCAGTAGTCGAGCTGGCGGTAGGTGATGCCGACGATGCTGCAGACCTGCGGTCCGCTGAACCCGGTTTCCGACACTTTTGCACCTTTCGGGTACGAGGGTCGCGGCCGCTGCTGCCCACGGCGGACTCACACGTACGTAGTTACGCCGGTGTGACGCTACACGGCCGAGCGCGCGCCGTCAACGCCCGGTCTCGACCTTCGACCGGAACCCGACGTCGAGGTCGATCTCCGGTGCAGGTCGAGGTCGGATCCCGCTCGGGCCACGGGTGCCCCGGAGCTCAGGCGGGCCCGCGGCCGGTGCGGAGGCAGTCGTCGAGCGCCGCGAGCTGCTCGGGGGTGCCGATCACCACCAGCGTGGCCCCGGCGCCGAGGACGGTGTCGGGGCCGGGGTTGCTCTCGAAGGCGCCCCCGGGTTCCCGCAGGGCCAGGACCAGCGCCCCGGTGGCCTCCCGGATCCGGCACTCCGCCATCGTCCGGCCGGCGAGCGGCGACGCGGCGAGCACCACGACCTGCTCCAGCCGGAACGCCTCCCCTGCGCCGGGCCCCACGAGGTCGGCGAAGTCCGCCACCGCGGGCTGGAGGGCGAAGGTGGCGAGGCGGTCGGCCCCGAGGCGCAGCGGGTTGACCACGTGGTCGACGCCGGCCCGCACGAGCTTGGCCTCGCTGCTGGCGGCGTTGGCCCGGGACACGATCCGCAGGCCCGGGTTCAGGGCGCGCGCCGACAGCACGGTGGAGATGGCATCGGCGTCGGTCTGGACGCTCACCACCAGAGTGGCGGCGCGCGTGATGCCGGCGGCGCGCAGCACGTCGTCGTCGGTCGTGTCGCCCACGACGGCGAGCAGGCCGGCATCCTGGGCCTCCACCACGTTGTCGGCCCCCCGGTCGACCACCACCACCGGGCTGCGGCCCCGGAGCAGCGGCACGATGCCCCGGCCGACCCGGCCGTACCCGCACAGGACCACGTGGTCCCGCAGGTGCTCGATCTGGCGTTCCATCCGCTTCCTCCCCCACCGGTCCAGCTGGTTCTCGAGGACGTCCTCGATGAGGCCGACGATCGCGTACAGCGCGACGCCCACCCCCGTGATCATCAGCACCGACGCGAAGATGCGTCCCCGGGTGCCGAGTGGCTCGATCTCGCCGTACCCGACCGTCGTCACCGTCATCACGGTCTGGTAGACGGCGTCGACGAGCGAGAAGCCCTCGACGAGCCAGAACCAGGCCGCGCCCACGCACACCACGCCGACGAGCAGCAACAGGCCCAGACGGACCCGCCGGCGACCGGGATTCCAGCTCACGGGAGTGACCGGATCAGTCGGCGAAGTCCTCGGGGCGCACCTGGTCGAGGAACTCGCGGAACTCCTCGATGTCGGGGCCGCCGAGCGACTCGTCGGGCACGTCGGCGCCCTCGGCCTCGTAGACGACCCCGGCCTCGTCGAGGACGGCGTCGGCCGCGAGGATCGGCACCTCGTGGGTCATGCGCACGGCGAGGGCGATCGCGTCGGACGGTCGGGACGACAGCCGCAGGACCTCGTCGCCGCGCCGCAGGGTGATCTCGGCGAAGAACGTGCCGTCGTGCAGCTCGGTGATCTCCACCTGCTCGAGCCGCAGCCCGGTCTCGTCCATGACCGTGGCGAACAGGTCGTGGGTCATCGGGCGGGGCGGCTGCTCCCCCTGGAGCGCGTACCCGATCGCGGTCGCCTCGGGGATGCCGATGAAGATCGGCAGGTAGCGGGAGCCGCCCTCCTCGCGGAGCAGGACGATCGGCTGGTTGTTCGCTTCCACCCGAACGCCCAGGAGTGCCATGGGGATCACGCCGTCGCCTCCGATTCGGCGCCGAGCGTACCACCGGGCTCCGGCACGCCTCCGGGGCGCGCGGACCCTTCCGAGGCGGGGTCGGTGGCCGCCAGGAGCGCGCTGACCTCGGCGCGATCGACCTCCAGGACCTCGGGCAGGTTGCGGTAGCGGTCGTGCAGGTGCAGGCCGGCGCCCAGGACGAACACGTCGGGCACCTCCGCCCCCACGTAGCGCGCCCGCACCGGGAGGATGCGCCGGGCCGGCTTGTCGAGCAGCGTGCACAGCTCCACCCGCCGGGCGCCGAGACCCTCCACGTACCGGAGCAGGAAGGCGGCGGTGAGGCCGGTGTCGACGAGATCCTCCACGATCACGACGTCGCGGTCGACGAGGTCGATGGAGACGTCGAGCACGATCCGCACCCGGCCCGAGTCGGGGGCGTAACGCGAGATCGCGAGGAAGTCGACGGCGACGTCGATCCCGCGCAGCTCGCGGGCGAGGTCGGCGCAGAACAGCAGCGCGCCCTTGAGCACCGCCACGAGGACCACCCCGTCGGGGAAGTCGGCCTCGATCGACCGCGCCACCCGCGCGACCGCGGCCCGCAGCCCGTCGCGGTCGAGCAGGACGCGGCCCGGCGGCGCGGCGGGGCCGGGAGTCACTCGCCCAGCGCGTCCTCGACGGCCCGCCGCAGCAGCGCGCCGCGCAGCGACCTGGCCTCGGTGACCAGCTCGGCGAGCGTCTCGTCGACCTTGGCCCGCGACACCGGGTTGCGCTGGCGCAGGTACGGCGCGAGCACCTGATGGAACAGGGCCGCCTCCCGCTGGGTGAAGTGCACGTACATCTTCAGGTGACGGGGCTGGATGCCGTGCTTGGCGAGGTTGGCCGCCGCCTGCACGCACACGAGCGCGTCGCGGTCGTAGAAGGCCTGGATGCCGTCGTCGTGGAACGGCTCGATGACGCCGTATGCCTCGAGCTCGTCGAGCACCGCCTCGGTCACGTCGGCGGCGCGGGCCAGTGCCACGCGGTCGAAGGAGTCGGGGCCCTCGTCGTGGTCGGGGGCCGGCTCGCCGTCGAGCACCAGCGGGAGGGTCATGTCGCGACCGCGGCGGCGCACCACCGGCGAGTCGTCGGACGCGGGTGGGGTCGACACCTCGGGTGCCTCCTCGGACGGGGACGGGACCGCCGCGGCACGCGACGGCGACGGCGCGACCGGCGGCGCAGCCGCGGCCGGAGGGGTGGACGGGGTCGACGCCGGGGGTCCCGCCGCGGGTTCGGCCGGGGCGG
>VGCA01000172.1 GCA_016870245.1 Actinomycetota bacterium | reverse complement strand
CAGCACCGCGGCTCCGGCAGTGGCGAGCGCGCGGCCGTTGGCCGTCTGGTGGTCGCTCGGCGCCCCGGGGAGCGGCACCACGACGGCCGGCGTGCCCGACACCGCCAGCTCGGCGACCGTCACCGCGCCCGCGCGCGTGACCACGACGTCGGCGCGCGCGTACAACCCCGCCATGTCGTCCTCGAACTCGACCATCTCGTACCGGAGGGCGTCGACGCCCGCCGGCCGCTTCGACCACTCGTCCACGCACCGTTGGTAGTCGCGCGAACCCGTCACATGGCGGATCGTGCACTGCCCGCGGTCGCGCCACCGCCGCGCGAGGTCAACGGTCGCGTCGTTGATCCGGCGGGCGCCGAGGCTCCCGCCGAAGACCCCGACCACCGGCCCGCCGCCGGCCCCGCCGCCGGGGGGAGCGCCCGGACCGCCGGCATCGGAGCGCGCGGCACCCTCGACGATGGCGGCGCGGACGGGGTTGCCCGTGAGCACCGCCCCGGGAAGCGCCGTGCCGGGCAGCGACACCGCCGCCCGCGCCCCCAGGCGGACCGCGAGGCGGTTGACCACCCCGGGGGCGGCGTTCTGCTCGTGGACCACGACCGGGATGCGCAGCAGCCGGGCCGCGATCACGCCGGGCGCGGCGGCATAGCCCCCCACGCCGAACACCACCGCGGGCCGCCAGCGCCGCAACAGGAGCACCGCCCGGACCGCGGCCACCACCGTGTCCCACGCGGTCTGCAGGTTCTGGACGATCGCGCCGGGGGCGACGCTCCGCCGAAAGCCCCGGCCCGGCAGCAGCTCGATCGCGTAGCCCGCCGCGGGCACCGCCCGGGCCTCCATCCCGCGCGCCGAGCCGAGGAAGCGCACGGCCGCGCGGTCGTGGCCCCGCCGCACGAGCTCGTCGGCCACCGCGATGGCCGGGTACACGTGCCCCCCGGTCCCTCCCCCGGTCACCACCACCCCCACGCGGCCCCCCGCCGCCCCGCTCATCGGGCCGGCGGGCGCGGCGCCGGGTCGGCCGCGGCGACCCGTCCGACGCTGGCCAGGATGCCGGCCGCGAGCATCGTCACGACCAGCGACGACCCACCGAACGAGACGAAGGGCAGAGGGATGCCCGACACCGGCAGCAGACCGGTCACGCCGCCGATGTTGATCGCGGCCTGAGCGGTGACCCACACGGTGATGCCCGCCGCGAGGAGCACGCCGAAGCGGTCGGTGGCCCGCAGGGCGATGGCGACGCCGAACACGGCGAAGCCGAGGAACATCGCGAGCACGAGCAGGCACCCGATCAGGCCCAGCTCCTCGCCGATGATGGAGAAGACGAAGTCGGTGTGGGCGTTGGGGAGGAAGTGCCACTTGGCCCGCCCGGCGCCGAGGCCGACCCCGGTGACCCCACCCGAGCCGAACGCGATCAGCGACTGCACGATCTGGTAGCCCGCGTTCGACGCGTCGGCCGTGGGGTGCAAGAAGGTGAACACCCGCGCCCGCCGGTACGGCTCGGCGACGGCCATGATCGCGACCGCGGCCAGGCCCAACCCGGCCATGGCGCCGAGGTGCCTCATCCGGATGCCACCGGCGATGAGCACCGCCACGGTGATGAGCGCGAGCACCACGGTCGAGTCGAGGTCGGGCTCGATGTAGACGAGCGCGGCCAGCGTCCCGAACACCATCAGGATCGGCCGCAGCACCGCCCGCCAGTCCCCGAGGTCGTCACGCCGACGGGTCAGGAGATCAGCGGAGAAGACGAGCACCGCGAGCTTGGCGAGCTCCGACGGCTGGAACCGCATCCACCCGACGCCGAGCCAGCGTCGGGACCCGCCCACCATGATCCCCACGTTCGGCAGGAGCACCACCGCACAGAGCCCGACCGCGACCACCGTCAGCGGCAGGGCCCACTGCTGCCAGCGCCGGTAGTCGAGCCGGAAGGCGACGAAGAAGGCCACGGCGCCGATGGCGGTCCAGAGCAGCTGGCGCTCGAAGACCTTCCAGGCCGACCCGTAGGTGCTGAGCGACACCACCGACGACGCCGAGAGCACCATCACCACGCCGATGAGGTTGAGCACGACGACGACGCCGATGAGCAGCAGCACCGGTCCCGACGACGGCGGGCGCGCCGCGCGCTCCGCCGTGGTCTTCTCCCCCGCCCGCCGGTGCGGACGGGTGGCCACGTTCTGGCGGGGTGCCGTGGGCTTGCTCATGCTTCCCGCTCGCCGACACCGGTGAAGAGACGGGGCTCGCTCATGCTTCCCGCTCCTGGCGCTTCGCGCCGGTCAGGCGCTCGACCTCGCGGGCGAAGTCGTCGCCCCGCTCGGCGTAGCTGCCGTACCAGTCGAACGAGGCGCACGCCGGGGACAGCAGCACGACGTCACCCGGGCGGGCGTACCCGTGGGCCGCCCGGACGGCCTCCGCCATCGAGGTGGCGACGGTGACCGGCACCGCGCCTGCGAACGCGGCCGCGACCTCGGGAGCGGCGTCGCCGATGGCGACGACCGCGACGAGGTGGTCGACGCCCGTCCGCAACGGCGAGAGGTCGAGGCCCTTGTTGCGGCCACCGGCGATGAGCACCGCGCGGTCGAAGCCCCGGATGGCGGCGAGCGCGGCGTGCACGTTGGTCGCCTTCGAGTCGTCGACGAAGCGGACGCCGTCGACCTCCCCCACCGGCTGCACGCGGTGCGCGCCCTTCTCGTAGGCCTGCAGCGCGGCGGCGACGCCGGCGGGCGTGGCCCCCACCTCGATCGCCAACGCCGCGGCGGCGAGCGCGTTGGCGAGATCGTGCGGCGCCGAGGCCGCGAGCGCGTCCACGGCCACGAGCTCGCGGCCGTCGGCGGCCACGAGCACGGCGCCGGTGGCCCCGACGAGCACGCGATAGCCCGCCGCGGCGCCGTCCGCGACGGTGAACGCGACGGCCCGCCCGGGTGCCTCGGCGGCGAGTCCGGCGACGACGGCGTCGTCGGCATTGAACACGAGGAGGTCGTCGGCGCCCTGCGCACGGAAGATCCGGGCCTTGGCCCGTGCGTAGGCGTCGAAGGTGCGGTGCCAGTCGAGGTGGTCGTCGGCGAGGTTGAGGATTGCCGCGGCGCGAGGGCGGAAGGCGTCGGTGGTGAGCGCGAGCTGGAACGACGACACCTCGGCCACCACCAGGCGCGCCGAGTCACGCGCGGCCTCGTCGAGCAGCGGCGCGCCGATGTTGCCCGCCGCGATCGCGTCGAGGCCCGAGGCCCGGCACATGGCGACCGTGAGCTCGGTGACGGTGGTCTTGCCGTTGGTGCCCGTGACCGCGATGAGCGGGCGACCGGCCGCACCGAGCACCTCGGCGGCGAGGTCCACCTCGGAGCGGCGGGGAACCCCCGCCCGCAGCGCCGCCTGGAGGAGCGGGTGACCCTCGGGGACGCCGGGGCTCGGGACGAGGAGGTCGAGGTCGGCGCACCGGGCGACGGCGGCGGCCCCGGTCGGGGTCGCCTCGATCGCCACACCGAGCGCGTCGGCGGCGGCGCGGCGTTCGGGCGTGACGGCGTCGGGGCGGTCGTCGACGACCGTGACCGAGTGGCCGCGCGTGTGAGCCCATCGCAACACGGCGTCGCCGGAGACCCCGAGACCCACCACCAGCACCCGCAGCGGCGCGCTCACTCGATCACCCCGGGGATGCGGATGAAGTTGGCGTAGAACAGGCCGAGACCGAGCGCGACGCAGGCTCCGGCGAACAGCCAGAGCCGCACGATGACGGTCGTCTCGGGCCAGCCGCCCACCTCGAAGTGGTGGTGGATCGGGGCCATGCGCAGCACGCGACGGTGGAAGCCGCGGAACGAGACGACCTGGGCGATCACGCTGAGCGTCTCGACCACGTAGAGGCCGCCGAGGATCGGGAGCAGCAGCACCGTGCCGCCGAGGAGCGCGAGGCCGGCCATCGCGCCGCCCAGGGCCAGGGAGCCGGTGTCGCCCATGAAGATCTGGGCGGGGGCCGCGTTCCACCAGAGGAAGCCCGCGCACGCGCCCGCGAGCGCGGCCGACACGACCGAGAGGTCGACGGCCATGGCCGGGTCGATCCCGTAGATCTCGGGGTGGCGGAACTGCCAGAACCCGATGATGGTGAAGGCCATGAAGACGAGGGTGGCCGAGCCGGCGGCCAGGCCGTCCATGCCGTCGGTGAGGTTCACCGCGTTCGACGAGCCGTAGACGATCAGGACGGCGACCACGAACCAGCCCACGGTGGTGAGGTCCGTGAGGGTGGAACGGGTGAAGGAGAGCTTGGTGGACACGCCGACCCACTCGAGGGCCACGAAGGCGAACACGCCGGCGACCAAGAGCTGGCCCGCGGTCTTGCCCCGCTTCCGCAGCCCCAGGTTGCGGCCCTTGCGCACCCCGAGGTAGTCGTCGACGAACCCCACGACCGCGAGCCCGACGATGAGCGCCATCATCAGCAGGCCGGTGCGGGCGAACTTCAGCTCGTCCGTGCGCAGGTGCGCGAACGCGTAGCCGAGCACGACCCCGCCGACGATGGCGATGCCGCCCATCGTGGGCGTGCCGGCCTTCGCCGCGTGGGGGTGCGCGAACGGCCCGTCGTCGCGGATGAGCTGGCCGATCCCGCGGGCCCGCAGCGCCCGGATGAGGAAGGGCGTCACGACGATGTTGAACGCGAACGCGGCCGACGCCGCCATCAGGATGGCGATCACCGGTCGGCCTCCCCGCGGGCGAGGGCGTCGGCCACCGTCTCGAGCCCGATCCCACGGCTCGCCTTGAGCAGCACGGCGTCGCCGGGGCGCACCCGCGCGGTCACGAGCGCCCGGGCCTCGTCGCGGTCGGCGGCGTGCAGCGTCTCGATGCCGGCCCGCGCCGCGTGCGCCGCGGTCACCGCGCTGTGGGGGCCGACGGCGACGAGCAGGTCGACGCCGGCGGTGGCGGCGAGGTCGGCCACCGCGGCGTGCTCCGCCTCGGCGTGACCACCCAGCTCGAGCATGTCGCCGAGGACCGCGACGCGCCGACCGGTCGGGCGATAGGCGCGCAGCGACGCCAGCGCGGCCCGCACCGAGTCGGGGTTCGCGTTGTAGGCGTCGTTGATGACCACGACCCCGCCCGGCGACGTGGCCAGCTCCATCCGCCCGGACGCGGTCTCGGCCCGGGCCAGCCCGGCGGCCACCGACTCCGGGGCGACGCCGAGCACCAGGCCGACGGTCGCGGCCATCGCCGCGTTCTGGGCCTGGTGCTCGCCGCGCACGGCGAGCGCGACCTCGACCGTTCCCCACGGGGAGGCGAGGGCGAAGCGGGGTCGCAGGTCGCGGTCGAGCACGATCTCCCCGACGACGACGTCGGCATCGGGCCGGCGGCCGACCGTGAGCACCCGGGCGGCGGTGCGCGCGGCGAGGGCCGGGCTGGCCGGATCGTCGGCGTTGAGGACGGCGGTCCCGGAGGCCGGGAGCGCCTCGACCAGCTCGCCCTTGGTCTCGAGGATGCCGGCGGGCCCGCCGAGGTGCGCGGCGTGGGCCAGGCCGACGCGGGTGACGACCCCGACGCTCGGGCGGGCCACCAGGCAGAGATCCGCGATGTTGCCCGGGAAGCGGGCGCCCATCTCGGCGATGACGACCTCGGTGCCTCCCGGGGTGTGGAGGAGGGTGAGCGGGAGGCCCGACTCGTTGTTGAACGACCCCCGGCTCGCGTGCACCCGGCGGGCCCCGCCGAGCGCGGCCGCCGTGAGGTCCTTGGTGGAGGTCTTCCCGACGCTGCCGGTGATCCCGACGACGGTGACGTCGGTCCAGGCCGCGCGGGTGTGCGCGGCGGCCCGGGCCAGCGCGCCGAGGGGGTCGTCGACCACGACGAGCGCGGCGGCGGCCGGGTGGTCGACCTCACGCGCGACGAGGGCCACGGTCGCGCCGCGTGCGAAGGCGTCGGCCGCGAAGTCGTGCCCGTCGCGCACTCCCCGCAGCGCCACGAAGCAGGCGCCGGGCTCGAGGTCGCGGCTGTCGATCGCGAACGACGTCACGACCGCGTCGGGGTCGCCCACGATCACACCGTCGACGGCGGCGGCGAGCGCGGCGGCGGTCATGCCCACGGCCCCCCCTCGGACCCGCCGCGGCGGGACTCGAGGAGCGCCCGGGCGATGTCGCGGTCGTCGAAGGGCACCGTGACCCCGCCGGCGGTCTGGCCCGACTCGTGGCCCTTCCCCGCGATCAGGACGACGTCGCCCCCGGCGGCCCAGGCCAGGGCCCGATCGATCGCCGCGCGGCGGTCGGGCTCCAGCACCGGGTCGCCCCCGGCCTCGCGCACCCCGGCCGCGGCGGC
>VGCA01000171.1 GCA_016870245.1 Actinomycetota bacterium | reverse complement strand
CTCGTGCCGCCCACCGAAGCCTTCGCCGTCGCCATCGACGCGGGTGGCCTCCTCGGCGCCGACGAGTGCGCGGCAATGCCGTTCTTCTTCCGGGTTCCGAACGTGAGCGGGCAGCTGCCCGCCGCCTCGCCGGCGCGGCTCGAGGCGATCGCCACCGGCGAGGTGCCCGAGGGGTACGAGCTGAGCGGGTCCGAGTCGGGCCCGATCAGCATCACGGATGCTGCCGAGATGATCGGTGGGCCGTGCCGCGCGCCGCGGTGCCCCGCGGTCGACGAGCTCGGGTACCTCAACTACACCGGAGGCCATCTCGGGATCTTCGAGCCGAGCGGGCTCAGTTCCCGACCGGGCCGGGCCTATGCGACGGTGCGCCTCTTCGAGTTCGGTGACCCGGCGGGCGCGGCCGAGAACCTGCACGCCGCGCTGTCCGGGAACCGGCGAGCCGCCTACCGGGTGAGTGGGCTCCCCGGCGCGTGGGGGTACGCCGACGACAACCCCGGCGGCGACGTGTCCCGATTCGTCGTGTTCCGCCAGGGCGGGTGGGCGCTCGTCGTCGGCATCACCGGAGCGCCGGCGTACTCGAAGGCCGAGGTGCTGGCGTTCGCACGACAGGTCGCGGACCGGGCGGCCGCCACCCCGACCGGGTGACGGCGCGGGGAGCCGCGGCGCGGACGCCCCGTCAGACGTCGGGGGCCTCGGAGGCCACCGGCCGGGCGACCGGGGTGTCGCCCCGGGCGATGAGGCGCGCGACCACGATGAACACGACCATCACCGTGGTCGCGGCGGTGGTCACCGCCAGGCGGCCGACGCCCTCGTAGAGCACTCCGGCGACCAGACCGGTGATCCCGGCGGTCGCCAGGCCGGTCGCGCCCAGGAGCCCCTGGGCCGACGACGCCTGCTCGGGTGGACCGGCCAGCGCGGCCGCGACCTGGTTGCTCGGCATGGTGAACGAGTCGGCGATCGCGTGCACGACCGACGCGGCGAGCAGCAGCCAGAGGCCGGGTAGGAACCCGTAGGCGAAGGTGCACGCGGCCGCGATGCTCAGGCTGACGGTGACCACCCGCATCGGGCCGCGGCGTTGGGCCATCCGCCCACCGATCGGGGCGAGGAAGATCATCGGCACGGTGAACAGCGACAGGGTGAGGCCGATCAGCCACGTCTCGGCGCCCTGGTCGCGCAGGAGCACCGCCCAGATCGCCTCGAACATGCCGACGGTGACGTAGAAGGCGATCGCCACGGCGAGCGTGGCCCGCATCAACGGGATCCGCAGCAGCTCGCGGATGACCCGCCGCTCCTGGCTGACCGGCCCCGCGGTGAGGTCGACCCGCAGGGTGAGGGCGAGCACGCCGGCGAGGATCGCCGCGAGCAGCCAGAACGGGGCCCGGATCCCGGCCGCCTCGGCCGCGACCGCGGCGATGAGCGGGCCGAGGACGAAGCCGGCGACGTCGTAGGCGGCGAGGCGCCCGAGGTTCTCGCCCACGTGCTCGGGGTCCCGGGTGATCACCAGCCGCCGGATGGCCGGGCCCACCATGCCGCTGCCCACCCCGAGCAGCAGCCGCGCGATCAGGAACGCCCAGAACTGCGTGGCGACCGCGCTCGCGAGCATCGCGAGGATCGACATCGTGATCCCGCCCCGGACCATGAGCGCCACGTGACCACGGTCGGCGAACCGTCCGAGGAACAGCTGGGCGAAGAAGCCACCGAAGAAGCCGGCGGCCACGATGAGGCCGAGCTGCGTGCCGCTGAAACCGAACCGGTCGCGGAGGTCGGCGAGGAGCGTGTAGATCGACCCGTACCCGAGCGACATCGTCGCCGAGATGAGGCAGAGCGAGACCAGGCGGGTCGACCGCGTCGTCGTCACGGTCAGGCGAGTGCGGCTCGGAGGGCGTCGACCACCTCGAGATCGACGAGCGCCTGGTTGGCGCGCGATCGCAGGGCCGCGCCGAGGGCCCGCCCGTCGGCGGTCTGGTAGGAGGGCATGAAGGCGAGGAAGGTCGCGACGACGGTGTACGACGCCTGCACCCGGTGCGCCGCCCACGCCTCGTCGAACCCGATCTCGGGCCCGCCCGCAGCGCGCAGCGCGGCGAGGTAGGTGCGCCAGAGGTCGGCCTCGGTGGCGCGGCGGTCGTCGGGATCGACCGACATGGTGAGGAAGTAGCTCACGTCGCGCAACGGAGTCGCGACTCGGGACAGGCCCCAGTCGAGGAACCCGACCCGGTCGCCGTCGAGGTACACGTTGCCGATGTGCGGGTCGCCGTGCACGTAGGTCGGGAACCCGTCGTTCCAGAGGGCGTCCATCGCCGCGTGGTGCAGCACGTACATCTCGCCGACCTCGGCGTAGGCCGGTTCGAGCTCGTCGCGGTGCCCGTCGAGGACCATGCGCATGAGGTGCGAGGTGGCCTCCGACATGCTGGGGCGCGCCGTCGCGAGCCAGGGCGCGACGGCGGCCCGCTCGGTCGGGTCGGCGAAGCGGCCGTGGAAGCGGGCGAGGTCCTCGAGCGCGCCTGCGGCCGCGTCGGCGCCGATGCCCCACTCGCCATGGGGGGCGAAGCGGCAGTCGCGCACGGAGAGGTCCTCGAGCAGGATGACGAACGTGTCGTCGGCCGCCGTCGCCGCGTAGTGCGCACGGGGCACGCAGACCGGCGCGGCGGTGGGGGCGACGTCGGCGTAGAACTGAGCCTCGCGCTCGGCCATGCCCATGGCACCGATCATCTGGCGGTGGCCGGGGTCGAGCGGGGCGAGCTTCGCGAAGAGGGTCGCGGGGCCGGCGGCGGGGTCGGCGTAGGTGAGGCCGATGCGGGCCCGCTGGTTGGTCGCGAAGGCGTGATCGAGCACCTCGACCGCAGTCACCTCCGTGCCGAGCGCGCCCGACAGCCACTCGGGGCTGAGCGCGGCGGCGTCACCGGGAAGCGTCTGCATCGGGGCATCTGAGCACACGGGCGCGCTGCCCGCGTGCGATTCAGGGGACGAGGCGCACGGGGATGTCGTCGTGCGACACGGCGACGGTCTGCTCGACGCCGGTGACGATCTGGCTGACCGGGCCCGTGACCTCCCAGTCGGGGAACCGGGTGAGCAGCTCGCGGAACACGAGGGTGATCTCGCGGCGCGCCAGGTGGGCGCCGAGGCAGTAGTGCACGCCACCACCTCCGAAGGCGACGTGGGGGTTGGGGTCGCGAGTGATGTCGAAGACGTCGGGGTCGGCGAACGCCCGGGGGTCGCGGTTGGCCGCCGGGAAGAACATCGCGACCCGGTCGCCCGCTTCGATGGTCTGACCGCCGAGCTCGTGGGTGAGGGTGGCGGTGCGCAGGTGACAGGTCACGGGCGACGACCAGCGCAGGATCTCCTCGGTCGCAGTGGCCGCGACCGTTGGGTCGTCGCGCAGACGCTCGCGTGCGGCGGCATCCGCGTGGAGCGCGCACAGGCCCGTCGAGATCGCGTTGCGAGTCGTCTCGCTGCCCGCGATCGTGAGGATGAGGAAGAAGAGGTCGAGCTCGCCCGCGTCGAGCGTGAAGGCCTCACCGTCGTCGTCGATGGTCGCGTTGGCGAGGATGCTCCACACGTCGTCGTCGGGATGGCGGCGCTTCTGAGCGCCGAGCTGCGCGCCGTAGGCGAACAGCGCACCTTCGGCCGCGCGCACCTCGTCCATGGACATGCCGAGCGCGGGGTCGGTGTGGCGCATGATCACGTCGGTCCAGCGGAACACGTCGTCGCGGTCGGACTCCGGGATGCCGAGGATGTCGGCGATCATGTGCATCGGGAGGCGGTAGGCGACCTCCTGCACGAAGTTGAACGTCGGCCGGGCGGCCGCGGCGTCGAGCACCTGCGTGGTGCGCTCCACGACCAGCTCGTCGAGGCGGGCGATCATGCGCGGGGTGAAGCCGGCGCTGATCAGCTTGCGGATCCGGGTGTGGCGCGGCGGATCGGTGGTGAGGATGGTGCGATCCTGCATGTCGGGGCGGGCCGTCGTGAGTGCGAAGCCCTGGAGCGCGCTGTAGGTGCGCCAATCGCGGCTGACGGTCTGGACCTCGGGGTGCCCGAGCACCGCCCAGAAGCCGACGCCGCCGGGCGAGCGGGGCGTCGGCGCGGTGGGGTGTCGCCAGACGGGTCGGGTGTCGCGCAGGGCGGCGTAGCGCGCGTAGGGGATCCCGTCGCGGTAGGCGGCGAAGTCGAGGAGGTCGTCGTCGAGCCACGCGGCATCGGGACGCGCCGCCCGCTCCTCGGCGTGGATCCGATCCCAGTCGACGTCGTGCACGGACCCATCAGACCACATACATTCCCGCGCGTGGACCCGGTGGCCGACGACTCGATCGCCGCGCTGCGTGTCGAGGCGATCGCGTTCCTCGACGCGCACGCGTCGCCGCGACCCGCCGACGCGCCGTTCGTATGGGGTGAGGGGTCCGACGGTGTGTCACTGTTCGAGGAGGGTTCGCTCGACGAGCAGCGCGCCACCGTCGCGAGGGAGAAGGAGTGGGCCGCGGTCCGCTACGACGCCGGCTTCGGTTGGATCGACGGCCCGGTCGAGCTCGGCGGGCGGGGGCTGACCCGCGCACACCGGCAGGCCTACGCCGAGCTCGAACGGCGCTACGAGGTGCCGATGGGCGCGTGCCTGACGATCGGTGTGTGGATGGTCGCCCCGCCGCTCCTGCGCTACGGGTCGGAGGCGCTGCAACGGGCCGTCCTGCCGGGTCTGCACCGGGGCGACATCCTGGCCTGCCAGCTGTTCAGCGAGCCGGGCGCCGGTTCCGACCTCGCGTCGCTCACCACGGCGGGGGTGCGCGACGGCGGCGACTGGATCGTCACCGGGCAGAAGGTGTGGACGTCGAACGCCCACGTCGCCGACGTCGGCATGGCGCTGGTGCGCACCGACCCCGACGCCCCGAAGCACCGCGGCATCACCTGTCTGCTCGTCGACATGCACGCGCCCGGGGTGGAGGTGCGGCCGATCCGGCAGATGACCGGAGGGGCCGGGTTCAACGAGGTGTTCCTCACCGAGGTGCGGGTGCCCGACTCGCATCGCCTCGGCGACGTGGGCGGGGGCTGGGGTGCCGCGCTCACCACGCTCGGCAACGAGCGGACCGCGGGGTCGAGCGGTCTCGGGCTCGCGCCGGGTCCGGGCCCGTTCGCGCGGCTCGTGGAGCTCGTGCGCCGCCACGGCGACCCGACCGACCCGCACACCCGGCAGCGGCTGGCCGAGATCTGGTCGCACGAGCGCATCACTACGTGGACGCTCGACCGGGGGACGGCCGCACTGCGGGCCGGGCAGCCGCCGGGACCGGAGATGTCGATCGTGAAGCTGCGCAGCGCCCGCAGGCACCGGGCCATCGCCGACCTGGCGAGCGCGGTGCTCGGGCCCCGGGTGGTCGCCGACACCGACGAGTGGGGGACGTTCGCCTGGGCGCAGTACGTCTGCGGCGTCCCCGGCGCTCGCCTCGGCGGCGGCACCGACGAAGTGCAGCGCACGATCGTCGGCGAACGAGTCCTCGGCCTCCCCAAGGAACCCGGCCCCTGATGCGCTTCTCACCGTCGATACCGGTGCCCGTGCGACGGGTCGCGAGCCGGGGACCGACGGTGAGAAGCGCATCGGCGAGGCGGGGATCGACGGTGAGAAGCGCATCGGCGGGGTGGGGATCGACGGTGAGAAGCGCATCGTCAGATGCGGCGCGGGCGGTCCTGCCAGTAGCGGTCGCGGATGACGCGGCGAGCGAGCTTGCCGGTCTCGGTGCGGGGGAGCGCGGGGTCGAGGTCGACGGCCCGGGGGACCAGGTGCGCGGGGAGGCCGGCGCGGCAGTGGGCGAGGAGCGCGTCGGCGAGTGTGGTGTCGGCGAGTGTGGCGTCGGCGAGTGTGGCGTCGCCGAGTGCGGTGTCGGCCTGCGCGTCGGCGGTGGTGTCGGCGGTGGTGTCGGTGGTGGGCTGGACGACCGCGCGGACCGACTCGCCCCACTCGTCGTCGGGCACGCCGACCACGCAGCAGTCCGCCACCGCCGGGTGGGCGAGCAGCACCGCCTCGATCTGCGCGGGATAGATGTTGACGCCACCGCTGATGATCACGTCGGCCCGCCGGTCGCACAGGTAGAGGTAGCCGTCGTCGTCGAGGTAGCCGATGTCGCCCAGGGTGAACCGGTCGTCGCGCCAGGTCTCCTCGGTCTTCTCGGGGTCGTCCTTGTAGGTGAACCGGGTGTAGCCGCCGAACCAGACCTGCCCGGGCGTCCCCGTCGGGACGGGCGCACCGGCGTCGTCGAGGATGTCGACGACGAGCTCGTTGCGCGGGCGGCCCACCGCGCCGGGGTGGGCGAGCCACTCCTCCGACGTGA
>VGCA01000170.1 GCA_016870245.1 Actinomycetota bacterium | reverse complement strand
CGGACACGGTGGCGCGGCCGGGACGACCTGCGCCATGCTGCGGCCGTGGGCGTGCGGATGGATCGCGACGAGGCGTGGGCCCGGGTCGCGGGTGCGCACACGGGCATCGTCACCAGCCTGCGCCGTGACGGCGTCCCCATCTCCACTCCCATGTGGTTCTGCGTCGTCGACGGCGCGGTGCACTTCCGCACGCCGGCCACCTCGAAGAAGGCCGCCCGGCTGCGCCACGACCCCCGGATCGGCTTCCTGGTCGAGGGCGGGCAGCGGTGGGCGCAGCTGTGGGCCGTCCACCTCGCGGGCCGGGCCGTGCTCGTCGACGACGACGCCGTGATCGCGCGGGTGGGGGAGGCGCTCACCGCCAAGTACTCCACGTTCCGGACCCCGCGCACCGAGATGCCCGACGACACCCGCACCCACTACGAGCGGCCGTTCGTGGTGGTGCGGATCGACGCCGAGGAGCGCATCGTGTCCTGGGACAACGCCAAGCTGGGGCTCGAGTGAGCGGCTCCGCACCGAGCGGGTTCGCGCCGCACCCGAACCTCCATGTCGACGACCTCGACGGCGTTCGGGTCGTCACCATCGACCGGCCCGACGCGAAGAACGCCCTGAACCTCGCGATGCGGGAGGCGTTCATCGACCTCGTCGCGGCGGCCGACGCGTCCCCCGACGTGCACGCGCTCGTGATCACCGCGACCGATCCCGTGTTCAGCGCCGGGGTCGACTTCAAGGAGCGCATCGGCGGCGAGCGACGCCCGGTCGACTGGACCCTGCGGGCCGACCCCGCCGCCGCGCTGCGGGCGTCGATCACCCCCACGATCTGCGCGGTCAACGGCGCCTGCGTCTCGGGCGGGCTCGAGATCGCGCTGAGCAGCACCTTCGTGATCGCCTCGGAGCGGGCCCGATTCGCCGACACCCACGCCCGCCTCAACGTGGTGCCGGGCTGGGGGCTCACCGCGCTGCTGCCGCGGGCCGTCGGGCTCCGCACGGCGCGGGAGATGTCGATCACCGGCAACTTCGTCGACGCCGACGAGGCGTTGCGCATCGGCCTCGTGAACCACGTGGTCCCGCACGACGCGGTGGTCGAGCGGGCCGTGGCGCTCGCGCGCGACATCTCGCCGAACCCGGCGGTCCGCGAGGTGCTGCGCCTCTACAACCGGGGCGACGGCACGAGCCTGGCCGATGCCCTGGCGCTCGAGCGCGACTGGACCACCCACCGCACGACCCACGACCCCGACGCGTTCCGGCGCCTGGGCGAGGAGACCGCCAAGCGCCAGAAGTAGGGTTTCCCGGTTCACCGAGGAGGCTGACATGGGGATCTGTGACGGACGCGTGGCCATCGTGACGGGCGCGGGCGGCGGCATCGGCCGGGCCCACGCCCTGACCCTCGCGGCGGAGGGGGCCAAGGTCGTGGTCAACGACCTCGGCGGGAGCGTCAGCGGCGAGGGGGCCTCGGCCGGGCCCGCGCAGCAGGTGGTCGACGAGATCCTCGCCCTGGGCGGGGAGGCCGTCGCCAACACCGACGACATCTCCGACTTCGACGGCGCCGGGCGGCTCGTCCAGCAGGCGGTCGACGCGTTCGGTGGCCTCGACGTGCTGATCTGCAACGCCGGCATCCTGCGCGACCGGATGATCGCCAACATGACGGTCGAGGAGTGGGACGCGGTCATCCGCGTGCACCTCCGGGGCGCGTTCTGCCCCGTGCGCCACGCGGCCGGCTACTGGCGCGACCGGGCGAAGGCGGGGGAGACCAACGACGCGCGGATCGTCCTCACGTCGTCGACCTCGGGCATCTACGGCAACGTCGGCCAGACCAACTACGGGGCGGCGAAGGCCGGGATCGCCGCATTGACGATCATCGCGTCGGCCGAGCTGGCGCGCTATGGCGTGACGGTCAACGCGATCGCGCCGGCCGCGCTCACGCGCATGACCGAGAACCTCGGCGGCTCGTTCGAGCCCACCGAGGAGGTGAAGGCCCAGATGGACCCGCAGTGGGTGGCCAACGTCGTCACCTGGCTGGCGAGCCCCGAGTCGAAGGACTGGACCGGACGGGTCATCGAGACCTCCGGCAACCGCACCGCCGTCGCCCACGGATGGACCCGCGGCCCGAACTCGAAGACCCCGGCCGACACGCCTGCGGGCGTGCGCGACGTCCTCGTGCCCCTGCTGGAGGCCGCCGATCCGCCGGTGATGCTCGGACCCTGAGCTCCCAGCTCCGGGGTCGGGACCGGGCGGTGGGGAGCGATCCGCGGGCGTTCGGAGCGCCCCGCGGCCGGCCCGGCGGCCCCGCCCCTGAAATTCCCCGGCATGATGATGCACCTTGGTGTATGCTATTCACCATGTTGCATAGGAAGTCCGGACCGGGCGGGTCCTCCGATGGTGCATAGGGTCGGGATCGTCGGCGCGTCGGGCTACACCGGCGCCGAGCTGTTGCGCCTCCTCGCCGGCCACCCCGAGCTCGAGGTGGTCTACGCGACCGCGGACTCCAACGCGGGGGCGGCGGCGACCGACCTGTACCCGTCGCTCGCCGCGGCCTACGGCGACCTCGAGTTCGCGGCGTTCGATCCGGGAGCGGTCGACGGGCTCGACGCCGTGTTCCTCGGCCTGCCGCACGGCGAGAGCCAGAAGGTCGTGCCGCGGATCCTCGACCGGGTCGGGCACGTGGTCGATCTCGGGGCCGACTTCCGCCTGCCCGCCGACGCCTACGCCCAGTGGTACGGCGAGGTCCACGGCGCACCGGATCTCATCGACCGCTTCGGGTTCGGCATGGTCGAGCTGTTCCGCGACGAGGTCGCGGCCCGGGTCCACGTGGCCGCACCCGGCTGCTACCCAACGGCGTCGTCGCTCGCCCTGGCACCCCTGGTGGCCGACGGGCTGATCGAGCCCACCGGCATCGTCGTCAACGCGGTGTCGGGGATCTCGGGGGCCGGTCGCAAGCTCGCCGCCACCAACCTCTACGCCGAGCGCGAGCAGAACGTCGTCGGGTACGGCCTGCTGACCCACCGCCACACCGGCGAGATCGAGCACGCGCTCGGGCACGTGGCCGGCGGCCCGGTGCAGGTGCTGTTCACCCCGCACCTCGTGCCGATGACACGGGGGATCCTGGCGACCTGCACGGCAAGGCCGGCGGTCGACGGGCTCACGACCGCCGGGCTGCTCGACCGCTACCGCGCCTACTACGCCGACGAGCCGTTCGTGGTGGTGAGCGACGAGCCGCCCCAGACGAAG
Source organism: Actinomycetota bacterium (assembly GCA_016870245.1). Taxonomy (GTDB): domain Bacteria; phylum Actinomycetota; class Acidimicrobiia; order IMCC26256; family PALSA-555; genus CAIUKV01. The sequence continues at coordinate 3,185 of VGCA01000170.1, read as the reverse complement.
GCGACGCTGGGTGCCAACACCGCCCAGGTCACGGTGCGGGTCGACCCGCGCACCGGGACCGTGCTGGCGATGGGGGCCATCGACAACCTGGTGAAGGGGGCGTCGGGGCAGGCCGTGCAGGCGCTGAACCTGGTGCTCGGCCTCCCCGAGCCCACCGGCCTGCCGAGCGTGGGGATGATGCCGTGACCGTGCCGTCGTCCCACCGTCCGCCCACGATCGGAGACCCACAGTGAGCGTGACCGCCGTCGAGGGGTTCGAAGCCGCCGGCATCGCGTCCGGGATCAAGCCGTCGGGCAACCCCGACCTTGCGATCGTCGCGACCGCCGACCGCCGGTCGGTCACCGCCGCCGGCGTGTTCACCACCAACCTCGCCCAGGCCGCGCCGGTCCAGGTGACCCGTGCCCACCTCGCCGACGGTCGCGCGGCCGCCGTGATCCTGAGCTCGGGCAACGCCAACGCCGCCACCGGCGACGCGGGGCGCGCCGACGCGCTGCGCATGTGCACGCTCGCCGCCGAGGGGATCGGCGTGGCCGCGCACGACGTGCTGGTGTGCTCCACCGGGCTCATCGGCATCCCCATGCCGATGGCGCCGGTGGAGTCGGGCGTGCCGGCGCTGTGCGCCGAGCTCGCGCCGGGGCCCGAGGCCGGGCTGCGGGCCGCGACCGCGCTCATGACCACCGACACCGTGGCCAAGCAGTCGCGGGCCGACGCCGACCTCGGCGACGGCCGCCACATCCACGTCGGCGGCATGGCCAAGGGCGCCGCCATGCTCCAGCCCGCGATGGCGACGATGCTCGCCGTGCTCACCACCGACGCCGTCGTCGGCCCCGATGCGCTCCACAGCGCCCTCGAGCGCGCCGTGCAGGACTCGTTCAACGCCCTGATCGTCGACGCCTGCACCAGCACCAACGACACCGTGCTGGTGCTGGCCAACGGCGCGTCGGGCGGTCCGGAGATCGGCACCAGCGGTCACGCCTACCACGCGCTGGTCGAGGCGCTGAGCACCGTGTGCGACGACCTCGCGCACCAGATGGCGGCCGACGCCGAGGGCGCGACCAAGCTCGCCACCCTCACCGTGCGCGGCGCCCGCTCGGGCGACGAGGCGCGCCGGGCCGCGCGCGCCGTCGCCGCCAGCCAGCTGGTGCAGTGCTCGCTGTACGGGCAGGACCCCTACTGGGGACGGGTGCTCTCGGAGCTCGGCGCGAGCGGTGCGTTCCTCGACCCCGAGCGGGTCGACATCACGTACAACGGCGTCACGGTGTGCCGCCACGGCATCGCCGCCATCCACGACGAGACCGCGCTGCGCGAGTCCATGACCCGTCGCGACATCGAGATCGTGTGCCACCTCCACGCGGGGCGGGGCGAGGCGACGGTGCGCTTCACCGACCTGACCCACGCCTACGTCGACGAGAACATGGGGACGAGCTGATGGCCGCTGACCGCGTCGCCAGCGCCCACGACCACGCTGCGGTGCTGGCCGAGGCGCTGCCGTACATCCGCGAGTTCGCCGGCCGCACCGTCGTCATCAAGTACGGCGGCCACGCCATGGACGACCCCGCGCTGGCCGAGCTGTTCGCCCAGGACGTCGTCCTGATGCACCTGGTGGGGATCCGCCCGGTGGTGGTGCACGGGGGCGGTCCGCAGATCAGCGACCTGATGCAGCGCCTCGGGAAGGAGCCCGAGTTCGTCGACGGCCTGCGGGTCACCGACGCCGAGACCGTCGACATCGTGCGCATGGCGCTGGTGGGCAAGGTCAATCGCGAGGTGGTGTCGGCGATCAACCAGCACGGCGCCTACGCCGTGGGCCTCTCGGGCGAGGACGCCAACCTCCTGCTCGTACGCACCCGCGACCCGCGCCTCGGGTTCGTGGGCGACGTCGAGTCGGTCAACCCCGCAATTGTCGAACGCCTCCAGAACGAGGACCTCATCCCCGTCATCGCCACGGTCGGGGTCGACGAGGGCGGCCAGGCCCATAACGTCAACGCCGACACGGTCGCGGCCGCGATCGCCGTGGCGCTCGGCGCCGAGAAGCTGGTGTACCTCACCGACGTGCTCGGGGTGTACGAGGACTACCCCGACGAGGCGAGCCTCATCTCGCAGATCGACGTCGCGGGCATGGAGCGGCTGCTCGCCGAGGGCAAGGTGGGGGAGGGGATGATCCCCAAGCTCCGGTCGTGCATCGAGGCGATCGGGGCCGGCGTCGGCCGCGCCCACATCCTCGACGGTCGGGTGCCCCACGCACTGCTGCTCGAGTTCTTCACCCGTGAGGGCATCGGCACGATGATCACCCGCGATCAGCCCGTCGACGTGAAGGACGCCACGTGATGCCCACGCCTACCTACGACGACATCGTCGCCCTCGATGCCGCCCACGTGATGCAGACCTACGGCCGGGCGCCCGTCGCGTTCGTGCGCGGCGAGGGCACGGTCCTCTACGACGCCGACGGGAAGCGCTACCTCGACTTCCTCTCCGGCCTGGCGGTCACGTCGCTCGGCCACGCGCACCCTGCGGTGGCCGACGCGCTCGCCGAGCAGGCCCGCACGCTCCTCCACGTGTCGAACCTCTACTACAACGCCCTGCAGCCCCAGGTGGCCGCGACGCTCGACCGGTTGCTCGGCGGTGACGGCCGGGTGTTCTTCGCCAACTCGGGCGCCGAGGCCAACGAGTGTGCGATCAAGCTCGCCCGCCGGCACGGCCAGGCCAACGGCGGCGCCGAGCGCTACCACGTGCTGTCGGCCTACGGGTCGTTCCACGGCCGCACCCTGACCACGCTCGCGGCGACCGGCCAGCCCCAGAAGCAGGAGACCTTCCAGCCGCTGCCCACCGGGTTCCGCCAGGTCGCGTTCGCCGACGTCGACGCGCTCGCGGCGGCCATGGACGAGCGCGTCTGCGCAGTGATGCTGGAGCCGGTGCAGGGAGAGGGCGGCGTGCAGCCCGCGCCCCCCGGCTACCTGGAGGCGGTGCGCGCCCTGTGCGACGAGCGTGAGGCGCTGCTGATCATGGACGAGGTGCAGACCGGGCTCGGCCGCACCGGTGCCTGGTTCGGCTTCCAGCACTCCGGCGCGCGTCCCGACGTCGTGACGATGGCGAAGGCGCTCGGCAACGGCGTGCCGATCGGGGCGTGCTGGGCCCGGGCCGACGTCGCCGCGGCGTTCAAGCCCGGTGACCACGCCACCACGTTCGGC
>VGCA01000169.1 GCA_016870245.1 Actinomycetota bacterium | reverse complement strand
CGCCCGGCGGTGCGGTTGCGGTGGTACACGCGCGCGCCGCGCCCGTAGCGCCGCTGCTGATGCCAGAAGCCGCGCCACCCGGGGGCCGGGGCGTGGTCCACACGCGCCCTGGGCTCCCACGCGATGTGCGTCCCCGAGGCCACGACGCGGTCGCACCAGTCGCGGTCCTCGCCGGCCGCGAGCGGGTACGTCTCGTCGAAGGCGAGCGCCCGGTGCACCTCGACGGCGAAGGCGAGGTTGCTCGTGGGCGCGAACCCCACGCTCGAGCGGTCGGCGGCGAACGACGAGTCGACCACGGCGTTGGTGATCGTCTGCGCCGCCCGGGCGAAGGGGTCGTGGGCGTCGGCGACCATGGTGGGCCCGGCGACGACGCGCGCATCCTGTCGGAGCCGGCCGAGCAACGTGGCCGCCCAGTTCGGCGCCGGCCGGCAGTCGTCGTCGGTGAGGGCGACGAACGGCGTGTGTGCCCGGGCGACGCCGAGGTTGCGCGCGGCCGCGGGTCCACGTCCGGCGGCGCGCACGATCCGGGCACCCGGGAGGTGCGCCGCGACGACGGCCTCGACCGCCGCCGGGTCGACCGAGGCATCGTCGACGACGACGACCTCCAGCGTCACGTCGCGCTGGGCCGCGAGCGCGGCGAGGCAGTGCGCCAGCGCGGCGGGCCGGTCGCGGGTGGGCACCACGACCGCCAGCTCCGGTGCGGTCACGACGCCACCGCCATGCTCGTGGCGACCGCCGATCGCAGGCCCGGCGTGGCCGATGTCGTCGGGTGCCGCCCCATGGAGGCGGGAGGGTAGACCGTCGGGTCGTCCACCGGTTTGCTGGCCCGGGGACCGGCGGGTATCTTGGCGTTAGCACTCACGTGTGGTGAGTGCTAAACGCCGTCCCGGGTGCCGGCCGGGTCAGACCCGCCGGCCCCACCCCGCTTTCACGCAGTGCCAGGAGGCATCCGATGAAGTTGCAGCCGCTGGAGGACCGCATCGTCGTGCGGACCGGTGAGCCCGAAGAGACCACGGTCAGCGGTCTGGTGATCCCCGACACCGCCAAGGAGAAGCCCCAGCAGGGCGAGGTGCTCGCGGTCGGCCCCGGCCGCCGCTCCGACCAGACCGGGGAGATCATCCCGGTCGACGTCGCGGTGGGCGACACCGTCGTGTACTCCAAGTACGGAGGCACCGAGATCGCCGTCGACGGCGAGGACCTGCTGATCCTCTCGAGCCGCGACGTGCTCGCCAAGATCGCCAAGAAGTAACCACACCATCGTGGAGACGCGAGGCCGGGGGGGCGCACAGCGCATCCCCCGGCCTTCGTCGTTCCGGCCGGGAGATCCCGCGCCGTGGGCGCTGCTGCCGGAGCACCTGCGTCACCCGTCGCTGGCCGACGTGCGTGCCGCCTGCGCCACGCTGCCCGCGGCCCGCGTGGGGTGGGGCGCCCAGCCCGAGACCCGGCCCGCCGCCGTCCTCGTCGCCCTGTTCGAGGAGGCCGGTGAAGCCCGGGTGATCCTCACCAAGCGGCCCGAGACGATGCCGAGCCACCAGGGGGAGATCGCGTTCCCCGGGGGCAAGCACGAGCCCCATCTCGACGCCGACCTCGCGGCCACGGCGCTGCGGGAGGCGAAGGAGGAGATCGGGCTCGACCCGGGCCTCGTCGAGATCGTGGCCGAGCTCGACCACATCGTCACCGTCTCGGCCCGCTTCTCGCTGACTCCCTACGTCGGTCTGCTGGCGCAGCGCCCGCAGCTGGTGCCCGACGACCGCGAGGTCGACCTCGTCTTCGACGTCGCGCTCTCCGAGCTGCTCCACGACGACGTGTTCCGCGAGGAGCGCTGGGAGGTCCCGCCGGAGATGCTCGTGGGCGTGGGCCCCGACCGGCGATCCACTTCTTCGAGCTCGCCGACGAGACCGTCTGGGGCGCGACCGCCCGGATCCTCGTCGCCTTCCTGTCCCATCTGACCGCCTGGACGGCCACCCGACGCTGAGGGCCTTCGGTGGGGGGGGTCGCCGGGGTATCCTGACGGTTTCGCACCCAAGAGGGAGTCGCCGACGTGGAAGTCGAGATCGGGATCGGCAAGTCCGGGCGGCGGGCCTACGGGTTCGACGACATCGCGATCGTCCCCAGTCGGCGGACCCGCGACCCAGAAGACGTCGACATCTCCTGGGACATCGACGCCTTCCACTTCGAGCTGCCGCTCATCGCGTCGGCCATGGACGGCGTGGTGTCGCCCAAGACCGCGATCGAGATGGGGCGCCTCGGCGGGTTGGGCTGCCTCAACCTCGAGGGGCTCTGGACCCGCTACGAGGACCCCGAGCCGCTGCTCGAGGAGATCTCCACGCTCGACACCGAGAAGGCCACTCGGCGGATGCAGGAGATCTACAACGAGCCCATGAAGGACGAGCTCGTCGGCGTCCGCATCCAGGAGATGCGCGACGCCGGGATCACCACCTGCGCGTCGCTCACGCCCCAGCGCGTCGAGAAGTACGCCAAGGCGCTGCTCGATGCCGAGCTCGACCTGCTCGTCATCCAGGGCACGGTGGTGTCGGCCGAGCACGTCTCGAAGGACGAGTCGCGTCAGCCGCTCAACCTCAAGAAGTTCATCCGCGAGTACGAGATCCCCGTGATCGTGGGTGGGTGCGCGTCGTACTCCACGGCGCTGCACCTCATGCGCACCGGCGCCGTCGGCATCCTCGTGGGCGTCGGCCCGGGCCACGCGTGCACGAGCCGCGGCGTGCTCGGGATCGGCGTGCCGCAGGCCACCGCGATCGCCGACGCCGCGGGCGCCCGCATCCGTCACCTCGACGAGACCGGCGTCTACGTGCACGTGATCGCCGACGGCGGCATGCGCACCGGCGGCGACGTCGCCAAGGCGATCGCCTGTGGCGCCGACGCCGTCATGATCGGCTCGCCGCTGGCGGGCGCGTACGAGGCGCCGGGCCGCGGCTACCACTGGGGCATGGCGACCTTCCACCCCACGCTGCCGCGGGGCGCGCGGGTCCACTCGGGGAAGCGGGGGTCGCTCGAGGAGATCCTCGTCGGCCCCGCCCACGAGAACGACGGCACGCTGAACCTCTTCGGTGCGCTGCGCACCTCGATGGCCACCACGGGCTACGAGACGCTCAAGGAGTTCCAGAAGGCCGAGGTGATGGTGGCCCCGTCGCTGCAGACCGAGGGCAAGGCACTCCAGCGCAGCCAGGGCGTGGGCATGGGCCGGTAGGGGTCCTTGCACACCCCGCACGACACCGTCCTCGTCGTCGACTTCGGCGCCCAGTACGCGCAGCTGATCGCGCGGCGCGTCCGTGAGGCGCGCGTCTACTCCGAGATCGTGCCCCGCACGATGCCGCTCGAGCAGATGCTCGCCAAGCGACCCAAGGGGATCATCTTCTCCGGTGGTCCCGCGTCGGTCCACGTCGACGACGCGCCCTCGATCGACTCGGCGATCTACGGCGCCGGCCTCCCGATCCTCGGCATCTGCTACGGCGCGCAGCTCGTCGCCCGCGATCTCGGCGGGCTCGTCGAGCGCACCGGTGGTGGTGAGTACGGCCGCACCGTCATGAGCCGGACCGACGCCGCGTCGCTGGTCCTCGACCCGCTCGCGGCCGAGCAGATCGTGTGGATGAGCCACGGCGACGCCATCACGCAGGCGCCCAATGGCTTCACCGTCACCGCGTCCACCCCCGGCGCACCCATCGCCGCGCTCGAGGACCGCGAGCGCGGGGTGTACGGCGTGCAGTTCCACCCCGAGGTGGTGCACACCGAGCGGGGCCAGGACGTGCTGCGGTCGTTCCTGTTCGACGTGTGCGGCGCCCGGCCGACCTGGACCCACACCTCGATCATCGACGACGCGGTCGAGGAGGTCCGGGCCCAGGTCGGCGGCGAGCGGGTCATCTGCGGGCTCTCCGGCGGGGTCGACTCCGCGGTCGCCGCGGCGCTGGTGCACAAGGCGGTCGGCGATCAGCTCACCTGCGTGTTCGTCGACACCGGGATGCTCCGTCTCGGCGAGGCCGACCAGGTGGAGGACACGTTCCGCCGTCAGTTCGAGGTCGACCTGATCCACGTGAAGGCGGCCGACCGGTTCCTCGACGCGCTGGCCGGCGTCACCGAGCCCGAGACCAAGCGCAAGATCATCGGCGAGACGTTCATTCGGGTGTTCGAGGAGGTGGCGCGTGACCTGAGCGACGCTGCGTACCTCGTGCAGGGCACGCTCTACCCCGACATCGTCGAGTCGGGTGGCGGCGACAACGCGACCATCAAGTCGCACCACAACGTCGGGGGGCTCCCCGACGACATGAACTTCGAGCTCGTCGAGCCGCTGCGCAACCTGTTCAAGGACGAGGTGCGCGCGGTGGGCGAGGAGCTCGGGCTGCCGGAGCACATCGTGTGGCGTCAGCCGTTCCCGGGCCCGGGGCTCGCGGTGCGCATCATCGGCGAGATCACGCCCGAGCGCCTCGAGATCCTGCGCCAGGCCGACTTCATCGTCGTCGACGAGATCCAGCGCGCCGGCCTCTACCGCGAGATCTGGCAGAGCTTCGCGGTGCTGCCGGCCGTGCGCACCGTGGGCGTGATGGGCGACGGTCGCACCTACGAGTACCCAGTGGTCATCCGGGCGGTCACGTCGGAAGACGCCATGACCGCCGACTGGGCGCGCCTTCCCCACGACTTGCTCGAGCGGATGGCGTCGCGGATCATCAACGAGGTCCCGGGCATCAACCGGGTGGCCTACGACATCACGAGCAAGCCTCCGGGAACCATCGAGTGGGAGTGAGGCCGGTCGGGGCGCCGAAGGCCCCGTCACCGAGCGGAACGACCCAGGACTAGGGAGCAAGGAAGTCATGGACAAGGCTGCACTGACCGCAACTGCGGAAGCGCTCGTCGCCCCCGGCAAGGGGATCCTCGCCGCCGACGAGTCGAGCGGCACGATCAAGAAGCGCTTCGACTCGATCAGCGTCGAGTCCACCGAGGACAACCGGCGCACCTACCGGCAGATGCTGTTCACCACCCCGGGGGCCGCCGACCACATCTCGGGTGTGATCCTCTTCGACGAGACGATCCGCCAGTCGGCCGACGACGGTACGCCGTTCCCCAAGCTGCTGGGCGACCAGGGCGTGATCCCCGGCATCAAGGTCGACACCGGTGCGAAGCCGCTGGCCGGCGCCGAGGGCGAGACGGTGACCGAGGGCCTCGACGGCCTGCGTGAGCGCCTCGCCGAGTACTACGAGCTCGGCGCCCGGTTCGCCAAGTGGCGCGCCACCTACACGATCACCGACTCGCTGCCGAGCAGCTACTGCTACGACGTCAACGCCCACGCCCTGGCCCGCTACGCCGCGCTGTGCCAGGAGGCGGACATCGTCCCGATCGTGGAGCCCGAGGTGCTGATGGACGGCACCCACACGATCGAGCGGGCGGCCAACGTCACCGCGCACGCGCTCGACGCGCTGTACCGCGCGCTGTTCGACCAGGGTGTGTACCTGCCGGGCACGTTGCTCAAGCCCAACATGTGCCTCTCGGGGTACGGCGCGTCGGAGCAGGCGTCCGACGAGGCCGTCGCCAAGACCACGCTCGGCGTGTTCCAGTACACGGTGCCCGCCGCAGTGCCCGGCATCGTGTTCCTGTCGGGCGGGCAGAGCGACGAGCAGGCCACGGCTCGCCTCAACCTGATGAACCAGATGGGCCCGCTCCCGTGGCAGCTGTCGTTCTCCTACGGCCGTGCGCTCCAGGCGCCGGCGCTCAAGGCGTGGGGCGGCAAGCCCGACCAGCTCTCCGCCGGCCAGGCCGCGTACGCCAAGCGCGCCCGACTCAACGGCCTCGCCCGCTCGGGCGACTACAAGTCCGAGATGGAAGCCGCGTAGGCGGCGGTTCGTCCCGCTCCATGCGCGCGCTCGTCCAGCGGGTGACGCGAGCCCAGGTGACCGTCCACGGGACGGTCACCGGCGCGATCGGGCCCGGGCTCTGCGTGCTGGTGGGGGTGACCCACGCCGACGACGAGGCTGCGGCGCGCCGGCTCGCCGACAAGGTGTGGCGGCTGCGCGTGTTCCCTGACGCCGATGGCGTGATGAACCTTCCACTCGCCGACGTCGGCGGCGAGGTGCTGGTCGTCAGCCAGTTCACCCTCTACGGCGACACGTCGCGCGGGCGACGACCGTCGTGGGTCGATGCGGCGCGCCCCGAGCAGGCCGAGCCGCTCGTCGAGGTGTGTTGCGCGGCCTTGCGCGACCTCGGCGCCACCGTCGCCACCGGCGTGTTCCGGGCCGACATGCAGGTGGAGCTGGTCAACGACGGCCCCGTCACCCTCATGCTCGAGGTCTGACACCACAACCGCCAACGGGAGCGATGCGATGAAGGCAGCAGTGGTCGAGCGGTACGGGCCGCCGGAGGTGGCGCGGGTGGCCGAGGTCGAGGCCCCCGTGCCGAAGCCCGACGAGGTGCGGGTGCGGGTGGCCA
>VGCA01000168.1 GCA_016870245.1 Actinomycetota bacterium | reverse complement strand
GGGCGATCGCGTTGCCGGTGGCCACCGCGTTCTGGATGTAGCCCACGTGGGCGGCGTCGCCCACCACGTGCGCCTCGATCCCCCGGGCGGTGAGCGCCTCGGCGAGGCTCCGGTCGCCGTGCACGCCGGTGGCGAAGATCACGTGCTGCGCCTCGACCGAGTGCGGCTCGTCGCCCACCGTGTAGGTGACGGCGTCGGCGGTGATCCCGGTGAGCGTCGCCCCGGTCACGAAGGTCACGCCGTGGGCGCGGGCCTCGTGGATCGCCCGGGCCCGACGCGGGTGGGCCATCTCGACGCCCAGCTTGTCGTCCTGCTCCAGCACGGTCACGGTGCGGCCCCGCTCGGCGAGGAACTCGGCGAGCTCGATGCCGACGAGCCCGCCACCCACCACGACGATGCGGTTGCCGATCGGCATCCACCGCTTCGACATCGTGCGGACCTTGTCCATGTCGTCGGTCACCCCGAGGCGCCGGCCGGCCGACACCACGAGCCGTTCGGCGAAGCCCAGTCGCCGGCCGGCGGCCGGGTCGTCGCCGGTGAGGAGCGCCCGGAGGTCGTCGCCCGAGAGCGCGTGCGGGAGGTCGGCGCCGGGCACGTCGGGCCGGTCACGCTTCGCGCCGGTGGCGACCACGACGACGTCGGGCGCGAGCGCAGCGACCGTGTCGGGCGTGGCCTCGGTGCCGAGCCGCACGTCGACGCCGGCTTCGGCGATCGCGGCCGCCAGGTAGCGCACGAGCTCGCCGTTCATCGGCGTCGTCAAGGCGGAGAAGCGGGCGGTGCCGCCGAGCCGCGGCGCCTTCTCCAACAACGTGACCCGGTGGCCGCGGTCCGCGGCGACGCGGGCCGTCTCCATGCCGCCCGGGCCACCGCCCACGACGACCACGTGGCGCGGGGCGGCTGCCGGCTCGACCGGGGGGCGGTCGTAGTGCCCGAGGTCGGCGTTGATCGCGCAGACCGGGGCGCCGTCCCAGAAGTTCTCGGCGACGCACACGTAGCAGTTGATGCAGGTGCGCACGAGGTCGGGGCGGCCGGCCGCGAGCCGGTTCGGCAGGTCGGCATCGGCGAGCAGCTGGCGACCCATGGCGACGAAGTCGCACACCCCGTCGTGCAGGATCGCCTCCGCCTGCTCGGGCATGATGCGCCCGACGGCGATGACGGGCACGGTCACCGCGGCCTTCACGGTGCGCGCGTAGTCGACGTACTGACCGGGAAGGCGCGGCAGCGGCGCGTCGGTGAACCCGGTGCCGACGGCTCGGGGTGAGTTGGCCGACACGTGGATCGCGTCGGCGCCCGCGGCCTCGGCGAGGCGGGCGTGCTCGGCCGCGAGCTCCGGCGTGATCCCGCCGTCCGAGTGCTCCGTCGCGTCGATGCGGACGATCACGGCGAGGCCGTCGCCACAACGCGCCTTCACCGCCCGCACGACCTCGCACAGCAGGCGGGCGCGGGCCTCGACCGACCCGCCGTACTCGTCGGTGCGACGGTTGTACTTCGGCGAGAGGAACGTGGAGATCAGGTAGCCGTGCGCAGCGTGGATCTCGACCGCGTCCATCCCGGCCTGCTGCACGCGGGCGGCGGCGTCGGCGAACTGGTCGACCACCCACGCGAGGTCGTCGGTGGTGGCCTCGCGCCGCTGGGGCATCTTCCCGCCGGTGGTGCTCGCGAGCTTCATGAGCTCGTCCATCGTGAGGTGGTCGAACGACATCTCGTCGTCGGGCACGGGCACCGAGGGGATGATCTGCTCGCGGTCCTCGAGCACGTCGATGCCCGCGGTCTTGCCGTGGTGGCACATCTGCACCGCCATCTTCGCCCCGTGGGCGTGCACCGCCTCGGCGAGCCGGGCGAGACCGGGGACGTACCGGTCGTCGGAGAGCGCGGGCTGGTGCCGCGAGGTCGCGCCGACGGGGTAGGCGACGGCCGAGGTCTCGAGGATGAGCAGCCCGGCTCCGCCCCGGGCCCGGGCCTCGTAGTGGGCGACGTTGAGGGCGGTGATCTCGCCGTCGTCGCTGCACGAGTTCTGGTCCATCGCCGGGAGCACGATCCGGTTGCGGACCGCCATCGGGCCGATGGCGCCGGCGGCGAGGAGGTGCGGGAAGGTGGTGCGGGTCACGATCCGACCTTAGGCAACCGGGCTCGGGCGGTCACGCCTCGGGGGCTGTGGGAGGATCCGGGCCATGGTCGACTCCGTCCCGCCCCGTCCCGCCCCGGGTCCCGACGCCCTACGCATCGGGTTCGCGGCCTCGGCCGCCGACGCCCGGACCGTCGCCGCGTTCGAGGCGCTCCCGATCGACTCGCTCTGGGCCGGCGGCCACGTCGCCTCCCGCAACCCGACGCCCGAGGCGATGATGGGCCTGGCCCGGCTGGCGGCCCACACCGAGCGGGTGACGGTGGGGACCTCGATCCTCCTGCTGCCCCTGTACGCGCCGGCGATCGTCGCCAAGCAGATGGCCGACCTCGACCGCACGACCGGCGGGCGCACCGTGCTCGGCGTCGGCATCGGCGGCGAGTACCCCGCCGAGTTCCGGGCCTGCCAGATCCCGCTGAAGGAGCGCGGGCCCCGCACCGACGAGGCGATCGGCCTGATCCGGCGGCTCTGGACCGCCGAGGAGATCTCCCACCCGGGGCCCTTCTACGCCATGGAGGACGTGCGGGTGCACCCGGCGCCGCTCCAGCCGGGGGGACCGCCGATCGTGGTCGCGGGCCGCCAGGAGCCGGCCATGCGTCGCGCTGCGCGTCTCGGCGACGGCTGGATGCCCTACATGTACTCCGCCCGCCGGTACGCGGCGTCGGTCGAGACGATCCGGGCCGAGGCCGCCGCATCGGGTCGGGACCTGGCCGACTTCGAGTGGTACGTGTTCCTGTTCGTCAGCGTCGACGACGACGGCGAGCGGGCCCGGAGGCAGGCGGCCGAGACCATGGGTGGCACCTACGACCAGGACTTCATGGCCATGGTCGACCGGGTGGCGGCGGCGGGGACCCCGGGCGAGGTGCAGGCGCGGATCGAGGAGTTCGTGGCGGCGGGGGCCCGGCACTTCATCTTCGCCCCGGCCGCCGGGCGCGACGGCGACCCCGACCGCATCGTGCGGGTGCTCGCCGAGGAGCTGATGCCCGCGGTGCGGGAGGCCACGCCGGGCTGACCCGGCGTCGTCCGTGCCCCGGCCGGCCACCGGTCGCGCGACCTGGCGCGAGATCAGAACGTCGTTCTACCTTCACCGGGCACCGAGATCCGCACGCCGACCCTGGGGGGACCATGGCGCTCGACCTCGACTGGCTCATCTCCGTCGACGACCACGTGCTCGAGCCGCCCCACCTGTGGGTCGACCGGGTGGCGGCCAAGGATCGTGACCGGGCGCCGCACATGGAGGTCGACGACTCGGGCCTCGAGGTCTGGGTCTACGACGGGAAGCGGTACCCGACCGCCGGGCTGAGCGCGGTGGCCGGGAAGGCCAAGGAGGAGTTCAGCCCGGAGCCGCTGCCGTACGCGGAGATGCGGCCCGGGTGCTACGACCCGGTCGCCCGGATCGAGGACATGGACCGGGCCGGGATCCTGGCGTCGCTGTGCTTCCCCACGTTGCCGCGGTTCTGCGGACAGCTGTTCATGGAGACGAGCGATCGCGACTTCGGCCTCGTGTGCCTGAAGATCTACAACGACTGGATGCTGGAGGAGTGGTGTGGCGCCGCTCCCGGCCGGTACATCCCGCTCGTCCTCATCCCGATGTGGGACCCGAGCCTCGCGGTGGCGGAGATGGAGCGGTGCGCGGCGCGCGGCGCGACCACGTTCGCCTTCTCGGAGAACCCGGCGCCGCTCGGCCTTCCCACCATCCACGACAAGGACCGGTACTGGGACCCGGTGATGGCCGCGGCGAACGAGATGGGCATGGTCGTCTCGATGCACGTCGGCTCGTCGTCGCAGGTGCCGCAGATCGCGCCCGACGTCCCCTTCATCGCCAATCTCCCGTGGGGGGCGATGCGCACCTCGGGGGCGATGCTCTCGTGGATGTTCTCGGGGATGTTCCAGCGCTACCCGAACCTGAGGATCGTGCTGTCCGAGGGCGAGATCGGGTGGATCCCCTACTACCTCGAGCGGGCGGAGCAGGTCGTCGACAAGCAACGGCACTGGGTGAAGAAGATGAGCTTCCTGGGGCACGCCGCGGCCGACGAGGACCTCGACCTCGACTCGTTCGACGTGCGGCAGGTGTTCCGCGACCACATCTACGGATGCTTCATCGACGACGCGCACGGCATCCGGAGCCTCGACGAGATCGGCGAAGACAACGTGATGTGCGAGACCGACTACCCGCACTCCGACTCCACCTGGCCCGACTCCATCCAGGTCGTGCAGCGCCGCATCGGCCACCTCCCGCCGGAGACGCAGTACAAGCTCCTCCGCGGCAACGCCGAGCGGCTCTACCGGTTCACCCCCGCCGACGCCCCGGCGCGGGTCGGCGCCTGATCGCCTGATCGTCCGGGAAGGAACCCGCATGCAGCTGCTGGACAGGACCGCCGTCATCACCGGCGCCGGATCGGGCGTGGGCCGGGCCTCGGCGCTGCGCTTCGCCGAGGAGGGCGCCCGGGTCGTCGTCGCCGACGTCGACCTCGACCGGGCGACCGAGACCGTCGGACTCGTCGAGGGTCGGGGCGGTCGGGCCGTCGCCGTCCGCGCCGACGTCTCGGCCGAGACCGACGTCGCCGCGATGATCGCCACCGCCACCGACGCGTTCGAGCGACTCGACATCGTGTTCAACAACGTCGGCATCCCGACCCCGCGCCTCGGCATGACGTTCCTCGACCACAGCCTCGAGGACTTCGAGCGCCTCACCGCCGTCAACTTCCGCGGCGTGTTCCTCGGCATGAAGCACGCCGTGACGCAGTTCCGGGCCCAGGGCGGCGGCGGCGTGATCCTCAACACGGGTTCCGTCGCCGGCCTCGTCGGCTGGGGCGGCACGGTGTACGGCGCGACCAAGGGCGCGGTCCACCAGCTCACCAAGGCGGTGGCCGTCGAGTGCGCCCCGGAGGGGATCCGGGTGAACGCGATCTGCCCGGGCGCGATGCCGTACACCGGGTTCATGGCGGCGGGCGGGCTGGAGCTGCCGGCCGATCAGCTCGACGACGTCGCGAACGCCGCCGGGTCGATCCACCCGATGGGTCGTCCGGTCCGGGCCGAGGACTGCGCCGAGGCCGCGGTGTACCTGTGCTCCGACCGGGCGGCCAACGTGACCGGGGTCCTGCTCCCCATCGACGGGGGGTACGTGGCCCGATGAGCATCGACGGCGGCGCCCCGCGCCTCGACATCGACCGGGTGCGCGAGCTCTTCGACCTGCGCGGCGGGTCGGTCGCGTTCAGCGGCGGCGGGTTCCACGACGACCCGTACCCCCGGTGGCACGAGCTCCGGGAGACCGGTCCGGTGCACGAAGGCATGGTCCACGAGCTCACCGGCTTCGACGGTCCGGCGTACTGGCACGGCCTCCCCGAAGAGGGGCGTCGGCACTTCTCGTGCTTCTCGTTCGACACCTGCGACGAGGCCCAGCGCACCCCCGAGGTCTTCGCCTCCTCGCCCGAGACCGTCGAGGGACGCGAGATCGACATCAGCCAGATCAGCGTGTTCAACTCGATGCTGGCGATGGACGGCCCCCGTCACCGCCGGTACCGCTCGCTGGTGCAGCCCTCGTTCGTCCCGCCCCGCGCGCAGTGGTGGATCACCAGCTGGATCGACGGCACCGTCCACGGCTTGATCGACGCCTTCGTCGCCGACGGACGGGCCGAGCTCAACATCGACTTCTGCGCCGCCATCCCGCTGCTGACGATCACGTCGAGCTTCGGCATCCCCGTCGATCAGGCGCTCGAGGTCCGGTCCCAGTTCTCGAACCCCGACCGGATGATCGAGATCCTCGAGCCGATCGTCGCCGCCCGCCGGGCCGAGCCGCAGGACGACCTCATCAGCGTGCTCGTGGAGGCCGAGCTCGCCGACGAGGACGGCACCCGGCACACGCTCTCCGACCCCGAGATCTACTCCTTCGCCATCTTGTTGCTGGGTGCCGGTTCGGGGACCACCTGGAAGCAGATGGGGATCACGCTCACGGCGCTGCTGCGGGAGCCCGCGCTCGTCGAGCGCGTCCGAGCGGATCGGACGCTCCTGCGGGCGGCGATCGAGGAGTCGCTCCGGTGGGAGGCCACCGACCCGATGTTCTCGCGCTGGGTCACCACCGACACCACGCTGGGCGGGGTCGACCTGCCCAAGGGCTCGGTGCTGCACCTGTGCCTGGGCGCGGCCAACCGTGACCCGGCCCGCTGGGAGCGGCCCGACGAGTACGACATCGACCGTCCGGCCAAGCCCTCGCAGGGCTTCGGCAGCGGGCCGCACATCTGCCTCGGCATGCACGTCGCCCGGGCCGAGCTGTTCACCGGGATCAGCGCGCTGCTCGACCGGCTGCCCGACCTCCGGCTCGATCCCGACGCCCCCGCCCCCGAGATCATCGGGCTGTACGAGCGCGGCGCGACCGAGATCCCGGTCGTGTTCGGCTGAGGCAGCCGCAGGCG
>VGCA01000167.1 GCA_016870245.1 Actinomycetota bacterium | reverse complement strand
CGTGCACGGGGGTGCGACGACGGTGGCGGCGGCCGACGACAAGGGCCTGTCGAAGCTCCACAACGGGCACCAGCACTCCACTGCCGCCGAGGTCGACCTCGACGCCGCCACGCAGACCGCGCTGAGTCAGCAGCTCAACCAGTTCAGCGCGCTGGTCACCCGGTACCCCAACATCGCGGCGGCCGAGGCCGCGGGCTACCGCCGCGCCGGGCCGTTCTCGCCCGGTCTGGGCACCCACTACGGGTTGATGGGGAAGCGGGTCCCCGAGGACATCATCCAGGGTGTCGACGGGCCGATGACCCCGATGCTGATCTTCGACGGCCTCGCGCCCGACGCGCCGCTGGCCGGCTTCATGGTCACGAGCATGGTCGGCTCGGCTGAGAACCCGCCCGAGGGCTTCGTCGGCCCCAACGACCACTGGCACACGCACTCCAACGTGTGCATCGTGTTCAAGGACGGGGTGATCGAGGCACCGTTGGGCGCCGACCGCACCGTCTCGGTGAGCGAGTGCGCAGCGGTGCGCGGCCGCCTGATCGCGGTCACCACGAGCATGGTCCACGTGTGGACGGTGCCGGGCTACGAGTCGCCCACCGGGGTGTTCGCCGAGATCAACCCCAAGATCACCTGCCCCGACGGCACCTACTTCGCCGTGAAGCGGACCAAGGAGGCGAACTTCAACACCAACCGTTGCCGCAACGGCGCGAGCTGACGGGCGCGGACCGCTTCCGACGCAAGTGACTCCATCGCGTCAACGGGCGGTTGGCGGGTCCCCCTTGTAGAGCCGTTGGGCCGAGACGATGACGGCGTTGCCTTCGACCGCGGTTCCGGCGTCGGTGGAGATGGTGAACGAAGCCGCGAGGTCGTCTCCGTCGGGTACGCACACGCCCCACAGCGCGATCTCCTCGCCGATGGGGACGGGTTTGCGGTAGCGGAGGGTCAGCGACTTGGTGATGCCGCCGCGGAGCAGACCGGCCGCCCCGGGAGTGAGGGCGACGATCTGGTCGGCGAGCATCGCGGTGATGCCCCCGTGCGCGAACCCCGGCGGCCCGGTGAACCGCTTCGACAGATTGGCCCGACCGCGGACCTCGCCCTCCTCGTAGTGCACCTGCACGTCGGGTCGCCCGGCGTTGCAGTCGCCGATGATCGGGTTGATCGGCATGAACTTGCTCGGGACCTTGTCGTCGATCGGGTCGGTGCGCAGGTCGGAGTACGGGTCGTCGTTCGTGGCGGCGGCGAGCCGGGCGGTCAGGTCGCGGACGGTGGCGGCCACGTCGCGCACGATCGCCGGGTCGACCGCGGTCTCGGCGGCCGCGTCGGCCAGGACCCGGATGGCCCCGGCCAGGTCCTCGACGCTGGTTCGTCGTTCCTCGGTGGTGGTCATTGCGGCGAACTTATCCCGACGGCTCTGCGCCGTCGCCGAACGAGTCTGGTACTCCGTCGTGAAGGAGGCGTGAGGCCTGGGCCGTCAGCAGGTGGACTCGAGGACGAGGGCGGTGTCGACGACGACGCGGAAGCGGCCGCGGCCGGTCTTCTCGATGCGGATGGGTGCGTCGTGCTCGTCGAGCCGGCGCTTCAGCAGGATGAGCCGGCTCTCGAAGTTGTCGCGTACCTGCGGCAGCTCGA
This sequence comes from Actinomycetota bacterium, assembly GCA_016870245.1. Classification (GTDB taxonomy): domain Bacteria; phylum Actinomycetota; class Acidimicrobiia; order IMCC26256; family PALSA-555; genus CAIUKV01. Next base: position 4,960 of record VGCA01000167.1, on the reverse strand, counting down.
GCGTCGGGTCGAGCCGGACCTCGCGGTTGGTGAACTCGTCGCGGTGTTCGTGCTGGTACTGCCCGAGCAGCTTCCACAGGATGCGCCCGGCCACGCCCTTGATGAGGTAGTCGCCGTCGACGAAGGTGGAGCCGTCCTGGGGGAAGAAGCGGACGCGGGTGGTGCGCGCCGCGGGGGCGGCCCCCGGCCCGCGTGCGGACTGCGGCGGTGGGTGGTCGGCCGCCGCCTCCTCGAGCAGCCGGTCGAGCTCCACGGCCGCGCCGACGAGCCCGGCGACGACGGAGAGCACCGCCTCGTCGTCGGCACCGAACGCCAGCTGGCTGTCGCTCTCCACGGCGACGACGCCCAGGAGCAGGCCGTGCACCATCGCCGGGACGGCGACCTGGCTCTCGGCACCTGGGAGGCCCGGCAGCGCGAGCTCGTGGCCGGGCGCCTCGCCGCCGTGCTCCTCGTGCGTGCGGCGCACGGCCCGGGCGTAGGTGAGCATCCGCCCGAGGTTGCCCACCCGCATCGGCTCGGCCCGCGCCGCGGCCATGCCGATCACCCCTTCGCCGACCCGGACCTCGGAGCCGATGCCTTCCGACGGGTAGCCGTGGCTGGCGATCGTGTAGAGGCGCTCGCCGCTCTCGTCGAGCAGGAGGACCAACGAGTGCACGTAGCCGAACAGATCGTCGAGGCCGGCGACGGTGGTGCTCAACACCGTGTCGAGGTCCGGACAGCGGCCGAGGCGGGTGGTCAGCCGCGCGAGGGCGCCGGTCGGATCGGGCGGCGTCACGCCTCCACCGCCTCGATCTCGAGCACCCGGTAGATGGCGACGGCCCGGAGCTTGAACACGCCGGCCATCCCGGTGAGCGCGGCGATCGCCTCGATGTCGCGGTCGACGCGGTCGAACAGCCGGCCCTGGCGCTCGCTGCGCTCGTACCGCACGAGCAGCCGGTACTGGTCGTAGGTGGTGGGGTCGAACACCAGGACGCAGGCGTAGGGGTTCTCGGCGAGGTTGCGGTTGGTCTTCGAGAAGAACTGGTCGGAGAGCCCGACGTGGTCGTCGTCGACGAGGTGGACCTTCGACAGGTAGGTGACGTTGGGGACGCCGTCGGCCGATGCGGTCGCGATGGTCGACGGGACGGCCCCTTCGAAGCACACCCCGAGGTCGCGCAGGGCGATGGGCGCCGTGTCGGCGCTCACGGGGTCTCGACCGTCGGGGCGAGACGGCTGCCCGCCACCGGACCGGGCGTCTGGTCGTAGACCTCCTCGACGGCCATGGTCACCGCCACGACCGGGCCGGGCCGGAACCGCTCGAGGACGTCGATCGCGGTGCCTTCGACCTCGTGGATGTTGGCCATCACGGCGTCGAACCGGCGCCGGCACGCCCGTCCGTCGGCGGGGGTGGACGGCTCCACGCCGCGCACGCGGCCCTTGAGCTGCGCGGAGACGAGCGTTTCGACGTCGGTGACCGTCGCCGCGATCCGCCCGGTGGTGGCGAGGTTGGCGCGGGTCCGGGTGGCCCGCTCCGGCACGAGGAACCGCACGACCGGCGGGCCGGCGGAGTCGCCGGGGTCGAGCACGGCGAGCGCCCAGGCGTAGGCCGCTTCGGGGATCCCGTCGGCGTCGACCGTGCCCACGAGGAGGGTGCCGTCGGACTCCAGGTGCTCGACGAGCGACGGTTCCAGCACGGCGGCTCCGGATCGATGGCGGGCGGGCGGGCGGTGGGCGGGCGGGTGAATGACGGGTGACGCTCGGGATTAGCGAGTTCTGAGCAAACGCTCACGCGACGTTGAAGAGCGGGGGTCCCGGGGCGTCGGCACGATCGGTGACACGACAACCCACCGAACCACCGACTCCACGGGAGGACACATCATGACCGCGATCCTGGACCCCACCACAACCCCGGGCACCCCGACCTTCGTCGACCTTGCGCCCCTCGACCTCTACCGCGACATTCACAAGGGGGTGCGCGCCGCCCTCTTCGCCGTGGTGGAGCGGGCCGGGTCGATCGACCCGGGTTCCTCGGCCGCGCGCAGCGCGCTGGCCGAGGACGTCCACCGCGTGGCGTGGCTCCTCGATGCCCACGCCGAGCACGAGGACGCGCACTGCCAGCCGGCGATCGAGGCCCACGCGCCGGAGCTGGCGGCCGTGATCGCCGAGGCGCACCCGCAGCTCGAGGCCCGGGTCGCCGGGTTCGTCGCGCTGGCCGACGTCGTGGCCGGCACCGACGGCGACGCGGCCCGCGCGGCCGTGCACACGCTGTACCTCGACCTCGCCGCCTTCACCGGCGACTACCTCGCGCACCAGGACTTCGAGGAGCGCGAGGTCATGGGCACCCTCGTCCGGACGATGCCGTTCGAGGCCGTGCTCGCAGTGCACGAGGCCATCGTCTCGAGCATCCCGCCCGACGAGATGGCGACGTCGCTGTCGATCATGCTCCCGGCCATGAACGTCGACGACCGGACCGAGCTGCTCGGCGGGATGCGCGCCGGTGCGCCGGCCGAGGTCTTCGCGGGCGTGTGCGCCCTGGCGCAGTCGGTCCTCGCGCCGGCCGACTGGGACGCCGTGGCCACCCGGCTCGTCATCGGCTGAGGCTCAGCCGCCGCCGGCGACGTCGACGACCCGTGGGGTGAGGTCCCGGGGTGGCTCGATCGGGAGTACCTTGCTGCGGATGCACCTTCGTCGCACCGGTCGTGAGATCACCCTCGCAGGCGCGCTCCTCGTCGGGCTGGCGCTGCTCGCTGCGCCCGCCGGCGCCCAGGGCGGCGGCTCCTCGGGGCCGACGAGCACCGCGGCCCGCACGCCACTCACGGTGACGGGGCCCGTGGCCGGGTCCCCCACGATCCTCTCCACGTCGATCGACCTCGCGCCGTTCGGCTACGTGCAGGAGGAGTACTTCTACAGCGGCGCCGCCACGGCCTACACGTCGGCGGCGCCGCTCACGGAGGACGGCGCGTGGACGGCCACCCCGACCTCGACCGCTCCGTACGCCACGCGCATGGTGGTCATCCGGCCCGAGGATCCTGCCGACTTCAACGGCACGGTGTTCGTCGAGTGGCTCAACGTGACTTCGGGCGCGGACTCGGCGCCGAGCTGGACCCAGTCGCACCTCGAGATGCTGCGGGAAGGGGCCGCCTGGGTCGGAGTGTCGGCCCAGGCCGTGGGCGTGCAGGGGGGCCAGGCGGCGGTGGAAGGCGTCCCGGCCGGTGGTCTGAAGGGTGGGAACCCGGAGCGCTACGGGTCACTCGGCCACCCCGGGGACAGCTACTCGTTCGACATCTTCAGCCAGGCGGCGCGTGCGGTCCGGGGCGAGGGAACGTCGAAGCCCCTCGGCCCGCTGAAGGCCAAGCGCGTGATCGGCACCGGGGAGTCGCAGTCGGCGTCCCGGCTGGTGACCTACATCAACGGGATCCACCCCGTGGCCGAGGTGTTCGACGGCTTCCTGGTGCACTCCCGCTCGGGGAGCGCGGCGGCCCTCAGCCAGGCGCCGCTCACCGACGTGCCGGCTCCGCTGCCGACTCGCATCCGCACCGATCTTCGCGAGCCCGTGCTGGTGTTCCAGGCCGAGAGCGATGTGGGGCCCCTCGGAGGCGCCGCGGCCCGCCAGCCCGACACCAAGCGGATCCGCACCTGGGAGGTCGCGGGCACCGCCCACGCCGACGTGTACACGACTGCCGGCTTCGGCGACTCGGGCGACGGGTCGGTCGAGCGCGCGCTGCTGGACTACACGAACCTCTCCCTGGGACCGCTCAACTGCCTGACGCCGATCAACGCCGGTCCGCTCTACGCGGTGCTGATGGCGGGTGTCGAGCATCTCGACGGCTGGGTGCGCGACGGCACACCGCCGCCGAAGGGGGCGCCGCTCGAGGTCACCGATGGGCCGGGCCGCACGGTCGGCGGTCGGATCGTCCCGAACTACATCGTGACCCGCGACGAGTACGGCAACGCCGTGGGCGGCATTCGCACCCCGCTCGTCGACGCGCCCCGCGCCGCGCTCACCGGGGAGCTGAACGCGGGCGGTCGGTTCTGCTCGCTGTTCGGGACCACGACGCCGCTCGACGCTGCGACCCTCGCGGCGCTGTACCCGTCGCGTGACGCGTTCCTCGCGCAGTTCGACAAGGAGACCAAGCGGGCGGTGAAGGCGGGCTTCCTCCTGCCTGAGGAGGCGAAGAAGCTCCGGGCCGCGGCCGCGCAGGTGCCCTACGGCGGCTGATCCACGCCGCGCCGACCGGGGCTAGCGTGCGGCGCCGTGGGCAACTTCGCGAGCTTCGACGGCACCGAGATCTGGTTCGACGTGCAGGACGACGACGCCGAACGCGGCTCCGTGGTGTTGCTGCACGGGTTCGCCGCCGACACCAACATCAACTACGTCCGGCCCGGGATCCTCGACGCGCTGGTCGACGAGGGATTCCGCGTCGTCGCCACCGACTTCCGCGGCCACGGCCTGTCGGGCAAGCCGCACGATCCGTCGGCCTACGCCGACGCTGCGCTGGCCCGTGACGTGCAGGGGCTGCTCGACCACCTCGGCCTCGACCCGGTCGTGGTGGTGGGCTACTCGATGGGCGCGGGCGTCGCGCTGCACCTCGGTGCCCACGACCCGCGGGTCACGCGCGTCGTCGCCCTCGGTGTCGGTGCCGCGTCGATCGCCCGTCGGGGCGAGACCGACCAGCCCGGCTTCGCCGACGCGCTGCTCGCCGACGACCCCGAGTCGATCACCGACCCGCTCGGGAAGCAGTTCCGCCGGCTGGCCGACTCGGTGCGGGCCGACCGGGAGGCGCTCGCCGCCTGCATGACCCAGGCGCCGGTCGACTTCGTCGCCGCGGTCGACGCCGTGACCGTCCCGGTGCTGGTGGTGGCCGGTGCCGACGACGAGCTGGCCGGCGACCCGGCCGGGGTGGCCGACCGTGTCGCCGACGGCCGGGCGCTCACCGTGCCGGGCAACCACTTCGACGCCAACGCCCAGCCGGCGCTCCAG
>VGCA01000166.1 GCA_016870245.1 Actinomycetota bacterium | reverse complement strand
GCGGCGGTCGCCGCGCTCGGCGCCATCGGCGATCCGGCCGGCCTCGACGCGATCCTCGCCGCGTGCACCGACAAGCCCGCGGTCCGCCGCCGGGCCGTCCTCGCGCTCGCGCCGTTCGACGGGCCCACGGTCGAGGCCGCGATCGACGCCGCGCTCGGCGACCGCGACTGGCAGGTGCGTCAGGCGGCGGAGGACCTGCGCGGCACCGGGGATCCCGACGTGGACCCCGGGTGAGACGACGCCCGCGACGCTCGACCCCGCGATCCCACCGACGACGGGATCAGCGCGACGTCCGGTCCATGAACATGTCGCGGAGACGGTCGAAGCTCTCGAGGCAGCGCCCCGCACCGAGCACGACGGTCTCGAGGGGCATCTCGACGGGCCGCACCGGCACACCGGTCTCCCGCGAGATCAGCCGGTCGAGGCCCCGCAGCATCGCGCCGCCGCCGACGAGGTGGATGCCCACCTCGAGCAGGTCCTGGGCGAGCTCCGGCGGCGTCTCGGCCAGCGCCTGGATCACGGCGTGGAGCACCGCCTGCACCGGCTCGGCGATCGCCTCACGGATCTCCTCCGGCTCCAGCACCACCGTGCGGGGCATGCCGCTCATGAGGTCACGCCCGCGCACCTCGGCCTTGTACTCCTCCGGGGTGGGGTAGGCCGAGCCGATCGCGAGCTTGACCTCCTCGGCGGTGCGCTCGCCCACCGCGATGTTGTGCACCCGCCGCAGATGGGCCTGGACCGCATGGTCGAGGTCGAAGCCGCCGACCCGGACCGCGCGCAGCGCGACGATCCCGCCGAGGGAGATCACCGCGACCTCGCTCGTGCCTCCGCCGATGTCGACGACCATCGACCCGAGGGGCTCGTGGATCGGCAGGCCGGCCCCGATCGCCGCCGCCATGGGCTGCTCGATCAGGTAGGTCTGCGAGGCCCCGGCCCGACGGGTGGCCTCGAGCACGGCGCGCTGCTCGACGTGGGTGATGCCCGACGGCACGCACACCAGGACCCGGGCGCGCTGGAGCCGGTTGACCCCCGACCGCTCGAAGATCAGGCGGATCAGGCGCTGGGTGATCTCGAAGTCGGTGATCGCGCCGCCGCGCAGCGGGCGCACCGCCACGATGTGGCCGGGCGTGCGACCGATCATGTGCCACGCCTGGTTGCCCATCGCGAGCACGTCCTGCGTGCGGCTGTTCAGGGCGATGACCGTCGGCTCGAACAGGATGATCCCGCGACCGCGCGCGTACACGAGCGTGTTCGCGGTCCCGAGGTCGATGGCGAGATCGAGCGGCACGGCGGACTCAGACCAGTCGGGCTTCGCGCACGGGTCGGACCGGGGCGGCGTGGCTCGACCACTCGGTGCCGCCGGCGTGGTGCTCTTGCTTCCAGATCGGCACGGTCTCCTTGAGGGTGTCGATCGCGAAGCGGGCCGCCTCGAACGCCTCGGCGCGATGAGGGGTGGAGGCCACCACGAGCACCGAGGCCTCGGACAGGGGCAGATCGCCCAGGCGGTGCAGCAACACGAGGCGCTCGACGGCGGGCCAACGGCGGCGGGTCTCGCCGGCGAGCTCGCGCAGCCGCACGACCGCCTGCTCCTCGTAGGCCTCGTAGGTGAGCGCGGTGACACCGTCGCGGCCCTCGGCGTGGTCGCGGACGACGCCGAGGAAGCACACCACGGCACCCGAGCGCGGCGTCGCTGCCCACACGCTCGCCGCCTCCGTGGGCAACGGGTCGAGCGTGAGGCCGAGCCAGTCGTCGCCCGCCGGAGGGATCACCACCACCCGATCATCGTAGTGACCTCCCCTCACCGCTGCCCGGGGGAGCCCGCGCCCGGAACCCGCCCGAGGCCACCAATCCCCCGCCGCAGCCGCCGCAGCCGCCCAGCGAACCAGGGAACCAGAGGGCAGCGGGAGGTGACGGAAATCGGGGAAATCACGTCGATACACTCCGCGGATGCCCGCCGACGACGACGAGGCGAGCGGGCCGCCCCCTCACCCGCTCGACCGGTTGTGGTTCCACCCCTCCGAGCTCGGGAGCCCGGTCGGTGCCCTGCGCCCCGAGCCGGCGAGCCCCAAGGTGTGGCTGGTGGCGCTCGTCGCCCTCCTCATCGGGGTGACCGGAACGCTCGGCGCGGTCATGGCGGCCGGCGGCCTCACCGACGGTGCCGGGACCGCGCCCGCCGGCCTGGCGGTCGAGCCGCCCCTGGTCGACCCCGACTCCGTCGCCACCCTCGTCACCAGCGTCGGTCGCAGCGTGGTCACGATCTCGGTCACCCCGGCCGAGGGTGGCGACGCCGCGGTCGTCGGGTCGGGGGTCGTCGTGCGGTCCGACCGGATCCTCACGGCCGCGCACCTCCTCGGCGCGGGCACCCCATCGGTGATCACCGCCGGCGGGCAGGTGGGAACCGTGGTCGTGAGGGGCATCGACGCCCAGACCGACCTCGCGCTGCTGGAGGTGACCGGGGCCGACCTCGTGCCGGCCCGGCTCGCCTCCTTCGACGGGCTGCGGGTCGGCCAGGGGATCGCCGCGCTCGGCTCCGGCGCCGGGCCGGACCGGTGGGTCAGCGCCGGGGTCATCTCGGGCTTCGACCGCATCGCGGCCCTCGCGACCGGCGTCCAGGGCGTGGCCCTGATCGAGACCGACGCCCGCGTGCGGCCCAACGCCGCCGGGGGGGCGCTCCTCGACGGGTCCGGAGCCGTGATCGGCATCCTCACCGGCCCCGACGGCCTCGCCGTGCCGATCGACATCGCCCGCAACGTGGTGGCCCAGCTCGATGCCACCGGCCGGGTGGCGCACGGCTGGTCCGGCGTGCTCGGCACCGACGCGCTCGACCGCCCGGGCGGTGGGGTGCGCGTCCGGGCCCTGGTCGATGCCAGCCCGGCCCTGGCCGCCGGCCTCCAGGTGGGCGACGTGATCGTCTCGGTCGGCGACCGCGAGGTCGCCACCATGGGTGAGCTCGTCGCCGCCGTGCGGCGCTTCCGCCCCGGCGATCCCGTCGACTTCACCGTGGTGCGGGGCACCACGCGCGTCGAGGTCGCCGTCGGCCTCGGGGAGAGCGTCGCCACCCCGTCCGACTGGCTCGTCGTCGCCTGAGCCGGCCCCACCGGCCGGAGGACGACGCCGCGCCGGCAGGTCGTAGGCTGGCGGGCCATGACCGCGTCGCACGAGCACGACACCGACCTCGACGACCTCGACCGGGCGCTGCTCAACGCGCTCCAGTGGGACTTCCCCGTCGACCCCACCCCGTACGCGACCCTCGCCGACCGGCTGGGGCTGGCCGAGGACGACGTCCACGCCCGCATCCGCCGGGTGAAGGACCTCGGGGTGCTGCGCCAGCTGTCCGCGATCTTCGACACCCGGGCGCTCGGCTACGGCTCGTCGCTCGTCGCCGCGCAGGTCGACCCCGACCACATCGACGACGCCGCCGAGGTGATCAACCGGCACCCGGGCGTGAGCCACAACTACAAGCGCAACCACCCGTACAACCTCTGGTACACCCTCGCGGTGCCGCCGGGTGCGTCACTCGACGACCACCTCGACGTGCTGCACCGCGACTCCGGTGCGCGCGTCACCCGCAAGCTCCCCACGCTGCAGCTCTACAAGATCGGCGTGAAGCTCGACATGACCGGCACCACCGCGGCCGACGCGAAGACCGAGGTGCTCGAGCACGAGCGCCCCGAGCGCAAGCCCGACATGGAGGCGCCGGTCCTCACGGCCGACGAGGTCGCGACCATCCGGACCGTGCAGGAGGACCTGCCCCTCACGGCGCGGCCCTTCGCCACCCAGGCGGAGGCGATCGGCATCTCGGAGTCCGACCTCCTCGCGATCCTCGCGTCGTTCAAGGAGCGCAAGCTCATGCGCCGGTTCGCGGCGGTGATGAACCACCGCAACGCGGGCTTCAAGGCGAACGCGATGGGCGTGTGGGCCGTGCCCGACGAGGCTCTCGCCGAGATCGGTCCCCGCATGGCCGGCTTCGCCCTCGTGAGCCACTGCTACCGACGCCCCACCTACGAGGACTGGCCGTACTCGGTGTTCACCATGGTCCACGGCAAGAACGCGCGGGAGTGCGAGCAGACGATCGCCGCGATCCAGGCCGAGACCGGGGTCGAGGAGTACGCCCTGCTGTGGTCGGTGAAGGAGTACAAGAAGACCCGGGTCAAGTACTTCACGACCGACTGGGACGAGTGGATCGTGGCCCACGACCTCGCGCTGCCGGCTCCGCTCACCCCCGCCTGATCGCCCGTCCTCGCGGCACCGGGGCCGCGAGATCGGGTCGGGCGTGACCCACCGAGGGGCCGTGTCCGACCCCTCCGGCGCGTCCGTAGACTGACCTCGTGGCCCATCCCTCCCAAGGCTCCGGCTCCGACGACGACCGCGAGCAGCCGTTCGGCTTCGGGTTCCCCGGACTGCCCGGCTTCCCCGGCGGCGTGCCGGGCCTGCCCGGCCTGGGCGATCTCGACCTGTCGCAGCTCCTGGGGATGCTGTCGTCGCCGGGTCCGGTCAACTGGGAGATCGCCAAGCAGATCGCGCGCAACGTCGCGACCGAGGGCAAGCCCGAGCGTCCGATCGATCCCGCCGCCCCCGCCGAGTTCGCCGAGCTCGCACGCGCGGCGCAGACCCACGTCGCCGAGCTCACGGGGCTCGCGTCGACGCTCGCCACGCCCGTCCGGGTGCTCGGCGCGGTCGAGTGGGCCGACCTTCACCTCGACGCGTTGCGGCCGGTGCTCGAGGACCTCGCCCGCACGCTCGGGACCGCGCTGGCCCAGGAGATGCAGGCGGAGCTCGACGCCGAGGCCGGCACCCCCGATCCGATGGCCGCGATCATGCCGATGCTCACCCCCGTGCTGCTCGGGCTGCAGGCCGGGTCGATGATCGGCTACCTCGCGCTGCACGCGCTCGGCCGCTACGACCTCCCGCTCCCGGCCGCCGACGCGCCGAGCCTGTGCTTCGTCGTCCGGCACATCGACGACTTCGAGGACGCGTGGTCGCTGCCGCGGGCCGACCTCCGCTTCACCCTCGCGACACACGAAGTGGTGCACGCGGCGATGCGCGCGGTGCCGTGGGTCAGCGCCCGGCTCCAGCGGCTCGCGAGCGAGTACGTGCGGGCCTACCACCTCGACCTGTCGGCGATCGAGGAACGCTTCGGGATGCTCGATCCGAGTGACCCGCAGTCGTTCGAAAGGCTCACGGCGCACCCCCGCGACATCCTCGGCGCGATGGCGTCGCCCGCGCAGCACGACGTGCAGGAGCGCCTCCGCGTGTTCGCCACCGTGCTCGAGGGCTACGCCGACGCCGTGATCGCCCGCGTCACGGAGCGACTCGTCCCCACCGGCGGGCAGATCCACGAGGCGTTCACCCGTCACCGCATCGACCGCGGCGAGGCCGGGCACTTCGTCGACGCGCTGCTCGGCATCGACCTCGGCCGCGACGACTACGACCGCGGCCGGCGCTTCTGCGACGGGGTGATCGAACGCGCCGGGCTCGAGGGCCTCAACCGCCTCTGGATGTCGGAGGCGATGGTCCCGACCCCGTCGGAGCTCGACGCGCCCGGCCTGTGGCTGGCCCGCATCGACCTGCCCGACCCGTCCTGACCCGTCCTGACCCGCCCTGACCCGCCCTGACCCGTCCTGACCCGCCCGCCCCAGGAGCGCCCCACCATGACCGACCCCGCCTCGATCCGCGTGTCCGTGCTCGGCGCCGGCGTGATGGGCAGCGGCATCGCCCAGGTGACGGCGATCGCCGGCTACCCGACCGTCTGCTACGACATCGACGCCGCGGCGCTGGCCGCCGGCCGGGAGCACGTGCAGACCGGGCGGTTCGGGGTCGCGGGCGCGGTCGAGCGGGGCAAGCTCACCCGCGAGGAGGCCGACGCCGCGCTGGCCCGGCTCACGTTCACCGACACGTTCGAAGCCGCCGCTGCGGTCGACGTCGTCATCGAGGCGGTCCCCGAGAAGCTCGACCTGAAGATCAAGGTGTTCCGCGACCTCGACCGCCTCGCGCCGGCGCACACGATCCTGGCGTCCAACACGTCGGGCTTCCCGATCCAGGCGATCGCCGCGGCCACCGACCGACCCGGGCTGGTCGTCGGCTGGCACTGGGCGTCGCCCGCCCCGGTGATGAAGCTCGCCGAGATCGTCCGCACCAGCGTCACCGCCGACGCCACCATCGCGACGATCACCGACATGGCCACCCGCTGCGGCAAGCACCCGGTCGTCGTCAACGACACCGCGTCGAGCTGGGGCTTCGTCGCCAACCGCGTCTACTTCGCGATGATCCGCGAGGCCCAGCGGGTCGTCGAGGAGGGCATCGCGACCCGGGACCAGGTCGACCAGCTCATGACCGACTGCTTCCGCTGGCCCGCCGGCCCCTTCGGCATGGTCCGCGGCGCCGGCTCCGGCTGGTCCTGACGTCCCTGTCCTCGGTGCCCGCTCGCCGGCGCGGGCGCGAGACGGGCCGGGGTCGACGGTCAGCTGCCGCCGGGGAACGCGTCGAGGTCGTCGTCGGGGTGGGCCCCTGGCGGCGGGGCGGCGGGAGACGGACGCGACTGCGGTTCGTCGTCCACGGAGCGTGACCAGCGGGCCGCGCGCTCGGTGCGGGCGGTCTTCGATGCGCGGTTGCCCCGCCGCGGCGGGCGGGGTGGCACGGGCGGCTCCGGCCCGGGCTCG
>VGCA01000165.1 GCA_016870245.1 Actinomycetota bacterium | reverse complement strand
CGGACGTCCCCGGCCGCATGCTGCGCGCCCTGCCTCGCGTCACCCCCGCCGTCGCCATCGCCACCGTCGTCGTCGCGATCCTCGCCGGGACCGCCGGCTTGGGGACCTCGCCGGCCGGGGCCGCGACCACCTGCACCCAGGACTGGCGCCCCGCCGTTCCGGCCGCGTACCTCGACCCCGACGGCACTGCCACCGACCCACCCCGGCCGCTCCCCCCGCCCCTGCTAGCCGGCTCTGAGGCGCACCACCTGTTCTGCGGCGGCCACTACATCACGACGGCATGGGTGGGGCCGGCCCGGCACTGGAACGCGGTGGCCGTGCTCGGTCGCGAGGTGGTGCGCACCGCGCGGTACCCGAGCGTGCACCCCGCGGTGAACCCGGTCCTCGGCATCACGGGGCTCGCGAGCTGGTTCTGGGCCACGGCCGACGACGCGCCGTTGCGCATGCTGCGGGGCAACGGGCTGGACCTCGAGATCGAGCTGCGCGTGGCGTCGGTGCGCTGGCGCTTCGGCGACGGGACCCCGGCATCGGTGGGCGGCTGGGGCAGCCCGTACCCGGCGGCGTCGGCGGTCACCCACGTCTTCGAACGCACCGGGACCTTCACCGTCGAGGCCCAGGTGGGGCTGATCGGCCGCGTCCAGGGCGAAGAGCTCGACGTCGAGTGGCCGGGTGGCCACACGGTTACCCTGAGACACGACGTCGCCCAGGTCCGAAGCCTCCTCCACGCCGGCTGAGCCGGGCTCCTGCGCCGTCGTTCATCCCGATCGGACGACACGACGATCCTGGTCGCCACCCAGGTGATCGTGGTCGTTGCCGAGATCATCGTCCGCACCATCGTGCCGAGCCTCATCCCGTCGGGAGGATTCTCCCGCTCCTGAGCACCCGCATCGGGTCGGGCGCCACCCAATAGGGTGCCGCTCGTGACCCACTCCACGCCACACCGCCCGGCCCCGGTCCGCATCGAGGACTACGCCGATCCCCAGTTCTCGCCCGAGGTGCGGGAGATGCTCGCCGCGATCGAGCCCCTCGCGGCCACGCTCGAGCTCACCCCGGCCGCCCTCATGGACCAGGCCCGGGCCGAGACCGGGCTCGACGACTTCGGGCCGACCGACTTCGTCGAGCGGCTCGACGTGTACTGCACCGCGCTGCGCGAGGAAGCGGGGCTGTCGAAGCTCGGCTGGTTCAACAACCACAGCCAGCTCGTGTCGACGTTGAAGAACCGGCTGTGGATCGAGGACCTCGTGAAGCGGGAGCCGGCGATCCTCGACGTGGAGATCGCGGCGCCGATCGTCATCTGCGGCCTCCCCCGCACCGGCACCACCCACCTGCACAACCTGATGTCGGCCGACCCCGGGCTGCGGTCGCTGCCCTACTGGGAGTCGCTCCAGCCGGTGCTGCCCGCGTCGGAGCAGCCCGGACCGGGCGAGCCCGACCCGCGGCTGGCGCGGTGCCAGATGGGCCTCGACTTCCTGCACGCGGCGATGCCGCTGTTCGACCGGATGCACGAGATGACGGTCGACCACGTGCACGAGGAGATCCAGATCCTCATGATCGACCTGTCGACGATGCTCATGGAGACGAGCGTGCTGGTGCCCACGTGGGCCGCGTACTACCGCGAGCACGACCAGACGTCGTCGTACCGGTACATGAAGAAGGTCCTGCAGTGCTGTCAGTGGCTGCGCGGCGGCGAGCGCTGGGTGCTGAAGTCGCCACAGCACCTCGAGCAGTTCCCCGTGCTGACCGAGGTGTTCCCCGACGCGACGTTCGTGGTCACCCACCGCGACCCCGTGTCGGTCACCGCGTCGATGACCACGATGGTGACCTACGGCGCGCGCATGAGCGTCGCCCACCCCGACCCCGTGGACTACGGCGCGATGTGGAGCGCCCGGCTCGAGCGGATGCTGGAGGCGTGCACCCGCGACCGCGACGTGCTCCCGGCGGACCGGTCGATCGACGTCCGGTTCGACGAGTTCATGGCCGACGAGTTCGCGATGGTCGACCGCATCTACGACGTCGCCAGCCAGCCCATGACCGCCGAGGGACGGGCCGCCATGGATCGGTTCGTGGAGGACCACCCGCGCGGCCGTCACGGCGCGGTCGAGTACGACATCACCCAGTTCGGTCTCGACCCCGTCGAGCGCCGCGCCGCCCTGCGCTTCTACACCGACCGCTTCGACATCCCCCTCGAGGCCTGACCCCATCGCGACGGCCGCCCCCGATGCGCTTCTCACCGTCGATACGGACCCCATCGATGCGTTTCTCACCGTCGCTCGAATCCGAGCGACGGTGAGAAGCGCATCGTCTCAGTCGGGGGTGGTGACGGGGTCGCCGAGGGTGATGGTGCCGTCGGCGAGGATCTCGCAGCGGAGGCCGCCGCGGTCCTGGAGCGCGAGGAGCACGCCGGGCTCGGTGAGGTCCTGGAGGTAGCTGCACGGGTGGGCGAGGTCGACGCCGCGCATCGGCACGCCCCCGACGGTGAACTCCACCCCGATCAGGTCGTTGACGGCCACGCCCTCCACGAGCAGGTTGCGGCGGGTCTGCTCTGGAGCGAGCACGATGCCGTGTTCCCGTTCGAGGCACTCCAGGTTCTCCCGCTCGAACAGCGTGACGGCGCGCTGCGCGTCCTCCAGTCGCTTCCCCGAGTAGGTCCCCGCCTCGATCGCGTAGCGGTCACCCGCGAGGCCCTTGCCGGCGAACGCCTCGATGCTGTCGTGGCCGACCATCGGCGCGCCCTCGGCCGGTGCCGTGTAGATCCCGCACACCCGTCCTGTGGTCATGCCCCAGTCTCTCAGTCCTCGACGGCCGGTGCCGGGTCGTTTCGCACACCCGGGGCACCACCCCACCAGTGGTCGCGCATCGCCACGCCCTCCACCGGGAGCCGATCGCGCTCCACGAGCAGGACGCCGAACAGCGTCCCGGCCTGGAAGTAGCCGTCGCCGTCGGCGACCGGGCGGGGCTCACCCCGCAGCTCCCACTCCAGGTCGAAGCCGACGGGCAGGCGCTCCCCCACCAGCCGGTCCCACGCCACGGTCGTGTCGACGTCGTCGTCGAGACGGAGCCCGAACGCCTCGAGCCCCATCGTCCAGTGCTCGAACGGCGTCTCGCAGTAGAGCGACGCCCACAGCCCCTCGGCGCGGATGTCGAGCCCCGCCTGCGGTCGGGGCAGGGGCACGTCCTCGTCGGCCACGACGAACCGGCCCGCGCCCGCGACGGCCAGGTCGGTGACGAACGCGGCGCGACCATGAGCCACGTCGAGCGTGAGGCGGATCTCTCCGGTCACCCGACCGGCCGCGACCTCGAACCCCCAGCTCTCCACGCCGGGGGCGTCGTCGTGTCGGCCCTCGTCGGCCGGGCTCCATCGCACCCGCCGAGCGTATTGCCAGCGCCGAGCGCCGTATCCTGGAGACGATGCCTACGGGAGTCGTCGACGAGATCCACCTCGATGGCGCCGACGTGCACGTGCGCCGGTGGGAGCCGACCACGCCCCGGGTCGACGGCCACCCGCCGATCCTGCTCGTGCACGGACTCGGCGCCAACACGGTGTCGTGGATCACGGTCGGTCGCAGGCTCGCCGAGGCCCAGGGCGTGTCGGTGATCGCCATCGACCTCGTCGGCTTCGGCTACACCCGGGCGCTCGACACGCCGGCAACGCTCAACCGCAACGCCGACCTGCTCATCGCCGCGCTCGACCAGTTCGGCCCCGCGGTGGTCGCGGGCAACTCCATGGGGGGCGCGCTCACCGTGAAGGTGGGCGCCCGCCGTCCCGACCTGGTCGAAGCCATGGTGCTGGTGAACCCGGCCGTACGGGTCGCGCACTGGCGCAGCCCGCAGATGCGCGCCGGCGTGTTCATGGCGCCGATGCTCCTCCCCCGCCTCGGCGAGCGGATCATCGGCGCCCGGGCCACGAAGGTCGGCCCCGAGGGGCTGGTCGACAGCACGCTCCAGGTGGTGCTCGAGCAGTACGCCGCGCTCGACCCCGCGATCCGCGACGACTTCATCCGGATCGCCCGCGACCGCATGGAGTTCCCCGAGGCGGCCCGGGCCTACGCCGACGCCGCGAGCTCGCTGTTCTGGTACATGACCCGCAACCTCGACCGCGACCTGGTGGTCGCGCTCGAGGCGCGCCCCGGCCTGCTCGTGTTCGGCGACCGCGATCGGCTCATCCACGTGTCGAGCGCCGAAGCGCTGGCACAGCGGCACCCGTCGCTCGAGGTCGCGATGCTCGAAGGCGTCGGGCACGCGCCCCAGCTCGACGCCCCCGACCGATTCGTCGACGCCGTCACCACCTGGCTCGATTCCCGATTCGGACGTTCGGTCGCGCAATAGGCCGACCAACCGTCCGGACGCTCAGGGGATGAGGCCGAGCTTCTTGACCTCGTCGCGCTCGGCGACGAGCTCCTCGGTGGTGATGCGGATGCGGTCCTGCGCGAAGGCGTCGTGTTCGATGCCTTCGACCACCGACCACGTGTCGCCGGCGCTGCGCACCGGGAAGCCGAACTGCAGGCCCTCGGGCGTGCCGTACTCGCCGCGGCTCACGACCGCGAGCGAGTGCCAGTTGTCGCCCCCGGTCGGACGCCAGACGGAGTTGACCGAGTCGATCGCGGCGTTGGCGGCCGACGCCGCCGACGACGCACCCCGGGCCTCGATGACCGCGGCCCCACGCTTCTGCACCGTCTCGAGGAAGGTGCCCTGGAGCCACGCCTCGTCGCCGATGACCTCGGGTACGGCCTTCCCACCGATGCGGGCGTGCGCGAAGTCGGGGAACTGAGTCGCCGAGTGGTTGCCCCAGATCGCGAGGTTGCTGACCTCGGCCACCGGCACGCCCGCCTTCTGCGCGAGCTGCGTGAGCGCACGGTTCTCGTCGAGGCGGGTCATCGCGAACCAGCGGTCGGCCGGCACGTCGGGGGCGTTCTCCCGGGCGATGAGGCAGTTGGTGTTGCACGGGTTGCCCACCACCAGCACGCGCACGTCGCTCGCGGCGTGGTTGTTGATCGCCTGACCCTGCGGGCCGAAGATGCCCCCGTTGACGCTGAGCAGCTCACCCCGCTCCATGCCCGCCTTGCGGGGGATCGAGCCGACGAGCAGCGCCCACGACGATCCGTCGAACGCCGTCTTCAGGTCGCTGGTGGGCTCGATGCCGGCGAGCAGCGGGAACGCGCAGTCGTCGAGCTCCATGCACACGCCATTGAGGGCGGGCAGGGCCGGCTCGATCTCGAGCAGGCGGAGCACGACCGGCTGGTCCTCGCCGAGGAGCTGGCCGGAGGCGATGCGGAACAGCAGCGCGTAGCCGATCTGGCCGGCCGCGCCGGTGACGGTGACGTGAACAGGTGCCTTTGCCATCATCTCGCTCCTGGCGCTGCGCGCCGGGCCGAGAAGCCCCGCTCGCTGTGCGCCGTCGGTGGTACCGGGCAGGTGAGCGCCGTCCCGGCCGGGACGCTCGCTCAGGGGCGCGACGCTATCCCGCCGACTCCCGGTCCGCCGAAGCGATGCAGTCGAGCAGCACCGTCCGCGCCTCGGTGAGCTCGGCCATCCGCTCCGCCGCGCCCTGATCCGCCGCACCGTGGTCGGGGTGGGCGAGGCGCACCAGACGGCGGAAGCGGGCCTGCACGTCGGTGCGGTCGAGCGCGACGCCCGACCCGAGGCCCAGCACCTCCATCGCCCACCGCTGCTCGGTCGACACCCCGACCCAGCCGCCGCCGAGGTCGCCACCCCCGGGCCACACCCCGGCGGGGGGCGGCGCCTCGCCCGGGATCCCCATGAGCAGGCGCCGCACGTCGAGGCCGATGGGGAGCCGGCCCGGGTGGCGCAACGCGTCCTTGACCGCCCGGAACGCCACCGACCGCGCCGCCGGTGGGAGCTGCGCCGCGGCCATCACCGCCCCGATGACCTGGGGGTCGGGCCGCCCGTGGCGGTCGAGCTCGAGGACCGGGCGACCCCCCTCCTCCACGATGCGGTGCCGGGAGCGGTCGAGGCCGTGGGTGTCCGTCTGCAGCCGGTAGCGCAAGGCGATGCGGGGCACCGCGAGCCCGTCACGGGCGTCGTCGACGAGCCGGGGCACCAGGTCGGCCTGCTCCGGATCGAGCTCGCCCACGCACTCGGCCACGACCGCGCCGAGCAGCACCGCCCCGTACGCCGGGCCGCTCGTGGGCAGGTACGCCCCGCCGACCGCCACGCGCCGGGTGGGCATGTGCCGGCGGGTGTGCCGCACGAGGAGCTCGGCCAGAACCATTCGTAGACCTCTACGTCACCGGGGCGGGAACGTATGCCCGGCGCCCCGGGAACGTGACGCGGGGCTCAGCTGTCGACGACGACGGCCAGCAGGATCACCAGGTAGACGATCGCGAAGCCGACGATCGTGAGCACGATCGCCGTGCGAGAGTACGCCACCGGACGGGGCGGTACGCCCGCCAGGTCCATCCCGCACTCGGGGCACCGCTCCGTGACGTCGGCCACCGGCGTCCCGCACAGCGGGCACTCCCCCGGTGCGAGGAACCGCTCGGACTCGAACCCGTCGGGCTGCTCCGGCACCGCGCTCATGCCGCCACCCTACGCTCGGGCTTGCTGGTCGCGCTCGCCGGGGAGTCGATGCACGAACGTCATCTCACTGCCCCCCTGCTCGCCGCTCGGCCTCGCTGGTCGCGCTCGCAGGGGGTCGCTGCACGAACGTCATCTCACTGCCCCCCTGCTCGCCGCTCGGCGCATT
>VGCA01000164.1 GCA_016870245.1 Actinomycetota bacterium | reverse complement strand
CGGGCGCGCCCGGCCTCGGGAGCGCGCCGCGGGCCCGCTGCACCTCGACCCGCTCGCGGATCGAGCGGTACTTGGGCTCGCGCTCCTTCATCCACGCGAGCAGCGGCGTGGCCAGGAACACCGACGAGTAGGCGCCGGTGATGAGCCCGATCAGCAGCGCGAGGGCGAAGTCCTGGAGCCCGACGGCCCCCAGCCCGAACCGGCCGACCACGAGCAGCGACACGACCGGCAGCACCGCCACGAACGAGGTGTTGAGCGAGCGCATGAGCACCTCGTTCAACGACCGGTTGACCATCTGCGAGTACGTCTCGCCCCGGGCGGCCACGAGCGTCGACTCGTGCTCCTTCACCTTGTCGAACACCACCACGGTGTCGTAGAGCGAGAACCCGAGGATCGTCAGCACGGCCACCACGGTGGCCGGCGTGACGTCGAAGCCGGTGATGGCGTAGACGCCCGCGGTGATGATGATGTCGTGGATCACCGCGACGATCGCGGCGACCGCCATGCGCCACTCGAAGCGGATGCTGAGGTACAGCGCGATCGCGACGAAGAAGATCAGCAGGGCCTGGAGCGCCTTGCGGGTGACCTGGTCACCCCACGTCGGGCCCACGTTGGTGACGCTGATCTCCGACTCCTCGATCCCGGCGTATTCGGCCAGCGCCGCGGTGATCGGCGCTCGCTCTTGCGGTGTGAGCTCCGGCGTCTGGACCCGTACGCCGTTGCCACCGACGACGACGACCTTCGGATTGTCCTGACCGGCGGCGACCACCACGTCGCGCACCGCGCCCGAGTCGGCACTGCCCTGGGCCTTCGTGAGCTGCCACTGCGTGCCGCCCTCGAAGTCGATTCCCAGGTTGAGCCCGCCGAAGACGAGGAAGGCGAGACAGATGAGCACGGCCGACCCCGACAGCACCGCCCAGCGCCACGACCGGTCGATGAACTGGAAGTTGGTCCGCTCGTGGTAGAGGTCCCCCGGGCGGTGCCGGCGCCCGCCGGGACCCGGCAGCGACGGGTCGGCGGCGTACGTCCGGGCGAGGTGGAGGTCCCGCGCCGACCGGCTCATGCCGTCTCCTCCCGCTCCCGGCCGCTCATGCCTGCATCCCGCTCCCGGCCGCTCATGCCTGCATCCCGCTCCCGGCCGCTCATGCCTGCATCCCGCTCCCGGCCGCTCATGCCTGGGCCTCCGGCGCGTCGAGGCCCGCCGCGATCCCGAACGGCCGCGTGCGCACCAGGCCCGACCGCCGCGACATCAGCGAGACCAGCGGGTGCATGAAGAAGTAGGCGACGAGAATGTCGAGCAGCGTGGAGAGGCCGAGGAAGAACGCGAACCCGCGCACCGACCCCGCCGCGACGAGGAAGAGGATCGCCGCGCCCAGGAACGACACGATGGCGCCGGCCACGATGGTGCGGAACGACCGCGTGAAGCCGCGGTCGGCCGAGGTCCGCACGGTCCGCCCCGACCGCACCTCGTCCTTCAGCCGCTCGAAGTACACGACGTACGAGTCGACGGTCACGCCGATGGACACGATGAGGCCGGTCACACCGGCGAGGGTGAGCACCGGGCGTCCCGACCCACCGAGGAACCCGAGGAGCGTCTCGCCGATGAACGACGTGATGACCACCAGCATCAGCGCCGCGGTGATCCCGATCCCCAGGATCACCACCAGTCCGAGCACGCGGTAGTAGGCGATCATGTAGATCGACACCAGGACCAGGCCGATGATCCCCGCGATGATCCCGGCGCGCAGCTGGTCGTTGCCGAGCGTCGGGGCCACGTCCTGCACGGTCAGCTCCTGCAGCTGCACCGGCAGCGCGCCGTAGTTGATCAGCTTCGCGAGGTCCGACGCCTCCGTCGAGCTGAAGTTCCCGGTGATCGACACGTCGTCGTCGAAGGTCGGCTCCTGGAACGCCGGGTTCGACTGCACGATCCCGTCGAGCACGATCGCGACCTGGTCCTGGGGCGACGGCTGACCGAACGACCGGCCCGCCAGGTCGTTGAACTTCTGGAGCCCGTCGCCGGTGAGCGTCATGAGCACCAGGTACTCGTTGTTGAACCGCGACCGCGCCTTGTCGACATCCTCGCCGGTGAGGGCTGTCGGCCCGAGGAGGAGCCGGCTCGCAACCTCGTCGTCGTCGGACACGCGCAGCGGGAGCACGACGCACTGGTCACGCACGTCGTCGACCCGGGTGGTCGTCGGGAGCCGGGTGAGCTGGGCGATGGCGGCGGAGTCGCACGCCGCGATCGCCGCCCGGGCCGCGGCCTCGTCGGCCGGGACCGTGGTCGTGGTCGTCGCACCGGCGGCCGCGGTCGTGTCGGTGGTCGGCTCGCCGGTCGTGGTCGCCGGCGTGCCTTCGACCTTCGTGGTGGTCGTGGTCGAGGGGGTGAGCTCCTGGTCCTCGGGTCCGAGGAGCGCGAGCACCGGCCGGAAGCGCAGCTCGGCGGTCTGTCCGACGAGACGCCGGGCCTTGTCGCGGTTGTCGACACCGGGCAGGTCGACGACGATGTTGCCGCCCTGCCGGCTGATCTCGGGCTCGGCCACGCCCAGGCCGTCGACCCGGGTGCGGATGATGTCGACGGCGACGTCGAGGGAGCCCGGCTTCACCTCGCCCACGGGCTCGAGCACGACCGAGATGCCGCCCTGGAGGTCGAGGCCGAGCAGCGGCGCGTTGCCCTGGGCCAGAGTGATCCCGACCAGGACGGCCACCACGGCCAGGAACCCGAACAGCTTCGCCCGGAGGCGCCCGACGCTCATGCGCAGCGCGTCACTGGGCTTCGTCGCCCCCACCGTCGGCGTCGTCGGCTGCCTCGATCTCCCCGGATCCGGAGGCGGGCTCCGGGAGGATCCGGGACTGGACCGCCCCGCGGGCGATCTTCACCACGACCCCGTCGGCGATCTCGACCTCGAGGAGGTCGTCTTCGACGCCGACGACCCGGCCGAACACGCCGCCGCTGGTGATGATCTCGTCGTCGACCTGCACCGCGGCGATCACCTGGCGCCGGAACTGCTGCTGGCGGCGCTGGGGGCGGACGATGAGGAAGTAGAACGCGGCGACCAGAATCACCAGGTACAACGCGATGATCACGGGATCACGTCCGGCTCGGGGATGGGGGCGGCTCGACCGAGAGGGGGAGCCGGGCGATGCTAGCGAGGCCGCGGGCCCGGGGCGGGGTCGGCCCCGAGCGGCACGGGCGGCATCGCGGTGACGGTCGGCCGCCCCGATCTCCCCGGATCCGGAGGCGGACCCCGCGTACCCGGCCCGGTCAGCCGTCGTCGAACAGGTTGGGCCCGGCGCTCGCGGGCACGGCAAGCCCGAGGTGTGCGTACGCCGCCCCGGTGGCCACCCGGCCCCGCGGGGTGCGGCGCAGCAGCCCGCACTTGAGCAGGAACGGCTCGTAGACGTCCTCCACCGTGTCGGGCTCCTCGGCCACGGACACCGCCAGCGTGCCCAGGCCCACCGGCTGGCCGGCGAAGGTGCGGCACAGCGCGTCGAGGATCGCCCGGTCGACCTTGTCGAGGCCCAGGGCGTCGACGTCGAAGAGCATGAGCGCCTCGTGGGCGACGGCCCCGGTGATCACCCCGTCGGCCCGTACCTCGGCGAAGTCGCGCACGCGGCGGAGCAGCCGGTTGGCGACCCGGGGCGTGCCCCGCGACCGCCGGGCGATCTCACCGGCGCCGTCGGGATCGACCGACACGCCGAGGATCCCCGCGGCGCGCTCGACGATGGTGACGAGGTCGGCGGGCTCGTAGTAGTCGAGCCGCGTGACGAAGCCGAACCGGTCGCGCAGGGGTCCCGCGATCATCCCGCTGCGGGTGGTGGCGCCGACGAGCGTGAAACGCGGCAGGTCGAGGCGGATCGACCGGGCGGACGGGCCCTTGCCGATCACGATGTCGAGCTGGAAGTCCTCCATCGCCGGGTACAGCACCTCCTCGACCGTGCGGGGGAGGCGGTGGATCTCGTCGATGAAGAGGACGTCGCCGTCGTCGAGGTTGGTGAGGATGGCGGCGAGATCGCCGGCCCGCTCGAGCGCCGGCCCGCTCGTGATGCGGCAGGCGACCTCCATTTCGGTGGCGACGATGCCGGCGAGGGTCGTCTTGCCCAGCCCCGGCGGCCCGGCGAAGAGCATGTGGTCGACCGCCTGCCCCCGCTTGCGGGCCGCCCCGAGCATGATGTCGAGGTGCTCCTTCAGCCGGGGCTGGCCTACGAACTCGGCCAGCCGCTTGGGCCGCAGCGTGGTCTCCTCGGCCGCCTCCACCGGGTCGGCCTCGGGTCGCAGCAGCTCGTCGCGGGCCATCAGCGGGCCGCCGACAGGAGCTTGAGCGCGTCACGCAGGAGGTCCTCGACCGCCCCGTCGTCGGGGATCTGCCCCATCACCGCGCGGACCTCCTCCGAGGCATAGCCGAGCCCGGCGAGCGCCTCGCGCACCTCGGCCCGCGGGTTGGGAACGCCGGCCTCGACCGCGACCAGGTCGACGTCGGGGACGTCGAGGCGGGCCTTGAGGTCGACGAGCAGGCGCTGGGCGGTGCGCTTGCCGACCCCCGGCACCAGCGTGAGCGCGTCGAGGTCGTCCTCGAGGAGCGCGCGTCGCAACGACGACGGCTGGTGGACCGACAGGATCGCGAGCGCGAGCTTCGGCCCGACTCCCGACGCGCCGAGCAGCACCTCGAAGGTGTCGCGCTCGTCGCGGGTGGGGAAGCCGTAGAGGACCATCGCGTCCTCGCGCACGTGGAGGTGGGTGAAGAGGAACGCGGGTGTCCCGGGCGACAGGGTGGGCAGCGCGCTCGACGGAACGAGCACGCGGTAGCCGACGCCGCCCACCTCGACGAGCACCTCGCCGCTCGCCAGCCGTTCGAGCACCGACCCCCGGACCGATCCGATCACCGGCTGCCCTCCTCCCTCGCGAGCGCCGCCGCCACCGCCCGGGCGAGGCCACCGCCACCACCACCGCCGGCCCGGCCCTCGGCATCGGCCGCCCGCCGCTCCGCCGGGGCTGCCCACAGGTGGCAGATCGCGAGCGCGAGCGCATCGGCGGCGTCGGGGGGGCTCGGCGGTGCGTCGAGGTGGCACAAGCGGGCCACCATCTCCTGCACCTGCGCCTTCTCCGCCCCGCCGTAGCCCGTCACCGCGAGCTTCACCTCGTTGGGGCTGTAGTGCGTGACCGGGATCCCCCGCCGGGCCGCGGCCGCGAGGGCGAGCCCGCTCGCCTGGCCCACCGAGATCGCGGTGCGGGCGTTGACCTGGAACAGGATCCGCTCGACCGCGAGCGCGGCGGGCGCGACGTCGTCGAGCAGCTCCTCGAGGTCGTGCTGCAGCATCGCGAGCCGCTCGGCGAGCCCGAGGTCGGTGGGGGTGCGCAGCACGCCGTAGGCGACCGGCACGAGCCGATGGCCGTCGCGACGCACCACGCCGTACCCACAGCGCGAGAGCCCGGGGTCGATCCCCAGCACGGGCTCCGCGGTGGCGCCGTCGAACATGGGTTCGATCCTACGGGGCATCCGCGCTCGAGTGGCGGACCCGATCACCCGTCGCGGGCGGGTGATCCTGCTGGCACCTCGACATCGAGCATGTGACGTCCAGCCACACCATGTGTGGCTCGACGTCACATGCTCCGGGGTTCCGCGGGTCGCCGCCGCCTACCGCTTGCGGCGGCGGCGGAAGAGCCAGAGCAGGACGACGACGATGCCGACGCCCGCGAGGACGGGGACGAGGCGCTTGGCGACTGCACCACCGGCGGCGTCCATCAGGTCGACCGGCTCGACGTCGGGGCTGTCGATCTTGCGGACCCCGCCCTCGATCGCCGCGGCCGGGGCCGCACCGGCCTCCACCGCGGGGGCCGGGGCCGGCCCGGCGCCGAGCGCCTCGGGCACCGCATGGGCCTCGACCGAGGCGGCCGCAGCACCGGCGTCGCCGTCGAGGACGTTCTCCTCCAGGGAGGCGACGAACTGGGCGAGCAGCTTGGCCGAGACGTCGGCCATCACGCCCCGACCGAACTGCGCCACCTTCCCGGTGACGTTGAGGTCGGTGTCGACGTCGACCTTCGTGCCACCGCCGTCCTCGGCGAGCAGGACGGTGACGGTGGCGGAGGCGTTGCCCTGCCCCCGGGTGTCGCGGCCCTCGCCCTTGAGGACGATCCGCCGCGCCGCTTCGTCGGCCTCGACGATCTTGGCCGCGCCCTTGTACTGGGCGGTGATGGGGCCCACCTTCACCTTCACCACGCCGCGGTACTCGTCGCCCTCGATCTCCTGGAGCTGGGCGCCGGGCATGCAGGGGGCGATCCGCTCGACGTCGAGCAGGACACGCCAGGCCTCGTCGATGGGAACGTCGACGCGGAACTGGTCCTCGATCTTCATGGTGACTCCGTGGGGGAAGCGGTGGGATCGGCTCCGTCGAGCGCCCGGAGGTCGTCGAGCGTATCGACATCGGCAGGGTCCCCGGTACCCGTGCAGTCGACCTCGACCACCGGGTGCCGTCCCATCAGCTGGCGGGCGCCCTCGTCGCCTTCGAGCGCGCAGGCGTCGGGCCACACGCCGCGGGCGAGCAGGACCGGGTTGGCGCGCTGCCCGGCGTACGTCGCGACCGCGAGGATCGCCCCCTCCTCCCCCGCCGCCGCGAGGCGGCGGTACGCCTCGGCGCCCACCCGGGGCTGGTCGGCGAGGCCCACGCACACGGCCTCGACGGCAGCGTCGTCGGCGAGCGCGTCGAGCGCCGCGCGGAGGCTGG
>VGCA01000163.1 GCA_016870245.1 Actinomycetota bacterium | reverse complement strand
CGGTACCAGTCGCGCTCGATGACGCGGGTGTCGCACGCGACGCAGGAGGTCGAGCCGCCGTCGGTGTCGTGGACGTTGCCGGTATACGCGTGGTGCACGCCGTTGGCGCGTGCGATCGCGCGGGCGCGGGTGAGCGTCGCCGGCGGCGTGGGTGGGACGTCGGTCATGCGGAAGTCCGGGTGGAACGCCGTGAAGTGCATCGGGACGTCGGGCCCGAGCCGGTCGACGACCCAGCCGGTCATGGCGTCGAGGTCGGCGTCGGAGTCGTTGCGGCCGGGGATCAGCAGCGTGGTGATCTCGACCCACACGTCGGTCTCGTGCACCAGGTACTCGAGCGTGTCGAGTACGGCGTCGCGGTCCGCGCCGCAGAGGTGGCGGTAGAAGGCCTCGTCCCACGCCTTCAGGTCGACGTTGGCCGCGTCGATCCGGGAGAACAGCTCGGCCCGGGGCTCGGCGTGCACGTATCCCGCCGTGACCGCCACGGTGCGGATCCCCTGCGCCCGGCATGCGTCGGCGGTGTCGCTCGCGTACTCGAGGAAGACGACCGGGTCGTTGTAGGTGAACGCGACGCTCGCGCACCCGAGGTCGGCCGCGGCATCGGCGATCGCGGCCGGCGAGGCGGCGTCGGCCAGCGTGTCGGTCTCCTTCGACTTCGAGATGTCCCAGTTCTGGCAGAACCGGCACGCGAGGTTGCAGCCCGCGGTCCCGAACGAGAGCACCGACGACCCGGGGAGGAAGTGGTTGAGCGGCTTCTTCTCGATCGGGTCGACGCAGAACCCGCTCGACCGGCCGTAGGTGGTGAGGACGACGGCGTCGTCCTGGCGGGCCCGCACGAAGCACAGGCCGCGCTGGCCCTCGTGGAGCTTGCACGCCCGGGGGCAGAGGTCGCACTGGACGCGGCCGTCGTCGAGTGAGTGCCAGTACCGCGTGGGGACCGTGTCGGTGACGACGGCGTGCGTCGGTCCGGTCGGCTCGGTGGTGGTGGGGTTCGACATGCTCCGTGTGTCCTCCTGGACCACTGGAGATGCGCGCGACCCCTCAGGCTATTCCGGGTGCGGCGAGTTCGGGACCTTGGTCCCGGGCCCGGACGCGGCTCAGAAGTCGGCGGCGGTCTCGAGCCGGGTGGCGTGGCGCTCCGCGATCTCCGTCGCGGCCCGCTCGTCGGCCAGCTCCCACGCGAGCCTCATCCCCACGACCGCCGCGCCGGCGGCGACGAGCCCGACGAGCCGGGATCGCTTGGGCAGGCCGGGGGTGACGAGCAGCGCGAGCGCGTCGACCCCGTCAGCCACCGCGCTCCAGCCCATCCACTCCGGGGCCTGCACGCCCTCCCGGACCCCGGCGACGCCGCCCATGCCGAGCGCGACGTCGCGCACGGCCACCATGCGCACGGCGGCGGTGGTGGCGGGCGTGGAGCGCCCGAAGACCATCCGGGACATGATCCGGGGGAAGAGGAGCATCTTCACCCCGAACAGCGCACGGATGCGGCAGAGCCAGAGGGCGACGAGTCGACGTTGCGGATCCATCGGGCCGGGCCTCCTGCGGTGCGGGCGAACGGGGCATCGTAGGCTGTCGGGCTCGTGGGTCCTGCACCGTCCTCCGCCGCCGTCCGCTACGCCATCGTCGGCGCCGGGATGATGGGCCAGGAGCACCTCCGCAACCTGCTCGAGGTGGAGGGGGCCGTCGTGACCGCCCTCGTCGACCCGCACGAGCGCTCGCTCACCGACGCCCAGGGCTGGCTCCCCGCCGGCGCCGAGGTCGGCACGTTCGCCGACCACCGGGCGCTGCTGACCGCCGACGTGTGTGACGCCGTGGTCATCGCGACGCCCAACCACACCCACGCCGATGTGCTGCTCGACCTGCTCGACTCCGACCTGCACCTCCTGGTGGAGAAGCCGCTGTGCACCACGGTCGCCGACTGCCGTCGGGTGATGGAGGCCGCGGCGGGACGCGAGGCCGTGGTGTGGGTGGGCCTCGAGTACCGGTACATGCCCCCGGTCGCCCGGGTGATCCGCGACGTCCACGCGGGTGACGTGGGCACGGTGCGCATGGTGGCGATCCGCGAGCACCGGTTCCCGTTCCTCCCGAAGGTGGGTGACTGGAACCGCTTCTCGCGCAACACCGGCGGGACGCTGGTCGAGAAGTGCTGCCACTTCTTCGACCTGATGGCGCACATCGTCGGCGAGCGGCCGGTGCGGGTGATGGCCTCGGGCGCGCAGGACGTGAACCACCTCGACGAGCGCTACGACGGCGCGGTGCCCGACATCCTCGACAACGCGTTCGTGATCGTCGAGTTCCCCGGCGGCGCCCGGGGGATGCTCGACCTGTGCATGTTCGCCGAGGCGAGCGCGCACCAGGAGGAGGTCGGCGTGGTGGGCGACGAGGGCAAGGTCGAGGCGTTCCTGCCCGACTCGGTGGTGCGCACGGGCCGCCGGGTCGACGGGCCGGCCGGCGTCGTCACCGAGGTGGTGCACGACCCGCGGGTGCGCCACGAGGGCTTCCACCACGGCTCGAGCTACCTCGAGCACCTGGACTTCCTCGCTGCGGTGCGGGCCGGCGCGCGTCCCACGGTCGGGCTCGACGACGGCCTCTGGTCCGTCGCGACCGGCGTGGCCGCCCACCGGTCGATCGACGAGGGCCGGCCGGTGGACCTCGCCGAGGTGCTCGAGGAGTCGTAGATTCGCCGCGTGACGACCGCGTGGACCGACGGCATCTCGTCGCTCGACGAGTGGCCCGAGCTGTCGTACCGCATCGGCGTCACCGACGGGCTGCCGACCTTCCCGCCCACCCGCGACCGGGTCGACGCGCTCGTGGCGGGGTCGGGCCGGCCCGCCGGCGACGTGATCGGCGCCATCCCGCCGGCCGACCATGTCGCGACCGTCGAAGTGATCGCGGCCAACGCCGCGATGGCCGGCGCGCTCCCCGCGCACATGCCGTGCATCGTCGCCGCGGCCGAGGCGATGCTCGACGAGCGCTTCAACCTGCGGGGTGTGCAGTGCACCACCCACGGGTGCGCGCCGCTCGTGGTGATCTCCGGGCCCGCGGTGGAGCGGCTCGGCGTGGCCACCGCGGAGTCGGTGTTCGGCGCCCACACGTCCCGCGCGTCGCACGCGATCGGTCGGGCGCTCCGGCTGGTGCTGTGGAACTGCGGCGGCGCCCGCCCGGGGGAGCCGGTCAAGGAGGTGTTCGGGCACGCCGGTCGCCTCGGAGTGGTGATCGGCGAGGCCGGCGCGGCGACGCCGGCCGGATGGCCGACGCTGGCCGAGGCGCGGGGTGTGCCGCGCGACCGCGACGCCGTCACCGTCTTCGCGTGCGAGGCCCCGCAGAGCGTGGCGTTCTGGGGCGCCCCCGACGATCCCGAGGTCCGCCTCGACCGCGTCGCCGACGTGATGCGTGCCCAGGGCAACAACAACACCCACACGATGGGCGAGTGCCTCGTGGCGCTGTCGCCGTCGGAGGCCCGCCACCTCGCGGCGTCGGGGCTCTCCCGGCCGGCCGTGCAGGAGATGCTGTACCTCCGGGCCCGGCGCCGGCTCGGCGACCTGCGGCCCCGCGGTCCGCTGCGCCCGAGCGACGACCCCGCCTACTTCTACGAGTGGTGGCCCGACTGGATCGACCAGACCGACGATGACGCGCTCGTCCCTGCGGTCTGGGGCCCGGAGTCGGTCCACGTCGTGGTCACCGGGGCCGACTCCATCCCCTGGGCGGCCGTGTGCCCCGGCTGGGGCCACCTCGGCGGCCTCGCGATCACCCGGGAGGTCCCGTGATCGAGCTCGTCGACCCGCGCGGCACCCCGGAGCCCCGCGCGGCGGGGGTGCTCGCGCCCCGGCCCGCCCGGCTCACGCGCGTGGGGTTCCTCGTCAACGAGCCGGGCCGGGTGTCGGGCCCGTCGTTCGGCCGCTACGCCGAGCAGCTCGACGGCTGGTTCCGCGACCGCCTCGGGGTCACCGACACCGTGACCGGGTTCAAGCCGGTGCTGTCCCGCCGGGCCGACGACGCCCTGCTCGACCGGTACGACGAGTGCTCGGCGGTGGTCAACGGCCTCGCGAAGTGAGGCTCCTGCACGTCGGGCAGTGTGCTCGACGCCGTCGCCCTGGAGCAGCGGGGCATCCCGACCGTGACCTTCGTGACCGAGCCGTTCGTCGGCGCGGCCCAGGCGGTCGCGCGCAGCCAGGGGTTCGCCGACCTCCCGTTGGTGGTGATCCCCCACGACTACCTCGTGGAGGACGATGCCGCGCTCGCAGCGCGGCTGGAGGCGGTCCTCCCGGAGGTGCTGGCCGGTCTCGTCACCGACGGCCGACGGTAGGTCGCCGGCCCTGCGCTCCCGGACTCCGGCGCACGTGAGTATCGTCACGCGCATGCAGACCCGAGACCTCGTGATCGACACCGCCGACGGCCCGATGGCCATCTTCGAGGCGACCCCCGACGGCGCCGCGCGCGGCGCGGTGATCGTGGTGCAGGAGGCGTTCGGGGTCAACGCCCACATCCGTGACGTCACCACCCGCTTCGCCGCCGCCGGCTACCACGCGGTCGCGCCGGCCTACTTCCACCGGGCCGGCGGAGGCGCGGTGGAGGACTACTCCGACTTCTCGGCGATCTTCCCGCTGTTCGAGGGCCTCACCGACGACGGCATCCTCGCCGACACCGCGGCGACGCTCGACCACCTCCGCGCGGCGGGCTTCGCCGACGGCCAGGTGGGCATCGTCGGCTTCTGCTTCGGCGGACGGGTCACCTTCCTGGCGTCGCTCGAGTGGGCGCTCGGCGCCGGCGTCGGGTTCTACGGCGGCGGCATCGCCACCAAGGGCGTGTTGCCGTTCCCGGCACTGGTCGAGCGGACGGCGGCGCTGCAGACGCCGTGGCTCGGCCTGTTCGGCGACCAGGACGGGTCGATCCCGGTGGCCGACGTGGAGCACCTGCGGGAGGCGCTGGGCGCCGCCTCGGTCGACGCCGCGGTCGTGCGGTACGCCGAGGCCGAGCACGGGTTCCACTGCGACGCCCGCGACTCGTACCACGAGGCCTCGGCCGAGGACGCCTGGGGCCGCACCCTGGCCTGGTTCGACGCCCATCTCGACTGAGAACCACCCGTCCGGCCCGGTCCTGGCCCGAACTGGGCGGGACGTTTCCCGGTCCCTGGCCCGCTTGCACTTAGCGTGGCATCTGTACCACACTGGGTGGCGGGCAGACCGTTCACCGGTCAAGGGTTGGAGAGCGCGAGACGATGGAGAACTCGGTGCCGGCGTCGCCGGCCGTGTCCGAGGGGACACCGCACGTGGGCCTCGCCGAGTTCGTCGAACGCGCGCACGAGCGCTGGAACTGGCGGTGGCGCAGCTGGACGCGGTGGCCGCTCTCGTGGCCGATCGTCCTCGTGGCCCTGCTCACCGTGGTCGTCGACGTCGCGACCGCCTGGATGGACGTCTCGCTGGGGACCATGGGCCGCGTGCCGATGTCGCCCGCCCTTCCGCTCGGGGTCGTGCTCGCCTGCATGGTCGGCCTGCGCCGCCTCGGGCTCGACCCGGCCAACCGCCGGGCCTGGCGCGAGTTCCTGATCGTCAGCAGCGCAGCGCTCCTGTGGGCGGCGTACAGCTACGCCGTGAACATCGGCGGGACCGAGGAGGCGGTCGGCCTCGTGCTCGCCGCGCTCGGCGAGGAGCTCGTCTACCGGCTCGCCGTGCTGATCGTGGTCGGCGCGCTCGTGGCGAAGCTCACCGGGCACAACTGGCGCAACGCCGAGGACTGGGGTCCGGTCGCGGGCATCAGCGCCCTGATCGCCGGCGGGGTGATCTTCACCGCGCTCCCGGGACACGTCGCGCAGATGAACAGCGCACTCACCGCCTTGCCGTTCGCGAGCCTCGGGGTGGTGCTCGGCTACGCCGTGCTCCGTACCGGTGCGCTGTTCCCGGCGGTGGTGGTCCACGCGTTCCTCAACATCGCCACGATCGCGGTGCTCGCCGGCGAGGTGTCGGGCGAGATGCGGGCGGCCCTCGCGCTCACCGCGCTGGTCGCGCTCGTGTCGGGGACGATCGTCGCCGGCGTGCGGCTCGGGATGCTCCGCAAGGAGCCGGTCGCGATCGACCTGCGGCGCGCGGGCACCGGCGGGTAGCACCGCCACCGCCCTAGCCTCGGCGGCGCATGGATCCGCCGGTGTCGTCCCCCGTCGGGCCGCGTGACCGGGTTCGGCTCGTCGCGACGACCACGGGGCTCGTGCTGCTCGAGACGGCGGTCCTCAGCCGACTCGGCCCGACCACCGGCATCGCGCTCGCGCCGCAGGTGAGCGCGCCGGCCCCGCTCGACCTGTTCCACGACCTGCGATGGCTGGCCGTCTACACCCCGGCGTGGTGGGTCGTCGGGGTCGCGCTGATGCTGCTCGTGGGCGTCCGGACGCTGTGCACGGCCGCGATCGTCGGGTGGGCGTGGCCCGCCGACCTGCCGCGCCCGTCGCGGCGCGAACGGCTGCGGCAGGCGGCGCTCGCGTCGCTGATCCTCGTCGCCGTGCTCGTGCCGTGGGTGGTGCTCGCGTTCGCGACCGCGGTCTTCTCGCTCTCGTACACCTGGATCGTCGCGATCCCGGTCGTGGTGATGATCTCGC
Organism: Actinomycetota bacterium; assembly: GCA_016870245.1. GTDB lineage: Bacteria > Actinomycetota > Acidimicrobiia > IMCC26256 > PALSA-555 > CAIUKV01. Next base: position 146 of record VGCA01000163.1, on the reverse strand, counting down.
TCGTGGTCCACGGCGCGGCGGTGCGGCCCGACTGGTGGCGGATCCGCCCCCGGGGCCGGGCGGTCGGCGCGGTCGTGGTCGCGGTGGTGGCGGTGACCGGGCTGGGCGCGGTGGTCGCCGCCGGTCCGGCGTGGGTGCGCTGGCCA
>VGCA01000162.1 GCA_016870245.1 Actinomycetota bacterium | reverse complement strand
GTGGGGCTCGGCGGCATCGGTGAGGCCGTGGCCACGCGGTCGCTGGCCTTCGGGTGCCGGGTGCGGGCCCTGCGCCGCCGACCCGAGCAGGGTGCGCCCGACGGCGTGGAGCTCGCCGCCGACCTGCCCGACCTGCTCGCCTCGGCCGACCACCTGGTGATCGCGGCTCCGGCGACCGCGGCGACCGACCACCTGCTCGACGCCGCCGCCTTCGAGGTGATCAAGCCCGGCGTGCACATCGTCAACATCGCCCGGGGCAGCCTGATCGACCAGGACGCCCTCCGGGTCGCGCTCGACGACGGGCGGGTCGCCATGGCCACCCTCGACACCGTGACCCCCGAGCCGCTGCCCGAAGGGCACTGGCTGTTCGCGCACCCGAAGGTGCGGGTGAGCGCACACATCTCCTGGGGGTCGCCCCACGGCTTCGGCCGCATCATGCAGGCGTTCGCCGACAACCTCGTGCGCTACGCCGAGGGGGAGCCGCTCGTCGGCGTGATCGACCCGGCCGAGGGCTACTAGTGGCCGACCGCCCGGGCGCGGTCGTCGTCGGGACGGGCTTCGGCTGCCGGGTGCACGTCCCGGCGCTGCGGGCCGCCGGGTTCGACGTGATGGGGCTGGTGGGCACCGACGCCGACCGCACGGCGCGTCGGGCGGAACGCAGCGGTGTGCCGCACACGTTCACCGACCTCGCCGATGCGCTCGTGCGCGACGACGTCGTCGCGGTCACGATCGCCACGCCGCCCCACACCCACGCCGCGCTCGCGATCGCCGCGGCCGGAGCGGGGCGCCACGTGATCTGCGAGAAGCCGTTCGCACTCGACGCCGACGACGCGCGGGCCATGCACGCGGCGGCCGAGACCGCCGGCGTGACCCACCTGGTGGGCCACGAGTTCCGCTGGGCGCCGGAGCGGGCCGTCGCGGCGCGTGCGCTCAGGGCGGGGGCGGTGGGGGAGCCTCGGTTCGCGACGTTCGTGAGCTACGTGCCGATGCTGGCCGATCCCGAGGCGAAGATGCCGTCGTGGTGGTTCGACGAGGCGGCGGGCGGCGGATGGCTCGGCGCGTCGGGCAGCCACGTGGTCGACCAGATCCGGACCTGGCTCGGCGAGTTCGTCTCGGTGAGCGCCACGGTCGGGGTGACCTCGGCCCGCACCGGGGTGGCCGAGGACTCGTTCACGGTGCGCTTCCGGCTGGCCGGACCGGCGGGTCAGCCGGTCGACGGGGTGCTCCAGCAGACCGCCGCCGCGTGGGGTCCGTACGGCGGCGTCACCCGGGTCGCCGGCACCGACGGCTCGCTGTGGACCGAGGGCGACGCCGTGTGGCTCGCCGACCGCGACGGCGAGCGGGTGCTGGCCGTGCCCGACGACCTCGTCCCGCCGGCCGCCCCGGGTGCGAGCGACGACCCGCGCCATCGCTTCACCCACCTCGAGCTCGGCCCCTACACCCGCCTCTGCGAGGTGCTGCGGGCCGCGGTCGACGGCCGTCCCGTGGAGGCGGCGGTCCCCGTGCCGACGTTCGCCGACGGCGTCGCGTGCATGGAGGTGCTCGATGCCATCCGGGCCTCCGCGGTCGCCGGGGGCGCCGCGGTCGCGATCGGCTGACCGTGGTCGGGGCCCTGGTGGCGGCCTACCAGGGGGAGGCGAAGCGGTCCCGATGGGTGTGGGCGGCGACGGCCTCGCGCCGGGGCGGGCCGAGACGCCGCGCGGGGTAGCCGAGCGGCACGATGGCCTGCGGGACGACGTGGTCCGGCAGGCCGAGGAGCTCGGCGAGCGGTCCAGGGGCTACGGCGCCGAGGGTCGTGAGCGCGGAGCCGAGGCCGAGGGCGCCGGCGGCGAGCAGCATGTTCTGCACGCAGGGGAAGATCGAGGACCCCGCCGTCATGGGGAGCCCGCGCGTGAAGTCGGCGCACACCACCACGAGCACGGGTGCGGTGCGGTAGCCGCCGCCGGCGATGCCCTGGTCCACCTCCTTCAGCAGCTCGGGTGGCAGGCGGGTCTCCGAGAAGGCCCGGCCCGACGCGTTCCACGCCGCCTCGGTGAGGTCGTGGATCGCCGCGTGTGTCGCGGGGTCGCGGACGACGACGAACTCCCACGGCTGCTTGTTCTCCGCGCTGGGCGCGTGGGTGCCGGCGCGCAGGATCGTCTCGACGACGGCGTCGTCGATCGGGGTGTCGGCGAACTCGCGGTGGGCGCGCTGCGCGAAGACGACGTCGAAGAACGGCGGACCGTTGAGGTCACCCATCGGGATCAGGGAGTGCGCTCGCCGCAGAGGGCGAACGAGTTGACGTACATGATCCGCAGCGCGGGGTGCACCGCCCAGGCGTCGCACTCGGGCGAGCCCCATGGGCCGATCTTCGCCTCGACCAGCGGGCGCATGCGCTTGAACGTGACCTCGGCGTCGGCGTCGTCGAACTCGTAGAAGTGCATGTACCGCGGGTCGCCCTTGGTCGCGTTCTCGTACGGGGTGATCATCGTGAACCCGGGGATGCCGGCCTCGACGATGTGGTTGATGTGGACGAAGTCGCCCCAGTCGCGCAGTGCCTGGGCCTCGCCGTCGGTGGGCGGGCTGATGAGGACGAGGGAGAGACCGACGGTGGGCTTGCCCGTCAGCCGACCCTGACCCGGACGCGGGGTACGGAGGAAGTGGTGGCCGGCGATGCCGGCGGGCGCGGGCGGCGGGACGAACGACGGGTCGCACTCGTAGACGCCGAGGGTGTCGAACTCGGCCATCTCCCGGGGGAGGTCGGGTCGGTCGCGGTAGACGTTGCGCCACCACGTGGCCCGCTCCACGCCGGGGAGATTCACGACCTCGGGCACCCGGTCGGCCGCGTAGGCCTCCGGGGTCGCCTCGGTCATCTCGAGGTACAGCACTGGGGTCAGTCGGTCTTCCATTCCCGGGGAATGTAGTGATGCCTGCGCGGCGGGCGCACGGAGCGCGCCGCGCCGCCGCGGCGTAGGGTCGGCGGTGTGATCGGATCCACGAGACCCAACCCGACCTTCGCCCGGCTCTTCTCGACGTTCCACCGGACGGTGGTGCGCTGGTCGGGGGGCCGGCTGCTCACCGGGTTCAAGGGTGAGCCGATGATCCTCCTGACGACGACCGGCCGGAAGTCGGGCGAGCCCCGCACCTGGCCGCTGAGCGCGCTGCGGGAGGGCGACGGCTGGGTGGTGTGCGCGTCGAACGGTGGCCACGACCGTCACCCGGCCTGGTACCTCAACCTGGAGGCGAACCCCGAGGTCACCGTGCAGGACGGGCGCCGCACGGTCACCGCACGGGCCCGGATCACCGAGGGCGAGGAGCGCGACGCGTGCTTCGCGCGCTTCTGTGACTACCTCTCGAACTACCGGGCCTACCAGGAGGCCACCGACCGTCGCATCCCCGTCGTGGTGCTCGAACCGGTGGCTGGATAGCCTGCGGGCCGATGGACCTCTCGTTCACCGACGACGAGCGGGCGTTCGCCGCGGAGTTCCGGGCGTGGCTCGACGCCAACCTCGAGCTGCCACCCGCGTTCGACTCGTTCGACGACGAGATCGCCTGGGGTCGGAAGTGGCAGGCCAAGCTCGCGGCCGACCGGTGGGTCGGGATCCACTGGCCGTCGGAGTACGGGGGTCGCAGCGCGTCGCCCGTGCAGGTCGCGATCTACAACCTCGAGTACGGACGGTCGCGGGCCCTGCAGCTGGTGAACCGCACCGGTGTCAACCTCGCGGGTCCCACGCTCCTGGCCCACGGCACCGACGAGCAAAAGGCCCGGTGGCTGCCGTCGATCCTCGATGCCGAGGAGATCTGGTGCCAGCTGTTCTCGGAGCCCGAGGCGGGCTCCGACCTCGCCAGTCTGCGCACCACGGCCACGCCGGTGGAGGGTGGCTGGATCCTCAACGGCCAGAAGGTGTGGACGAGCTACGCGCAGTACTCGCGCTGGGGGATCTGCCTGGCCCGCACGGATACCGAGCTGCCGAAGCACAAGGGCATCTCCTACCTGGTGGTCGACATGGAGGCCGATGGCGTGGAGGTCCGCCCGCTCCAGCAGATCACCGGCGACCGCGAGTTCAGCGAGGTCTTCTTCGACGACTGCTTCGTCCCCGAACACCACCTCGTGGGCGGGCTCAACCAGGGCTGGGCGGTGGCCAACACCACCCTCGCCCACGAGCGGGGCACGACCTTCCCGTTCAAGGAGCAGGTCGTGCACGAGGTGTACCTCGACGACCTGTATCGCCTCGCCGATGCCGAGGGCCTGCTCGACGATCCGGCCGCGGCCGACGCGCTGGTGCAGTCGTTCGTGGAGCTGCGCGTGCTCCGCCTGCACAACTGGCGCACGCTGTCCCGCCTCGCCAAGGGCATCGAGCCCGGGCCCGAGTCGAGCTGGATCAAGCTCACGTGGTCCGACATGAGCCAGCACATGGCGACCACCGGCATGGGTCTCTGTGGCCCTGCGTCGCCACTGTGGCGCGGGGCCGACGGAGTGCCGACCGACGGCAAGTGGCAACGTCAGTGGCTCTGGAGCAAGGCCGGCTCGATCGCCGGCGGCACCTCCGAGGTGCAGAAGAACATCGTCGCCGAGCGCATCCTGGGCCTCCCCCGCGGCTGATGCGTCCCTCAACGACGCCACGCGTCGGTTGAGCGACGCACGGTCGGACCATGCGTCCCCTGACCGACATCTAGGGTGACGGCCATGGTGCGCGTCGTCGGGTTCGACCACCTGGTGCTGAAGGTCGCCGACGTCGAGCGGTCGCTGGCCTGGTACTCGGGCCGGCTCGGCCTCGCCGGAGTGCGGGTCGACGAGTGGCGACGGGGCGAGGTGCTGTTCCCGTCGGTACGGGTCGACGCCACCACGATCCTCGACCTCCTGGCCGGCGCCCCCACGGGCACCAACGTCGACCACCTCTGCCTCGTGCTGGAGCCGGGGGCCGATCTCGACGCGCTCGCCGCCTCGGGTGACTTCGACGTGGTGGGCGACGGGCCGGTCGACGGGCTGTTCGGGGCCCAGGGCCACGCCCGGAGCCTTTACGTGCGCGATCCCGACGGCACCGTCGTCGAGCTGCGCACCTACTGAGCCCACCCCAGCTCTAGAGGACGCCGACGGCGCACCGTCAGCGGCCCCGGAACCACAGCGTGAAGCGGGTGAGGCGCAGGTAGCCCATCCGCTCGTACACCGGCTGCCCGGGGTCGCTCGCGATCAGCATCGCGGGCAGCCCCGGATCGGCGAGCGTCGCCGCCCACGTGACGGCGGCGCCCACGCCGCGCCCGCGCGCTTCGGGCCGGTTCGAGATCCACTCGACGTCGTTGATGCCGCCGTGGACGTGGACCGCCGCGGTCGCCACGGCCCCTCCGTCGAGGACGCCGATCCACATCCGCCAGCCCGGGACCTCGAGGAGCCCGGGGCCGAAGCCCCCGTAGGGCCGGCCGGTGAGCTCGGGCACCGGGAACGCCTCCACCATCGTGGTGCCGAACTCCTCGAGCCGCTCGGGCGTGGTCACCTCGACGAGCTCGAGGCCGGGCGGGACGGGCGGGGCCTCGCCCCCCGCCGGTCGGAGCATGAGCGGCGGGTGGCCCATGAGCGTGAAGCCCCGGTCGCGCAGCGGTGGGGTGGGGAACCCGCACCACAGGAGGTACGGGCCGCCCGGGCGCGGCGCGTAGAACGCCGCCACCTCGGCGAGCAGATCGTCGGCCTCGTCGACCCCGAACGGACGGGTCGGCACCACGCAGTTCTGGAACATGAAGGCGCTGCCCCCGTCGACCGCGACGAAGCGGTCGGTGCGCACGTGGGGCCAGCCGAGCGCCGCGGCCGTCGCCTCCATCAGGTCGGCGTAGCCCCACACGTAGGCCTTGACCAGGTTGTCGTCGGCCGGGAGACCCCGGTCCCAGGCGTCGGGCAGGTGCTCGGACATCGGTCCCTCCCCGGCGGTGGAGCTCAGAGGAACCGGCGGACGAGCCGATCCTTCCACCGCGCGTAGGGAGGATAGGCCAGGGGCAGATCGGGTCGCGTCGCCTTGTGCAGCACTCCCTTGCGATGGCTGAACGTCTCGAAGCTGGCCCGGCCGTGGTAGGAGCCCATGCCGCTCGCGCCGACCCCGCCGAAGGGGAGGTCGGGGACGCTCACCTGGAACAGCGTGGCGTTGACCGCGACCGAGCCCGCCGCCGTGCGGTCGACCACGTCGCGGGCTGCTTGAGGGCCTTCTTCGTCTTGATGATCTTGAACGCCGTGCCGCCGGCGGGGAGCTCGCACTTCGTGACGAAGGCGGTGCCGAGCACGGCGGCCGTCGCGCCGTTGCCGTTGCCCTGCTCGAACGACTCGTTCTCGGAGAGCTTCTGGACCCGGTTCCAGGTCTGCCCGGTGCTCACGCTCCCGACGACCTCGCGCTGACCCGTCTTGGTGGAGAGCTTGTCGAGGGTGAAGACCGTGCTGTTGTCGAGGCGGGTGATCGAGCCGTCGGGGAACGTGATCTCGGCGAACCCGGTGGCGTCGGTCTGGACGGTGTCGCCGGTCTTGATCTTGGCGTCGTCCTTGGCCTTGGTGAAGTTCTTGGCGCCCTTCTTCAGGATCGAGACGCCGGGGGACTGGATGCCCAGCGTGCCCGCGCTGCCGGTCTTCCCGAGGACGGCGGAGCGCTCCTCGCCCGCCACCGCGGCGCCCGAGGGGCCGGCGAGCCCGCCGACGAGTACCAGCGGGCGGCCACCGCCGCCACGATCGCGGCGCTGCCGCGGCGCCCGTGTCGCGCCGCCTTGCCCTGACCGATCGTGTGCCTCATCGCCACGTCGTCCCCCATGTCGAGCTCCCGCTTTGATGCCCGCACCCGGCGGC
>VGCA01000161.1 GCA_016870245.1 Actinomycetota bacterium | reverse complement strand
TCGCTACGCTCCGGCCCCCCCTGGTCGCTCCGCTCGCTGAACATCCCGCGCGCACCGGCCCCATACCGGCACGGGCCCGGGACGCTCGCTACGCTCCGGCGATGGCGGAGGCGCACGAGGTCCGGGTCAGCGACAAGTTCCTGCGGGCGGCGCAGTGGGCGGCCGACCGCCACGCCGCCCACGCAACCGCGGTCCCGACCGTGCCGTCGCTCGCGCAGGTGCTCGGCCTGGCGTCGCTCGTGCTCGAGGACGGCGGCACCGAACGCGAGGCCATCGCAGCGATGCTGCTCGACGCGCTCGGCGACGACGTCCCCCGCAAGGAGCTGCGCGAGCGGTTCGGCAAGAAGGTCACCGAGCTCGTCGTCACCTGCCACGCGGAGCGGGGCACCATCGCCCCCGGTCGCGTGCCCGTCGACGTGACCGAGTGGCGACGCCGCTCGGAAGCCGCGCTGGCGCGGGCCGTCGACGAAGACGACCCGAGCGCGTTGCGCATCCGCGCGGCGTCGGTGCTCCAGGAGGCCCGGGCCCTCCAGCGTGAGCTGCGCCGCAACGGCGTCATCGCCTACGTGCGCTGCCCCGCGCCGCCCACCGAGCACCTCGCCCACCTCACCGAGCTGAGCACCGTGCTCGCCCGGCGTCGCCCCCGGACGGTCATCAGCCGGGAGCTGCGCGCCACCACCGCCGACGTCGAGCGGCTCTCCGAGCTGGAGACCGCGACGATCGCCTGGCGGGTCACCCACGTCGGCGCCGCCTGAGCCGCCCCGGCCACCCGGCCGGTCAGACGGGCGCGCCGTCGACGACCCTCGCGGACCGCGGGTGGCGCGTCAGCACTTGGTGACCGACGTCGGCTTCCCGGTCTGGGTGGCCTGGGCCCACGAGTCGATCGCGCCGTTCACGCACTTGCGCAGCGCCCCGACCTGATCCCGGGCCGCGGCGAGGTCCTCGGCCGCGGTGGCGCCGTCGGCCTGCACGGAGGCGAGCGTCGCGTCCAGGTCGTCGAGCCGGGCGTCGATCGCGTCCTGGTTGCCGGCGAGCACGATCGCGTCGTCGGCCGTCTGCTGCGCGTCCTGCACCCGCACGAACAGGGCGATGGTCGCGCCGGCGAGCGTCGCCACCGCCACGAACAGGACCACGACCCCCATCCACGCGCGGGACCGCGGCGCGGGAGCCGGTGCCGGGGCAGCCGCCGCCGGCGCGGACGCCACTTCTGGTGCCGGCGGCGCGGGAGCGACCGCTGCCGGGGCCACCGGGGCGGTGTCGGGCGTGAGCGTGGAAGTGGGATCCGTCATCGGTGCTCCTCCGCGTGGGGTCCGCCGCACGGCGGATCCGACCCCCTCCCAACGACCACCCACCCGGCCGAGTTCCCGCGATCCCGGGTCGCGGCACCCGCCGACCGACGTCGTCGACCACGGGCCTCCGATCGACCGGGCCCGGGACGCTCGCCTACGCTCCCGCCCATGCTCATGTCAGCCGCGCGCTTCAACTGCATCCAGCCCGGGCTCGAGCCCACCGAGATGGCCGCCCGGTACCAGGCGTTCGTCGAGATGGCGGGCTACGCCGAGGCCAACGGCTTCTCGATGATCACCCTCGAGGAGCACCACGGCGCCGACAACGGCTGGAGCCCGTCGCCGCTGATCATGGCCGGCCTGATCTTCGGGAAGACGAAGACCATCGGCGTCAACATCTCGGCGCTGCTCCTGCCCCTCCACGACCCGCTGCGGGTGGCCGAGGACATCGCCGTCCTCGACAACGCCAGCGGCGGCCGCCTCACGGTGATCCTCGGCATCGGCTACCGGCCTTCCGAGTACGCCGCCCACGGCAAGGACTGGGCCGGCCGGGGCGCGCTGATGGACGAGTGCGTCGACACGCTGCTGAAGGCGTGGACCGGTGAGCCGTTCGAGTACCGCGGCACCACCGTGCGGGTCACCCCCCGCCCGTTCACGCAGCCGCACCCGACCGTGCTGCTCGGTGGCACGAGCAAGCCGGCGGCCCGCCGGGCCGCCCGGAACGGCCTGCCGATGTTCGCGGCCGCACACCTGCCCTGGCTCGAGACCTACTACTACGAGCAGTGCGCGGAGCACGGCACGCAGGGCTTCTACATGATGCCGGGCGAGGACACCGTCATGCTCCACGTCGCCGAAGACCCCGACAAGGCCTGGGCCGAGCTCGGGCAGCACTTCTTCGAGGAGGCCTCGACCTACGCGTCGTGGCAGACCTCCGACATCAGCTCGGCGGTGCACTCGCACGCGACCACCCCCGAGGAGCTGCGGGCCGAGGGCATCTACCAGGTGCTCACGCCCGACGAGGTGGTGGCCCGCGTCCAGTCGCAGGGCGACATGGCGTTCGTCAACCTGCACCCGCTGGTCGGGGGCATGCCGATCGACGAGGGCTGGAAATCGCTCCAGCTCTACGTCGACCAGGTCATCCCGAAGGTGAGCTAGACGACGTCGGTTCCCTGGGAGTCGACGTCGTAGACGAACGACAGCTCGTCGACGAGGTCGGCGGCCTTGCGCACGCGCCCGAGCGCCGGCTCCACCGCCATGATGCGCCCGACCCACATCGCCGCGAGCTGCCCCGCCGCGGTGCGGCGGGGCGCGTCGACCTCCACGTGCTTGCGCGGCGCGAGATAGGCGTTGACGGTGATCCGCTGCACGAGACGGGGGTCGACGGGCACCTTCGCGGCCCGCATCCGGTTGACCACCTGCGACGCGATGAGCTCCAGCTCGTAGGCCCCGAGCCGGAACGAGCCGACGACGTCGGCACCCATCTTCGCGGCGAGGGCGAGCGGGATCGCGCGCCGTCCGACCTTGAGCTGTCGACGGGACCGGGCCGCGAGCGCGAGGAACATCGCGCCGCCGAACGGGGCGGGGTGCCCGTCGGTCTCGAGCCGGGCTGCGACCTGTCCGGCGTCGTGCACCGGGTACGGGTCCTCGATCGCGGCCTTCACGATGCGATCGAGGAGCAGCTCGAGCGCCTCGCTCGCGGTGTCGGGGAGCGTCCGGATGCGGGTGCTCCACTTCGCGTCCCGCCACGCGTCGCCGATCGTCTTCGCGGCGTCGTCGGCGGCGGCGCGCACGGCGACGGGGAGCGGCCCACCCGCGGCGGGGACCAACGCCGCGGCCGTCGGCACGATCGCGGGATCGGCAGTCGCCCCGGGAGCGCCGGCTGGCGCTCCCGAGTCGGTGGGGTCGGGGGTCGAAGCGGTGGAGTCGGGGGTCGAGGCGCTGATGCCGCCAGGCTACGCGCCCGAGCAAGTCGGTAGCCTGCGGCCGATGTCCGGCTGGAACTTCGCCCAGGTGTGGGAGTCGATCGCCCGAGAGGTCCCCGACCGCCCGGCGCTGATCTGCGGCGACCGCGGCGTGACGTGGGGCGAGCTCGCCGACCGGTCCGCCCGCCTCGCTTCGCACCTCCATGCCGCCGGCGTCCGTCCCGGTGACCGGGTGGCACTCGACCTCACCAACGTGCCCGAGTACCTGGAGACGGTCTTCGCGGCGCTGCGCATCGGCGCGGCCCCGCTCAACGTCAACTACCGGTACCTCGCCGACGAGGTGCGCTACGTGCTCGCCAACTCCGGCGCCGCGGCCCTGGTGCACGCGCCGGAGTACGCGGCCGTCGTGGGCGAGGCGATCGCCGGCCTCCCCGCCGACGCGCGACCCGTCACGCTGGAGACCGGCGCACCCTACGAGGCGGCGCTGGCCGCGGCGGCACCCATGGGCCCGTGGCAGGCGCGCACCCCCGACCCCCACGACCTGATCCTCCTCTACACCGGCGGCACCACCGGCATGCCCAAGGGCGTGATGTGGCGCAACGACGACCTGTACGTCGCGCTGTGGCAGTCCAACCGCCCCGGCACCCTCCCCAAGGACCCGGTGGCCGCCGTCCGGGCCGGCAAGCGGGCAGGCACCGCCCTCCCCGCCTGTCCGCTCATGCACGGCACCGGACTGTTCATCGCCTTGTCGACGCTCGCGGGCGGCGGCACCGTGGTGCTCATCGAGGAGACCGGGCTCGACGCCGTGCGGGTGTGGTCGGAGGTCGAGCGCAACCAGGTGTCGGTGCTCACGATCGTGGGCGACGTGTTCGCGCGGCCACTGCTCGCCGCGCTCGACGCCGAGCCCGACCGCTTCGACCTGTCGTCGCTGCGCGCCATCACGTCGTCGGGGGTCACCTTCTCCCCCGACGCGAAGACCGGACTCATGGGCCACCTTCCCGGCGTGACGATCATCGACGCGCTCGGCTCCTCCGAGGGGATCATGACCCGCTCCGAGGCCAAGGGCGCCGACGACGTCAAGCCGGCCCGCTTCGCAGTCAACGAGCGGGTTGCCGTGCTCGACGAGGACACCGGCGAGCCGGTCGAGCCGGGAAGCGGGCAGGTGGGGCTCATGGGCGTGACCGGCCCGATCCCGATGGGCTATTGGGGTGACGACGAGAAGTCGCGGGCCACCTTCCGCGAGTTCGGCGGGAAGCGCTGGTCGATCCCCGGCGACTACGCCACGGTCGAGCCCGACGGCAGCATCACCCTCCTCGGACGTGGCAACGCCTGCATCAACACCGGCGGCGAGAAGGTCTACCCCGAGGAGGTCGAGGTCGTGCTGCGCGACCATCCCGCGGTCGACGACTGCGTCGTGGTCGGGGTGCCCGACGACCGCTTCGGCGAGATGGTGGTGGGCGTGGTGGCCCCCCCGCCGGGCATCACCCTCGACGAGGCCGAGCTCGACGCCTTCGCCCGCGGTCGCCTCGCCGGCTACAAGCGCCCCCGCCGTTACGTGGTGGTCGACGACCTCGCCCGCAGCGCCGCCGGCAAGGCCAACCTCCGGTACCTTCGGGACCTGGCCGCCGAGCACGTCGGGAGGACATCGTGAGCGCCATCGAGGAGATCGACCCCGCCGGGGGCAACGCCCTGGTCGAGGACGGCGCCCTGCTGCTCGACGTCCGCAACCTCGACGAGTGGGAGGTGGGCCATGCGCCGGCGGCGCACCTCATGCCGCTCGGGGAGCTGCAGGCCCGCCACACGGAGCTCCCGACCGACCGGAGGATCGTCGTCATCTGCCGCTCGGGGGGGCGCTCCGGGCAGGCGACGGTGGCCCTCAACGGCGCCGGCTACGACGCCGTCAACCTCGCCGGGGGGATGCAGGCGTGGGCCGGGGCCGGCCTCCCGGTCGTCACCGGTGCCGGGACCCCCGGACGCGTGGCCTGACGGCCCACCGGTTACCCGGCGGTAACATCCGGGGATGGGATTCGACCGGACTGCGGCGCTCGAGCGGCTCGCCACCGAGGAGTTCGACGTCGTGGTCGTGGGCGGCGGGATCACCGGCGCCGGCTGCGCGCTCGACGCCGTCAGCCGGGGCCTGAAGACCGCGCTCGTGGAGCGCGACGACTTCGCGTTCGGCACGTCGTCGCGATCGTCGAAGCTCGTGCACGGCGGGGTGCGCTACCTCCAGCACCGCGAGTTCGGGCTCGTGCGCGAGGCCCTCGCCGAACGCCAGATCGCGCTGAACAACGCGCCGCACCTCGTGCAGGCGATGCCGTTCCTCATCCCCATCGTCACCGACAACGGGCTCATCGACCGCCGCATCTCCCGCCTCCTCGGAGCGGTGCTGTGGATGTACGACCTGAGCGGCGGCCTGCGGATCAAGAAGGCGCACAAGCGGGTCACGAAGGCCGAGGCGCTGGCGCGGGTCCCGACCCTCGACCCCGACCGGCTCGCGTCGGGCTACGTGTACTACGACGGTCAGGCCGACGACGCGCGCCTCACCCTCGCGCTTGCCCGCACCGCGGCCGACCTCGGCGCGGTCGTGGTCAACTACGCGCCGGCGGTGGCGATCACGAAGAGCGCGTCGGGCCGCGCGACGGGAGTACGGGTGAGCGCCGAGGGGCGCGAGATCGAGGTGCGGGCGCGGGCCGTCGTCAACGCCGCCGGCGTCTGGGCCGACGACATCCGCGCGTTCGACGAGGGCGCCCACGCCGCGACGCTGCGGCCCGCCAAGGGCGTGCACATCACGGTGCCGTGGGACCGCGTGCGCAACGAGATCGCGATGTTCGTGCCGGTGCCGTTCGACGGTCGCGCCGTCTTCGTCATCCCGTGGGGCGACGTCACCTACATCGGCACGACCGACGACGACTACGACGGCGACGTCGACGACCCGCAGTGCACCGCGGACGACGTCGACTACCTCCTGCGCGCGGTCAACTCGGCGCTCGTCGACCCGCTCACCCCCGACGACGTCATCGCCACCTGGGCCGGGCTGCGCCCGCTCCTCGCGACGGCCCCGTCGGAGAAGACCGCCGACCTGTCCCGCCGCCACGGCATCCGCGTCTCGGGTGCCGGCGTGGTCACCATCACTGGCGGCAAGCTCACGACCTACCGGGCGATGGCGCGCGACACGATCGACCAGGTCGACCAGGTGCTCGACGGGCAGCACCGGTCGTGCCGCACCAAGAAGCTGCCGCTCACCGGGGCGCGCGGCTACCGGGCCCCGGCCCCCGACGCGCCCGCCCTCGACCGTCACCTCGCCGGTCGGTACGGCACCGAGGCCACCGCCGTGCGCCGGCTGATCGCCGCCGACCCGACCCTCGGCGAACCGCTCGTGCCCGGCCTGCCGTACGTGCGGGCCGAGGCCGTGTACGCCGTGCGTGAGGAGATGGCGCAGACCCTGGGCGACGTGCTCGACCGCCGCACCCGCTGCCGGATCCTCGACCGGGCGGCGACGGCCGCCGCAGCGGAGTCGGTGGGCCGGCTCCTCGCACCGGAGTGGGGCTGGGACGATGCCACCAGCGCGGCCGCCGTCGCGGCGTACCGCGCCGAG
>VGCA01000160.1 GCA_016870245.1 Actinomycetota bacterium | reverse complement strand
CGGGGCCCGGCGCGCGCCGCTCCACCGGCCAGAGCACCACCGGCTCCACGAAGCCCCGCAGCTCGTGCTCGCGGGGCGAACCCACCCGCAGACCGGTCGCGGCCTGCACCTGCCCCACGAGCTCGAGGTCGGCGAGCACCTCGCCGGGGCGCGCCTCCTTGACCGCGCGGGCGGCGAGGTTGACGACCGGCCCGTAGTAGTCGCCGTAGCCGCGCACGAGCGGGCCCCACGCCAGCCCGCCGCGCAGCCCGCGCAGCGCCGGATGCTCCTCGGCGAACGTCACCAGCGCAACGGCGATCTCGACGGCGTCGGCTGCGGTGGTCGCGACGAACATCACCTCGTCGCCGATCGTCTTCACCACCCGACCGTGGTGGGCGGCGACCACCTCGGTCGCCCGGTGCTCGAACGCGGTCAGCGCGTCGGCGATGTCGTCGGCAGGCAGGTCGTGGACCATCGCGGTCGACTCCACCAGGTCGACGAACCCGATGGCCAGGTACGTCACGCGGGCGCCGACCTCGTCGCCGCCGCCGGCGAGGTACCGGTCCACCGCGTGGTCGACGTGGTGGAGGAACAACGTGCTCATCACGTCGGGCACGACGTCGACGAGCATCTGCGAGCCTTCGGCGAACGCCTGCGCGTACTCCAGGTCGGACGCACCCGCGGCGGACAGGTCTCCCGCGACCGTGAGCCCGAACAGCGCCTGCGACGCGTCGGCCACCGCGGCGAGCGCCGCGCCGACCGCCCGGGTGAACTGGAGCACCTCGTCCTCGCCGAACACGGTCGACGCCGCGACGAATGCCTCGAGGGCGCCGACGTCGCGCGACGACAGCTCCCGCGACTCCGCGGGCACCGGGGGCAGCCCGGCCGCCTGCCAGATGCGGCGCACGGTGTCCACGTCGGCCACCCCGCGTTCGGCCAGCTCCTCGGGGGTGAACCAGGGCCCGCTCCCCCGGCGCACGAGGGCGCCCCCCAACGCCGCGAGCCGGCCGAGCCGCTGGGCCTCCACCAGCTCGGTGTCGGTCGCTCCGAGGTCGCAGAGGAATCGCAGCAGCGCGAGCCGCTCCTCCGCGTCGGGCGCACCCGGGTCGTAGAGGCCGAGCCCCTGCCAGACGCCCGCTTCGTCCACGGCACGACGCTACGGGAAATCCGGCCGCCGCGCCGCCTTCCGCCGCTGGCGGGAGTGCCGGTCGCGTGGACAAGAATGCCGTCGTGCACATCGGACTCAGCCCCGAACACCTGGCCCTTCGCGACGAGCTGCGCGGCTACTTCGCCGAGCTCGTCACCCCCGAGCTGCGCGCCGAGGGCGCGGAGTCGGCCGGTCCCCTCACCCGCGCCGCGCTCCTCCAGCTGGGGGCCGACGGCTGGCTCGGCTTCGGCTGGCCGGTCGAATGGGGCGGCCAGGGCCGTTCCCCGATCGAGCAGCAGATCTTCATCGAGGAGGCCCACGCGGCGGGCGCGCCCGTCCCGCTGCTCACGATCAACTCGGTCGGGCCCACGCTCATGCGCTTCGGCACCGACGAGCAGAAGGCGTTCTTCCTGCCGAAGATCCTCGCCGGGGAGATCCAGTTCGCCATCGGCTACTCGGAGCCGGGCGCCGGCACCGACCTCGCCGCGCTGCGCACCCGGGCCGACCGCGACGGCGACGAGTGGGTCATCAACGGCCAGAAGATCTACACGTCGATCGCCGAGCACGCCGACTACGTGTGGCTGGCGTGTCGCACCGACCAGGAGGCGCCCCGCCACAAGGGCATCTCCATCATCATCGTCCCGACCGACGCCGACGGCTTCTCGGTCACTCCCATCCGCATCATGGGCGGCGGCCGCACCAACTCCACGTACTACGACAGCGTGCGGGTGCCGGTCGGCAACCTGGTCGGAGAGCTCAACGGCGGATGGAACCTCGTCACCAACCAGCTCAACCACGAACGCGTCGCGATCGCCCCGGCCGGCTGGGTCGTGCGGCGTCTCAACGAGACCACCGAGTGGGCCAAGGCCACCACGCTGCCCGACGGGCGGCGGGTGATCGATCAGGAGTGGGTGCAGGTCAACCTGGCCCGGGTGCGGGCCCGCCTCGAGTACCTGCGCCTCCTCAACTGGAAGGTGGCGTGGTCGGCGACGGTCGGCCACGTGTCGCCCGCCGACGCATCGGCCACCAAGGTGTTCGGCACCGAGTTCTTCCTCGAGGCCTACAACCTCCTCATGGAGGTCATCGGCCCGGAGTCGGCGTTGCGCGACGAGCGGGCCGACCAGCTGCGCGACCGGCTCGAGTCCACCTACCAGGGGACGCTCGTGCTGACGTTCGGCGGCGGCACCAACGAGGTGCAGCGTGACCTCATCTCGATGTTCGGGCTCGGGTTCCCCCGGGCGAAGCGGTAGGCGGCTGACGTGGCGACCCTCGACTTCTCCTTCGGTGCCGACCAGATCGCCCTGCGCGAGCTGGCCGACCAGATCCTCGGCGACTTCGCCACCCAGGAGCGCCTCACCGCGCTCGAGCGCGAGCCCGAGTGGTTCGACCGGGCCTGCTGGGACGCGCTCGGCCAGGCCGGCGTGCTCGGCGCCGGGCTCCCCGAGGCCATCGGCGGCGGCGGGGGCGGCTTCCTCGAGACCGCCGTCGTGCTCGAGGCGGTCGGCCGCCACGTCGCGATGGTGCCGGTGCTCGCCAGCATCGTCGGCGGCGCGATCCCGATCGCCCGCCACGGCACCGACGCGCAGCGCACCCGGTGGGCGGCCCCGGCCGCCACCGGCGAGATCGTCCTCACCGCCGCGCTGCAGGAGCCTCAGAACGACGATCCCGCCGCACCGCAGACCACCGCCGACCTCGGGGTCGACGGCTGGCGGGTCCACGGCGCCAAGCACTGCGTCCCGGCCGCCCATCTCGCGGCCCGCATGCTCGTCCCGGCGCGGGCGGGGGTGGGAGTGGGCGTGTTCCTCGTCGACCCGTCCGACCCCGGCGTCACCCTGACCCGGTTCACCATGACCAACGGCGAGCCGCAGTACGCGGTGACGCTCGACGGCGCGGCGGCGGAGCCGCTCGGCGACCCGGCCGCCGGCGCCGACCTGGTGCGCGAGATCGCCGAGCACGTGACCACCGGTCTCTGCCTGATCCAGGCCGGGGTGAGCGACCGGGCCGTGAGGATGACCGCGGAGCACGCAGCCCAGCGCGAGCAGTTCGGCCAGTCGATCGCCCAGTTCCAGGCGGTCTCCCAGCGGGCCGCCGACGCCTTCATCGACACCGAGGCGATCCGGCTCACCGCCTGGCAGGCCGCCTGGCGGCTCGCGGAGGGGCTCCCCGCCACCGATGAGGTCGCGATCGCCAAGTTCTGGACGGCCGAGGGCGGCCAGCGGGTGGCGCACGCCGCGCAGCACATCCACGGCGGCATCGGCGCCGACGTCGACTACCCCCTGCGGCGGTACTTCACCTGGGCAAAGGTCGACGAGCTCACCCTCGGCTCCGCCACCCGCCAGCTCCGGGCGATCGGCGCCCGCATCGCCGCCTCCTGAACGGCCTGCCCCGCCGGTACGCTTCCACCGCAATGCACCGGACCCGTCGCCCGCTCCTCGCCCTCTCGGCCGCGCTCGCCCTGCTGCTCACGGCCTGCGGCGGGGGCGAAGGCCCGTCACTCGCCAAGGAGAAGACGCCCCGCGAGGTCACCTCGCTGCCCACCACCACGGCGCCGGTCCGCGGGGAGTACATCGTGCAGGCGACCGTGCCGTCCCTCGCCGTCTACAAGGAGCCGGGCGCGACCACGCCGGTCCAGGAGTTCCCGAACCCCTGGTACTACGAGACCGACGTCGCCCAGAAGTACCCGATCAACTCGGTCTTCTACTCCGATGACCAGCGCAACGGCTGGGTCAAGATCCTGCTCCCGGTCCGCCCCAACGGCAGCAGCGGCTGGGTCAAGGCGTCCGACGTCCGGCTCATCCCGAGCCGGTTCCGGATCGAGGTCGACCTCAGCGAGAACCGCCTGACGGTCTACGACGGCGACGCCGTGTTCCTCGACGACACCGTGGCGGTCGGCGCACCTGCGACCCCCACGCCGGAGGGCACGTTCTACCTGCGGGTGCTGATCAAGGCACCCGACCCCACCACGGTGTACGGCCCCTACGCCTACGGGCTGTCGAGCCACTCCGAGACGCTCGAGGAGTTCAACGGCGGCGACGCGCAGACCGGCATCCACGGCAACAACGACACGTCGCAGCTCGGCAGGGACGTCACCGCGGGGTGCATCCGCATGAGCAACGAGAAGGTCACCCGCCTGGCGTCGACGCTGCCGCTCGGCACGCCGGTGGTCGTCCGCGGGTGAGCGCCTCGCGCCGGCTCGGGCTCGTCGCCCTCGCCGTGCTCGTGGCGATCGGTGCGAGCGTGCTCGTCGCCGCGCCCGTTCGGCCCGCCCACGCGGCCGGCCCGGACCTCCCCCCGCCCCAGCTCGCGAAGCTCCAGAAGCGGTACAACCCGGTCGTGAAGCCGCTCGGGTTCCGGATCTCCCGGGGGATGCTCCAGAGCCTCGAGACCTACGAGGAGGACCCGGAGGGCACGCACCTCGCCCTCTACGTCGAGCCGATCGAGCCCGGCTTCAGCGACGCCCGTTACCTGAAGACCTTCACGACCCTCACCCGCAAGTTCGTCCCCCGCGTGTTCGACAAGTGGAAGGGCCTGGAGTCGTTCGACATCTGCCAGGAGCCGGTCGACGACCCGCGTGAGGTGCCCCCGCCCTACACGCAGATCTTCGTCACCCGCGACGCGCTCGACCGGGTGGGCAACTGGAAGACCGCCAACCTCACCGCGCTGCTGGCCGCCTCGCCGCGGGTGCGCAGCGTCGCCGCCGGGTACTACGTGTACTTCGCCCCCGAGCTGCGCGACGAGCCGGCGTTCGTGGCGGCGGCGGCGAAGGCCGGCTGGACCACGGGATCCACCGCCTTCGGCCACTGACCCAACGCCGGAGGGGGCCCCGCTCACGCCAACGGCGGGGTCGGCTCGACGTTCTCCACCATCTCCGACCGGGTGCGCAGCGGCAGCTCCGGCAGGAAGCAGACGATCATGAGCGCCACGAGCGCGATCGGGACCGCGGCGAGGAACACCGCCGACAGCGCGTTGGCGAACGACTCGACCACGCCCGACTCCACGGCCTTCGGCAGCGCCTGGATCTGGTCGGGACTGCCCCGGAGCAGCGCCGGGTCGATCTTCTGCGCCGCCCGGCCCAGGTTCTCCGACAGCTCGCGGTCGAGCCGCCCCGTGAGCACGGCCCCGAGCACGGCGGCGCCCACCGACGCGCCCATGGAGCGCACGGTCGTCATCATCGAGGTGGCGGCGCCGACGTCGGGGGTGGGCACCACGTTCTGCACCGACAGCATCAGCGCGGGCGTGGTCATCCCGATGCCCGCACCGGCGAACACCATGCAGAAGATCGCCACCCACACCGAGGTCTGCGGGTCGATGCGCGAGAGCACGAAGTACGAGCAGGCGATGGTGGTCAGGCCGATGATCGGAAAGATCTTGTAGCGCCCGGTCCGCGTGGTGAGGCGTCCGGCCGCGATGGTCGCGGTGAGGATGCCGATCATCTGCGGGAGCAGCAGCAGCCCGGCATTGGTGGCGTCGTCGCCGCGGACGATCTGGAAGTACACCGGTACGAACAGGATCGTGCCGAACATCAACATCCCGAACACCGTGGCGGTCGCCGCGCTGATCCGCACGGTGAAGATGCGGAAGAGCCGCGGCGGGATGATCGGATCGGGCGCCCGCCGCTCGACCAGCACGAACGCGGCCGCGAGCACGCCGCCGAGGGCGATCATCCCGAGCACCTGGGGCGAGGTCCACGCGTACTTGTCGCCGCCCCACTCCGTGACGAGCAGCAGGCTGACGATCACGGCCACGAGCAACGCGGCGCCGAGGTAGTCGATGTCGACCTTCTTGCGGGCCCGGATCGGCAGCTTCATGAACGCCGACGCCACGAGCAACGAGCCCACGCCGATCGGCACGTTGATGAGGAAGATCCAGCGCCAGGTGAGGTTGTCGACGAAGAAGCCGCCGACGAGCGGACCGAGCACGCTGGCCACCGCCCACACCGACGCCACGTACCCCTGGTACTTGCCGCGCTCCCGCGGCGCGACGATGTCGGCGAGCACCCCGAAGTTGAGGACGACCAGCCCTCCGGCCCCGAGGCCCTGCACGGCCCGGGACGCGATCAGCTGCCCCATCGACTGCGACAGGCCGGCCATCAGCGACCCGACCATGAACACGACGATCGACACCTGGAACAGGAGCCGACGCCCGTAGATGTCGCCGAGCTTCCCGACCAGCGGCATCGCGGCGGTGGACGTGAGGAGGTAGATCGACGCGATCCACGCCAGCTGGTCGACGCCGCCGAAGTCACCCACGATCTCGGGCAGCGCGGTGGCGACGACCGTCTGGTCGAGCGCGGCGAGGAACGACCCGGCCATGAGCCCCACGAGGACCATCTGGATCTGGCGGTGCGTGTAGGTGTACGCCGCCGGCGCGTCCGTAGACGCGTTGTCGTCGGTGGCGGTCACGGGCCGATTGGATCATGCCGTCGCCCGGTCCCGCCACTGGGGCGGGGCGACGGGCTCAGGTGACGCCGGGGCAGCGCTCCTCGACCCGAGCGACCTGCTCGGCCAGGCGCGCGTCGAGGGCCGCGAGCGCGTCGATCCGCGGCTGGAGCCGTTCCCGGAGCCGGGCGCGAGCGGCGTCGGGCCGAACGGCGGCGAGCCGATCGGCGATGTCGCCGAGGCCTTGCCGGATGCGGGCCCGGATGCCGGGCACCTCGGCGATCCGGTCCCCGAGCCGGGCGCAGCGGCCCGCGTCGGTCCGGTCCGCGGTCGCCGGGGCCGATCCTGCCGGCGGCGGCGCGGCGCCGGCGGCCGCCGCGG
>VGCA01000159.1 GCA_016870245.1 Actinomycetota bacterium | reverse complement strand
CCTCGGGCTCGTCGCCCACGAGGCTCAGCGAGAGCTTGCCGGAGTTGTCGATGTCGTCGACCTTGACCTCCACCTCGTCGCCGAGGTTGAGGACGTCCTCCACCCGGTCGATCCGCTTGCCGCGGCCGAGCTTGGAGATGTGCAGCAGGCCGTCCTTGCCGGGCAGCACGTTGACGAACGCACCGAACTTGGTGACGTTCACCACCTTGCCGGTGTAGACGGCGCCGAGCTCGGCGGTCGGCGGGTCGAGGATGAGCTCGATCCGGCGCCGGGCCTCGGCGACGTTGGCCGACTCCTTCGAGCCGATGGTCACCGTGCCGACCACGCCGTCGTCGCTCACCGACACGTCGGCACCGGTCTCCGCGGTGATCGTGTTGATGACCTTGCCCTTCGGCCCGATCACCTCGCCGATCTTGTCCATCGGGATCTCGAAGCTGACGATCTTCGGCGCGGTGCCCTTCACGTCGTCACGGGGCCCCGCGAGCGCACCCTCCATGACGTCGAGGATCTGCATCCGGGCGTCCTTGGCCTGGTGCAGCGCCTGCTTGAGCACGTCGGCCGGGAGGCCGTCGATCTTCGTGTCGAGCTGGAGGGCGGTCACCGAGTCACGGGTGCCGGCGACCTTGAAGTCCATGTCGCCGAACGCGTCCTCGGCGCCGAGGATGTCGGTGAGGGTGACGTACTTGCCATCGTGGTATACGAGACCCATCGCGATGCCGGCGACCGGGGCCTTGATCGGGACGCCGGCGTCCATCAGCGACAGCGTGGAGCCGCACACCGACGCCATCGAGGTGGAGCCGTTCGACGCGAGCACGTCGGAGACCACCCGCAAGGTGTAGGGCCACTCGATCGCGTTGGGCACCACGGGCACGAGCGCCCGCTCGGCCAGCGCGCCGTGGCCGATCTCGCGGCGCTTCGGCGAGCCCACCCGCCCGGTCTCACCGGTGGAGAACGGCGGGAAGTTGTAGTGGTGCATGTAGCGCTTGCGGTCGTCGATGCCGATCGTGTCGAGCATCTGCTCCATGCGGGGCATGCCCAGCGTGGTCACCGTGAGCACCTGCGTCTCGCCACGCTGGAACAGGCCGGTGCCGTGCGCGGTGGGGATGAGGTCGACGTCGGCCGACAGCGGGCGCAGCTGCGAGGTGGAGCGGCCGTCGATGCGGACGCCCTCCTCGACGATGCGGGTGCGCACGACCTTCTTCTGCAGCGAGCGGAAGGCCTTCTTGACCTCACCACCGCGACCGGCGAACTGCCCCGGCGCGTCGTCGCTGCCCACGAGGGTGGCGACCAGACCCGACTCGATCTCGGCGAGGCGGGTGTTGCGGGCGTTCTTGTCGGCGATGAACATCGCCTCGCTGGTCTCGGCCTTGACCGCGGCGGCCACGGCGTCGAACGCGTCGGGCTGGTAGTCGACGCGGGGCTGGTAGTCCTTGACCTCGATCGGGCCGCGGGCCTCCTGGACCGCACGCACCAGGTCGAGCTGGAGGTCGATCGAGGCGAGGATCCACTGCTTCGACCACTCGAGGCCCTCGGCCAGCACGTCCTCGTCGACCTTGGGCGCGCCGTTCTCGTAGAGCTCCCAGGTGACCTCGGTGCCACCGGCCTCGACCATCATGATGGCGACGTCGCCGTCGTGGAGCTTGCGGCCCGCGACCACCATCTCGAAGGTCGACGTGTCGCCCTCCTGGTAGGTGGGGTGGGCCCGCCACTCACCGTCGATGTGCGCGATCCGCACGGCGCCGATCGGGCCGTTGAACGGGATGCCCGACACCATGAGGGCCGCCGACGCGCCGTTGATCGAGGCGATGTCGTGCGGGTTCTCGAGGTCGGCGCCGAGGATCGTGGCGATGACCTGGACCTCGTTACGGAAGTCGTCAGGGAACGACGGGCGCAGCGGCCGGTCGGTGAGGCGGCAGGTGAGGATGGCCTGCTCGCCCGGGCGGCCCTCGCGGCGGAAGAACGAGCCGGGGATCTTGCCCGCGGCGTACATGCGCTCCTCGACGTCGACCGTCAGCGGGAAGAAGTCGATGCCCTCACGGGGGGTGCTGCTGACCACGGTGGACAGCAGGGTGGTCTCGCCGAGCTGCACGAGCACGGCACCGTCGGCGAGCTGGGCCAGGCGGCCCGTCTCGAACGACATCACGAGGCCGTCGTCGTTGACAGGCCCGGAAACGCGAATGGCCTCGGCCATGCGGGAACTCCTTGTTCGGGCGGCGGACCCGGACGGTTCCCAGTTGCCAGGGTCCGGACCGCTCCCTCGGGAGGCCCGGGCCTTCGCGACTGACAACCGACCGCGTGCCCGCCGGTTGGCTCACGCCAGGAGCCCTGACGCGAGACGAGGAGCGGACGATCCGCTCCTCGGGTCCCTCTTCCCTACCGGCGCAGGCCGAGCTCGGCGATCAGCGCCCGGTACCGCTCGACGTCGTTGCGCCGGAGGTAGTCGAGCAGCCGCCGACGCCGACCGACGAGCATCAGCAGCCCACGGCGCGAGTGGTGGTCCTTCTGGTGGACCTTCAGGTGCTCCGTGAGGTGGTTGATCCGCTCGGTGAGGATCGCCACCTGGACCTCCGGGGAGCCCGTGTCGGACTCGTGGAGGCGGTGCTTCTCGATCGTTGCGGTCTTGTCGGGCATGCGAGAGCTCGAGCCTTTGCTTCGAGGGGAGAAGGGCCGACGGATGTCGGCAGCCCGCAAGGGTACCAGGTCACCCCCGCTGCCGGCCGGTGCGGCCTGGTCCTCCGGCACAGCGGGACTCACGGGGCGACGAAGCCGGTTGGCTGCCTTCGTCGGACCGTGCGCTTCCCGACAGGGAACACGATGTCCGACGAATCGCCGGTCCGGATCTCCGGAGGCGGTTCCGCTGCGGAACCGCCCCGGCCCGGGACTACCTGCCCGCGAGATGCGCCTGGACGATCTCGGCGGCTCGGGCGCAGTCGTCGGTCATCTGGGCCACGAGGGCGTCGATCGAGTCGAAGCGCTCCTCGCCCCGGAGCCGCTCGACGAACCGCACCCGGGCGGGCTGGCCGTACAGGTCGCCGTCGAAGTCGAGGAGGTGGGCCTCGAGCAGCGACGTCTCCTGGGCCTCGTAGAAGGTGGGCCGGCGGCCGAGCGAGATCGCGGCGGGCCGCTCCACGCCGTCGGGGGTCACGTAGGTGCCGGCGTAGATGCCGTCGGCCGGGAGGCAGATGCGGCTCGCCACCGCGACGTTGGCCGTGGGGAAGCCCAGCTCACGCCCCCGCCGGTCACCGGTCTCGACCGTGCCCCACACCTCGTGGGGGCGCGGCGGCCGGGCGTAGAGCGCGGCGGCCTCCCGCACCCGACCCACCGAGACCAGCCGGCGGATCTCGGTGGACGAGTACGGCAGCCCGCTGTGCTCGCCCTCGATGGGCACGAGCCCGAGGCCGAGCACCTCGAAGCCGAGCTCGGCGCCCATCTGCTCGAGCAGCCGGACGTTGCCGTGACGGCGGTGGCCGAAGTGGAAGTCGGCGCCGACGATGACCAGCCGGGCGCCGAGGCGGCCGACGAGCTCGTCGCGCACGAAGTCCTCGGCGGCCTCCTTGGAGCGGGCTTCGTCGAAGTGGACCACGCAGGTGCGGTCGACGAAGCCGGTAGCGGCGAGCAGCTCGACCTTCTGCTCGAGGGCGGTCAGCTGCTTGGGCGCCGACTTCGGCCGGACGACCTCGGCGGGGTGGCGGTCGAAGGTGACGCAGACCGCCTCGTGGCCCCGAGCGGTCGCGAGCTCGCGCACCAGCCGCAGCACCGCCTGGTGGCCCAGGTGGACGCCGTCGTACGCGCCGATGGTGACGACCGCGCCTTCCGCGCGCGCCATGAACTCGTCGAGCGGGGTGACCTCCATCGCCGTCATTGTGCCGCGAACCGGCGCCGGCGCCCGGTCCGGCCCGGGTGGCGACCCCCTGGACGCCCCCACGGGTCAGGCATCGGCAGGGATCACGACCGCGGGTCGCAGCGACGCGCCGCGCCGCTCGTAGACGGCGAGCAGCCGTCCCCCAGCGGCGTCGACCACGGCGAACGGCCCGGGCGCGCCGGGTGACGCGAGCGCCTCGGGGAGCGTCGAGCCGTGGGAGACGAGCGCGGCCGCCTCGGGATCGACCGCCAACCGGGTCAGCGCCCGCATCGCGTCGGCCGGGCCGATCAGCGCGGCCGCCGGGTCGGCCTCCACGGCGTCGAGGGGCACCGCGTCGGACTCGGTGAACGCGCCGACCCGGAGTCGCCGCAGCGATCCGAGGTGCGCGGGGCCGTCGAGCGCGGCGCCGAGGTCGGCGGCGAGCGACCGGATGTAGGTGCCGCTCCCGCACTCCACGTGGATCGTGGCGACGGGGTGGTCGCCGGGCACGAAGTCCTCCACGACGATCCGCTCGATGTGCACCGGGCGGGGCGGCCGGTCGACCTCCTCCCCCGCGCGCGCCATCTCGTGGAGGCGCCGACCGCCGACCTTGATGGCCGACACCATCGGCGGCACCTGCTCGATGTCGCCGAGGAACCGCGGGACCACGGACTCCACCTGCGCGCGGGTGACGGGCATCGGCTGCTCGGCGACGACGTCGCCCGCGGCGTCGAGGGTGTGGGTCGCGACGCCGAACACCACGGTGCCCCGGTACTCCTTGTCGGTCTCCTGGAGGAAGCGCAGGAGCCGGGTGACGGCGCCGAGCCCCACGAGCAGCACCCCGGTGGCGCCGGGGTCGAGGGTGCCCGCGTGCCCGACCTTCTTCTGGCCGTAGACCTTGCGCAGCTTCGCCACGATGTCGTGGGAGGTCCAGCCCGCGGGCTTGTCGACGACGACCAGGCCGGAGTGCACAGCGGGGCGCGACCGGTCGCCGGGATCAGAGCGCGGCGGTGATGCGCGCGACCACCGTCGGGAGGTCCTGGTCGGAGCTGAAGCCCGCGGCGAACCGGTGACCGCCGCCGCCGTGGGCCTCGGCGACCCGCCGGACGTCGATCCCACCGAGGGAGCGGAGGCTCACCCGGATGGTGCCGTCCTCCTCCTCCTTCAGCACGCACGTGACCTCGGCCTCCGCGGTGCGCCGGAGGATGTCGATGAGGCCCTCGACCTCGTCGATCGTGACCCCGTGCCGGCCGAGCATGTCCTGGGTGACCGCGGTCCACACCAGGTGGCGTTCGCGCACCAGCTCGGCGTGGGCGAGGGCCTCACCGAGCAGCTGGAGGTAGGCGAAGCGGTGCTCCTCGAACAGCGAGCGCGACAGCTCGGTGATCGGGACGTCGAACTCGGTGAGCCGCCGGGCGAGGTCGAACACCTCGGGCGTCGTCGTCTCGTACTGGAAGCGGCCGGTGTCGCAGATGAGCGCGGCGTAGAGGCACACCGCGGCGTCCCGGTTGAGCGGGAGCTCGAGCGCGTCGATCAGGGTCTGGACGACCACACCGCTGGCCGCGGCCTTCGGGTCCACCAGGTTGATCGTGCCGTAGCACTGGTTGGAGATGTGGTGGTCGATCACCACGAGCTGCCGGGCGCCCTTGGCGGCCGGCTCGAGGTCGCCCAGGCGCGACAACGAGCCGCAGTCGAACGTGATCATCACGTCGGGCTCGGCCGGGAAGTCGTCGGGGGCGACGAGGAGGTCGAGGCCGGGGAGGTCGCGGTAGTGCGGCGCGGTGCGGAACGGCGTGGGGAACGACGCGACCACGTCGCGTCCGGCGGCGCGCAGCACGTGGAGCAGCGCGAGCATCGAGCCGAGCGCGTCGCCGTCGGGATTGACGTGGCAGGCCAGGGCGATCTGCCGCGCGCCGCGCACGGCGTCGACCGCTTCGGCGATCAGCGCATCGGTGCAGGGCGGCGGCTCGGTGCCCATGGACTCACTCTTCTCCGTCGGGGTGCGGCTCGGGGGCCGACGGGTCTGCCGGGGTGGGCGGCGCGTCGGCCCGGTCCTGGTTGATGGTGCGGAGGATCGCCTCCACCCGCTGGCCCTGCTCGATGGCGGGATCGAGGATGAACTCCAGCTCGGGCAGGTACTTCAGTCGCACCTGGCGCCCCAGCACTCCCCGGAGATGGGGAGCCGCCTTGCGGAGTGCCACCTCGATCTCGTCGTCGTGCCGACCGAGCGCCGCATAGTAAACCTTCGCGTGGCGAAGGTCGCGGGTGACGTCGACCCCGGTGATGGTGACCATCGAGAGCCGGGGGTCGCTCATCCGCTCCAGCTCCTCGGCGAGGGCCTCGCGCACCACCTCGTTGATGCGGGCGGTGCGCGGGTACTTGCGGGGCTGCGAGCTGCGGCGGGTCACGGTTCCAGCGTCCCTTCGGCATCGACGTGGACGACCTCGACCTCGAGGACCTCGACGTCGGCCGCGCCCATGACGAATCGCTCGACGGTGTCGATCTGCTCGCGGAGGTGGCCGTCGCTGGCCGCGACGAGCGCGATCCCGATCTCGGCCCGCTGCCACTGGTCCTGGTAGCCCGTCTCGGCGACCGAGCAGTGGTAGCGGTGGCGCAGGCCGTCGACGATCGGACGGATCGCGGCGCGCTTCACCTTGAGCGACCGGCTCTCCGGGACGTGGAGGTCGAAGCGCAGTGCGGCCGCGTGCACGGGCCCATTCTGCCGCCGGTGTAAAGCACCACCCATTCGGCCCCCGACGACCCCGGCAGGGCGGACGGCCACGACGCCGGGGCGCCGCGCGCCGCCCACCACCACGGGTGGGCTAGTTGCGGCCGCCCTGGCCCAGGATGATGTCACCGAGCGTCCCGAGGTCGAGGTCGTCGTTCTCGGCGAGGGCCCGGAGCAGGGTGCGGACGTCGAAGTCGCCGAGCTCCATCTCCCCGGCCGCGGTCTCTTCGACCGCCTCGGCCAGGGTCTGGGGCCCCGAGTCCCCCGACGACGGCGCGGTCGCCCGCCCGACGAAGAACGCTCCGACGCCGACGACCAGCACGGTCACCACGACGAGCGCCCACACGGGCACCTGGACCGAGCGGCGCGTGGCCGGCGCGGCGGTCGCGGCCGCGGGCGCGGCCGACGCAGCGGTCT
>VGCA01000158.1 GCA_016870245.1 Actinomycetota bacterium | reverse complement strand
CTTCGGGCCGGTGGCCGACGACGAGCACTGGCGCGCGGGGCTCGAGTTCTACCTGAACTGCCTGCGCGACGTGGACCGCAGCATCGCGCTGGTGCTCGACGCGCTGGTCGCGAGCGGGCAGGCCGACCGCACCGTGGTGGTGTTCACGGCCGACCACGGCGAGA
Source organism: Actinomycetota bacterium (assembly GCA_016870245.1). Lineage (GTDB taxonomy): Bacteria > Actinomycetota > Acidimicrobiia > IMCC26256 > PALSA-555 > CAIUKV01. The sequence goes on along the minus strand of VGCA01000158.1, from coordinate 6,868 downwards.
TGGCCGGGAGCCACGGGCTGCGCCAGAAGGCCAACTTCGTCTACGACGAGAACTTCCACGTGCCGCTCGTGATCGCGCACCCCGACCTCCCGGGCGGCACCGCCACCGACGCGCTCGCGTCGGCGGTCGACCTCGTGCCCACCCTGCTCGACCTGGCCGGGGTCGAGGCGCCCGACCTGCCGGGTCGCTCACTGGTCCCCGCCCTCACCGGCGGCGCGGTGCGCGAGGGCGTGCTCACGGCGGTGGAGACGGTCATCGGGCTCGACGCCGACTTCTGGCGGGCGTTCGAGGACCCCACCGCCGCCGACCGGCTGGTGTCGGGGGAGCTGCGGCCCGACTTCCGCAAGCGGGGCTTCCTGCGCGGCTACACCGACGCCCGCTACACGTTCGGTCGGTACTTCTCGCCGCTCGAGCCCAACCGGCCCACCGATCTCGAGTCGCTGTTCGCGCACAACGACGTCGTCCTCTACGACCGCGAGACCGATCCCGACGAGACGGTGAACCTCGCGGCCGACCCGGCCCACTCCGACCTCGTCGGCGACTGCTCGACGCGACTCGAGGCGCTCATCACCGCCGAGATCGGCGCCGACCTCGACACCTGGGTGCTCGACCGCCCCAACCTCGTCGGCTATCCGGCGTGGCGGGGCGACGCGCCGTCGTGAGCGGCGACGGTTCGCGCGGAGCGTCCCCGACTCCTGGCGGACGCCGGGCAGGTACCGGCGCGGCTCAGTCGTCGGCGTAGAGCGTCGGCTGGCCCGCGTGGATCTCGATCCACTCGGCGCCGTCGTCACCGGCCGTCCAGGCATACGGGCGGTCGGGGCTGTAGTACCCCATCCCGGCGCTCGTCACCCGGTTGCCGTAGTGGAGCGAGCCGCGCAGCACGTAGGTGATCTGGTGCGTGCCGTGGCGGTGGGGCTTCACCCGCTCGCCGGGCTGGGCCTCCTCGTGGAACACCGACAGGGTGGGCGACTGGAGGATCACCTTGGTCATCAGGTCGCGACCGAACACGTCGTAGAGCCGGTGACGGTCGGCCTCGGGCATCTCCATGCCCTCGACCATCTGGGCGATCGACGCCGCCGGGATCTCGGCGATGTCGTAGAAGAAGGGCGCGTCGTCGGCCATGGGTCCTCCGTGGGGATCCGCTCGGGCGAGCCGGACCCGCGCATGGTACGACGATGGGCTCCGAGCCCGGACGGGTCGGCCCTCGTGGCCGATCGGCCCGGCGAACCCGTCCTTCGGGGACTCCGCCCGATATCCTGACCGGCCGTACCCGACCCCCGGCGAAGGGCCGTCCTCCTCGTGCTCGGTGATCTCAGTCAGTGGGTCTCGGACGTCATCGAGGCGATCGGCTACGCCGGCGTGGCCTTCCTCGTGGCGCTCGAGAGCGTGTTCCCTCCGATCCCCTCGGAGGTCGTCCTGCCGTTCGCCGGCTTCTGGGCCGGCCAGCGGGGTGCCCCCGAGGTCGTGCTGATGATCTTGGCGGCGACCGTCGGGTCGGTGGTCGGCGCGTGGATCCTCTACGGCATTGCCGCGTGGATCGGCCCCGACCGCCTGCACCGCTTCGTGGTGGCGAGGGGCCGCTGGTTCGGGGTCAAGGAGCGCGATCTCGAGCGGGCCGAGGCGTGGTTCGACAAGCGGGCCAATGCCGCGGTGCTGCTCGGCCGCTGCGTGCCCCTCGTGCGCTCGATCGTGTCGATCCCGGCCGGGTTCCGACGGATGCCGTTCGTGCCGTTCACCGTGTACACGGCCATCGGCAGCCTCGCGTGGAACATCGCGCTGGTGGGTGCGGGCGCGATCCTCGGTCGGCGCTGGGAGGAGGTCGGCGACGTCGTCGGCATCCTCCAGTGGGCCGTGATCCTGGGCATCATCGTCCTCGTCGCCTGGTTCGTCTGGACCCGCTTCCTCAAGCCGCGACTCGCCAAGGCCGGCGACCTCCCCGACCCGGACTGACGCAGGTCGCGCCCGGGCATCGGGTCCGGGTCGCGGCTGCCGTGCACCCCTCCTGACCTGGACGAACGCGCCACCCGCTTGACAGCGGTGCGCTCGGCGTGGAATCACTCCCGTCCCGATTGCCCGGTCGGTCGCGCCCCGCGGCCAGACTGACCGGCCCGCGCATCCCGTTCGCAACTCCCGAGGAACTCCGTGGCCAAGCCGCTCGTGATCGTCGAATCGCCGGCCAAGGCGAAGACCATCGAAGGCTTCCTCGGTCGCGACCGGGTGACGGTCCGCGCCAGCTACGGCCACATCCGCGACCTGCCCCGCAGCGCCAAGGAGGTGCCGAAGGCGGTCACCAACCCGCAGGTGCGCCGGCTCGGGATCGACGTCGAGGACCACTTCCAGCCCATCTACGTGGTCCCCGACGGCTCCAGGGAGCACGTCCGGATGCTCAAGACCGCGCTGAAGGAGGCGAGCGAGGTCTACCTCGCGACCGATGAGGACCGCGAGGGCGAGGCCATCTCGTGGCACGTGCTCGAGGTCCTCAAGCCGAAGGTGCCGGTCAAGCGGATGGTCTTCCACGAGATCACCCGCGAGGCCATCGAGGAGGCGATCGAGAACTCGCGCGACCTCGACATGAAGCTCGTCGAGGCCCAGGAGGGCCGGCGGATCCTCGACCGGCTCTACGGCTACGAGATGTCGCTGGTGATGCGGCGTCGGGCCGGCGGCGCCACGTCGGCCGGGCGGGTGCAGAGCGTGGCCGCCCGCCTCGTCGTCGATCGCGAGCGCGCCCGCATGGCGTTCCGGGCCGCGGGCTACTGGGACCTCGACGGCGTCTTCGCCGGGGCCGCGGCCGACGCGTCCGACGAGGCCGCCGCGTTCCCCGGGTCCCTCGTCCAGGTGCAGGGGAAGCGGGTGGCGAGCGGTCGCGACTTCGACCCCGACACCGGCCGGCTCACCAAGGCCGACGAGGTCGTGCACCTCGACGAGGCCGCCGCCCACGCGCTGGTCGCCGAGCTCGACGGCCGGTCGTACCGCGTCGCCTCGGTGGAGTCGCGCGACACCACGGAGCGCCCGAAGGCCCCGTTCATCACCTCCACCCTCCAGCAGGAGGCGGGCCGCAAGCTCCGCTGGAGCTCCGGGCGCACGATGGCCATCGCCCAGCGGCTGTACGAGAACGGCTTCATCACCTACATGCGGACCGACTCCACGAACCTGTCGTCGGAGGCGGTGACCGCGGCCCGGTCCGAGATCCGGGCCCGCTACGGCGAGCAGTTCCTCCCGAAGTCGCCCCGGTCGTACCGGGGCAAGGTGAAGAACGCCCAGGAGGCCCACGAGGCGATCCGACCCGCCGGCGCCCGGTTCCGCCACCCCGACGATGTCGCCCGTCAGGTGACGTCCGACGAGGCCACGCTCTACGACCTCATCTGGAAGCGCACGATCGCCTGCCAGATGGAGGACGCCCGCATTCGCCGGGTCACCGTGCGCTTCGACGCGACCGGCAGCGCGGGCACGCCGGTGACCTTCCAGGCCACCGGGCGCACGATCGAGTTCGCCGGCTACCTCATGGCGTACGTCGAGGGGTCCGACGACCCCGACGCCGACCTCGAGGACCGCGACGTCGTCCTGCCCCCGCTCGCCGAGGGCGACGTGCTCGCCTGCCGTGCGCTCCAGGCGGCCGGCCACACCACCCAGCCGCCCGCGCGCTACACCGAGGCCAGCCTGGTGAAGGAGCTCGAGGAGCGCGGCATCGGCCGACCGTCCACCTACGCCGCGGTGATCGAGACGCTGCTGCGGCGCGAGTACGTGTGGAAGAAGGGGAGCGCGCTCGTCCCGTCGTGGACCGCGTTCGCCAAGGTGCAGCTGCTCGAGCGGCACTTCCCCCACCTCATCGACTACGACTTCACCGCCACGATGGAGGAGGCCCTCGACACCGTCGCCCGCGGTGAGGGCGAGGCCGAGAAGTGGCTCCACGCCTTCTACTTCGGCAACGGCCAGGCGGGCCTGCGCGAGCTGACCGACGAGGACCACCTCGCCACGATCGACCCGGCCGTGGTCAACGCCGTGACGATCGGTACCGACGCCGAGGGCCGCGAGATCGTCGTGCGGGTGTGGAGCAACGGCGCGACGGTCGAGCGGGGCGACGAGAAGGGTCCGGTGCCGGCCGAGCTGGCCCCCGACGAGCTGACCCTCGAGCGGGCCGCCGAGCTGATCGCCGCCGGTGCGGCCGGCCCGCGGGTGCTGGGCGACGACCCGGGGACGGGTCTCCCCGTGCTCGCCCTCACCGGTCGCTTCGGGCCGTTCGTGCAGCTGGGCGAGCTGGAGCCGGGGACCAAGGGGGAGAAGCCCAAGCGGGCGTCGCTGTTCGCGGACATGACCCCCGACTCGGTCACCCTCGACGACGCGCTGGCCCTGCTCGCGCTCCCCCGGGTCGTCGGCGAGCTCGACGGCGCGGAGGTCACCGCGCAGAACGGGCGCTACGGCCCCTACCTCAAGAAGGGCACCGACACCCGCAGCCTCGAGTTGGAGCGCCAGATCTTCTCGGTCACCCTCGCCGAGGCCGAGGCGATCTTCGCCCAGCCGAAGCGGGGCCGCGGCCGGGGGACGCCCAAGCCGCCCCTCGCCGACCTGGGCGCCCATCCCGAGTCGGGTGCCCCGGTCCGGGTGCTCGAGGGCCGGTGGGGTCCCTACGTCACCGACGGCACCACCAACGCGAGCCTCCCCCGCGGGGTCGTCCCCGAGGAGCTCGGCGTCGAGCAGGCGATCGAGCTGCTCAAGGAGCGCGAGGCCCGGGGCCCGTCGAAGCGTCCGGCCAAGAAGGGCGCGACGAAGAAGACCTCGGCCAAGCGCAAGGCGCCGGCCAAGAAGGCCACCACCAAGAAGGCCACCACCAAGAAGGCGGCGACCAAGAAGGCGGCGACCAAGAAGGCGGCCACCGAGGAGGGGAAGGCGGCCAACGCCGCCCTCGTCCGCCAGGCGACCACGGGGACCCCCGGCGCCTGATCGCCCAGCCGTCGGGGCCCCGGACCCGGCGGGAGCGGTTCTAGGCTGACGCCCAGGTGAGCAACGACCAGGCACCGTTCATCCCGAACCGCCCGGACGACGCGCCGGTCCCGCCCGCGACCCTGCGCGTCTTCGGCACGAAGCCGTACCGGCGGCTGTGGACCGCGCAGGTCATCTCCAGCACCGGCGACTGGATCGGTCTGATCGCGATCCTCGCGATCGCCGCGCGCGTGTCCGACAACTCGGGCGCCGCGGTGAGCCTCGTGATGCTCGCCCGCGTGATCCCCGGGTTCTTCCTCGGCACCATCGGCGGCGTGCTCATCGACCGCTTCGACCGTCGGCTGGTCATGGTGGTGTCCGACGTCGGGCGGGCCGGCCTGCTGGTCCTGCTGCCCTTCGTCAGCACGCTGTTCGCCCTCGTGATCGTCAGCCTGCTGCTCGAGGTGTTCACGCTCCTGTGGGGTCCGGCGAAGGACGCGTCGGTGCCGAACCTCGTCAACACCGACCAGCTCGCGTCGGCCAACACGCTGTCGCTGGTCGCGTCGTACGGCACCTTTCCGATCGCGTCGGTGATCTTCTCGCTGCTCGCCGCGCTCGCCGCGTGGCTGGGCGGCTTCGGGGCGTTGCACTCGCTCGAGGTCGACCAGGAGGCGCTCGCCCTCTTCTTCGACGCGGGGACGTTCATCGCGTCGGCCGTGATCGTCTTCAGCCTGCCCATCCCGCGCGGGCCCACGGCCCGGGGCGACAAGCTGAAGATCTCCGAGACGGTGCGCGACGTGAAGGAGGGTCTCCGGTACATCGCGCACGAGCCCCGGGTGCGGGGCGTGATCGTCGGCCTGGGCATCGGGCTCATCGGCGGCGGCGCGATGATCCCCCTCGGGCCGGTGTTCGCCAAGGCCGGGATCGGCGGCGATGCCGCGACCTTCGGCGTGCTGATGAGCGCGCTCGGCTTCGGCGCGGCGACCGGGGTGATCCTCTTGTTGTTCGTGCAGAAGCGGATCCCGCGCGAGACGGTGTTCGACTTCGCGGTCATGGGCACCGGCGTGTTCCTGATGATCGCCGCCACGCTCTCGGCGCTGTTCCCCGCCGCGCTCGCGGTCGCGTTCGTGGGCGCGTGCGCGGGCACGTCGTACGTCACCGGCTTCACCGTGCTCCAGGAGACGGTGGCCGACGACCTGCGGGGCCGCATCTTCGCCACGCTCTACACCGTGATCCGCATGTGCCTCCTCGTCGCGCTCGTGATCTCGCCGCTGTGGGCCGATCTGTGGGACTGGATCGTCAACGACCTGGGCAACGTCGGCGTGGTGTCGCTCGGTCAGGTCGACTACTCGTTCCCGGGCGTGCGGATCGCCCTGTGGTTCGGCGGCGGGATCACGCTGGCCGCCGGTCTCTACGCCCGCTGGTCGATGAAGCGCGCCGATGCACTCGACGACGCGGCGCGTGGCGACGTCGCCGGAGACGCGGCCGCATGAGCGAGGGCCAGGTGCGGGAGTCGTGAGCATGCCTGCGCCAGGGCGCTTCGTGGTGCTCGAAGGCAGCGACGGCTGCGGCAAGAGCACGCAGGCCGAACGCCTCGTGCGGGCCCTGATGACCCGGGGCATCGACGTGCAGGCGACGTTCGAGCCGGGGGCCACCGATCTCGGTCGCGCGCTGCGCCGGGTCCTGCTCGGCGGCGACCACGCGGTGTCGGCCCGGGCCGAGGCGCTCCTGATGGCCGCCGACCGCGCCGAGCACGTCGACACCGTCGTGCGGCCGAACCTCGCCGCGGGCACCTGGGTGGTGAGCGACCGCTTCGTCGGCTCGTCGCTCGCGTACCAGGGCGGCGCCCGGGGCCTGGGCTTCGACGCCATCGCGACGATCAACGAGTTCGCGACGGCCGGGCTCACGCCCGACGCGGTCGTGTACCTGCAGGCCCCGGTCGAGGTGCTCG
>VGCA01000157.1 GCA_016870245.1 Actinomycetota bacterium | reverse complement strand
CTCCGCGTCCACCCCGGCCGCGCGAAGTCGGTTCGCGTACTCGACGTCCTCGTCGTAGAAGAGGTCACGGGTACCGACCCCGATCCACGCGTCGGGGAGTCCGGCGAGGTCGAGCGCGCGTGCGGGTGCCGCGAGCGCGTCGATCGAGTCCGAACCGGGCTCTGCGTCGAGATAGTGCGCCCATCCGTACGCGTTCTTGGCGTTGTTCCAGAGGCGGAAGTGGGTCTCGTCGATGTCACTGCGGAGCACGGTCCGATCGTCGAGCATCGGGTAGGACAAGAGCTGGAATCGCGGGGCCACCACACCGCGTTCGCGTGCGAGCAGCGCCAGCCCGGCCGCCAGCCCTCCGCCCGCACTCGCGCCGCCGACCGCGATGCGCGAACGATCGACGTTGTCGCGGCGCGCCAACCACTCGAGCGCGTCGTGGCAGTCGTGGAGCGGAACGGGAAACGGGTGCTCGGGCGCGCGCCGGTACTCGACGCTCGCGACGACGATCCCCAGCTCCTTCACCACCGCGCGACAGAAGCTGTCATCCATCGCGGCGAACCCGCCCACATATCCACCGCCGTGTATCCAGAGCAACGCGGGACTCGGCCGTTGCCGGTGCTCGCCCTCGTAGAGGCGGACCGAGGCCTCGCCGGTTCGCTCGATGCGGACCCCCTTGCGAGGGAGCTCGAGCAGGAACCGATCGAAGCGCCGGTTCACCTTCTTCGGCACTCGGCCACCGCCGCGCGGGAGCAACGCGGCGATGAGCGTGAGATCGGGATGATGGTGACGCGCCTCGGTCATGCCTGCCCTCGTCGCCGCGTGTGCCGCCGACGATCATCGCTCGGTTGCCCATCAGAGGCTTCATCGGAAGCCGGAGCCTTCCCCCGCGTCGCGCGGCGCACAGTCAGCGTGAGAAACGTCGCTGCGCCGCGCGGCGGCGCTGCCGGAGCGCCTCGGCCCGCTCGGCCGGGCTCACCACGGGATGGTCCCCCGGGAGCCGGCCCCGGAGCTCTGCGAGGGGGACGAGCTCGGCGCTCGCCGCCGGCGCCTCACGGCTCCACACCGCGCGGAGGTGCAGCATCCCCTCGGTGTGGCCGCCGGGGTCGAGCCAGTCCCGATCCCACCACTCATCGACTTCACGCAGCACGCGCCACATCACGCTGTAGCGAGCGTCCCCCGTTGCGACTCCCCAGTCCCAGCACCATTCGACTAGGTCGTGGAGATCGCCGTCGATCGCGTTGAGGCCCTCGTCAGCTAGTAGCTGCAGGCTCGAAATGTTCACTGCCCACCGCCGGGATACCCAGCTCATCGTGGGTAACGAGCGGGCAGTAGGGAATGCCGACGCGCTTGAAGAAGGAACGCGCGGCGTCCGAGCCTCGATCTACGAGCGTGATCGCCCCAGTCACAGTCGCACCTGTCTCTTCGCGAATCACGTCGTAAGCCTGTTCGATTGATCCGCCACGAGTGACGACATCGTCAACAAGAAGGACTCGAGTCCCCGCATCAAGGCGACTGCCTTCAATCCGCTGGTTCGTACCGCGCCCCTTCGGAGCCTTACGCACGACGAACCACTCACAGCCACTGATCAGCGCAACTCCGTGGGCGAACTGGTCGGCGCCAAGGGTAAGACCTCCCACCGCATCGAACTCAATGCCATTCTCGTTCGCGATCTCGATGATCGTCTCGCAAGCGAGCCGAAGATCAGCACCGCTGGCTAGCGCACGCTTGCCGTCGACGAAGAAGCGGCTGTGGTCGCCCGAAGCAAGTTCGACTGGGGCGGAAAGCTCCAGCAGACCCTTCTCCTCGACGACCTTGATGAGGCGATCACGCTTCTCAGACAGGGTCCGCAACTCCCACTCGGCGCGCTGGGCAGGCACGCTTTCGGCTGCTGCGCCTAGAACTTGGTGACGAGGTCATCGACTAGTCCCTCTTCCTAGTCGACAATTACCCACGGCGCTCCCGTTGCGCCGATCGGGCGCGCTCCCATGACAACCGAACTGACGTGACAGGCTTCTCTCGTAGCCGGGTCCGAGCCGACTCAAGCGTCAGAAGAGCGTCGGCGCCGCGTTAGACGTTCCTAGCCCCGGCCGACTGGGCGACCTGTTCGAACGCGTCGCACTAACTGGACGGACTGGCTCAGGTTCGGCAACCGGAGCCAGCGCAGTCCGGATGGCATCACGGTCGACGCCGAGGCGCTCGGCGAGGTGCGCGACGGGGACGACGATGCGTCGGCGGAGGCGGATGTGCTTGAGGTCGCCGGAGCGGACGAGCTCGTACGCCGTCGAGCGGCCGATGCCGAGGACCTGAGCGGCTTGCTCGACGGTGAGGGTGAGGGGCTGGTTGTTGGTCATGCCCATGTAAGCCCCTGAGCGAGCCGAAAGGTCGCGGCCATCGGTCCATCTGGTCCACGACGCTGCGTGGTCGAATCGGCGAACGTGACGTCGCGCGGGATGTCCGACAGGTTCCCCGTAGGGGAACCTGTAAATGTGTGATCGCTGGACCTGTCGATTCGCGGCAACGCTGAGCGTGTTCAGCCACCGTGCGCCGCGGGTCGGTGATCGCCGGCGAGCAGGCTTCCGAGGTAGGCGGCCGCACGCTGGTCGGTGGCCGGGAACGCGTGCGTGTAGATGTTCAACGTCGTGGCCTTGTCGCCGTGGCCGAGCCGGCCGCTGATCGTCGCGATCGGGTGCCCCGCCTCGCCCAGCGCGGTCGCCACGAAATGGCGCAGGTCGTGCAACCGCACGCGGTGCAACCCCAACCCCGCCCGCAGCCGGGTGAACCGGTTCGTGCACACGTCCGGACGCCACGGACGGCCGTCAGCATCGCCGAACAGGAACGCGTCGTCGGGCATCCGCTCACCCAGTGCGAGCCACCGTTCACGCGCCCGCAGCCGGTGCGCGCGCAACAGCGCCACCGTCGCCTCGTCGATCGCCAGGCGCCGGCCCTGGTGGACCTTGGTGTCCTTCTCGCGCAGCGCGTCGCCCACGTGCGCGATCGACCGACGGATCGCCACCTCGCCGCGCTCGAGGTCGACGTCGGTCCACTGCAGCGCGCACGCCTCACCCCGCCGGCAGCCCGTTGCCGCGAGCACCCATAGGTACACGCCGAAGTCGGGGTCCTCGGCGTCGGCCGCCGCGATGAGCGCCTGTACCTGCGCGACCGTCGGCGGGGTGATCTCGCGCCGTCGCTGCGGCGGTGGCGTGGCGTCCACCGCCGGGTTCCGCGCGATCAGCCCCCAGCGGCGCGCCTGCTCGAGCGACTGACGCGCCACGGTGTGGCAGATCCGCACCGTCCGGGGCGCCAGGCCCCGGGCGTGCAGCTCGGCGTAGAGGTCGTCGAGATCGAGTGCCCGCAGCGTCGCGACCCGCCGGTGACCCAGCGCCGGCCGCACGTAGCGCCGAGCGATCCACTCGTACGACGCCATCGTGTTGGCCTCGACGGTGCGGCGCTTCACGTCGAGCCACCGGTCGAGCAGCTCGTCGAACGACATCGGTGCCGCGGTCGCGTGGCGCCCTTCGCCGACCTCCACGAGCACCCGCGCGAGCTCACGCTCGGCATCACGGCGGGTGCCCCGCACGGTCCGACACACGTACCGCTTCACGCCGCCGGCATCACGCCCGACGTAGACCTTCACGCGCCAGCTCTGCCGGCCCCGCTTCTGGATGCTTCCTCGCATGGCACTCCTCCTCGAGCACGTAAGCCCGTCGGAGTGCCAAGAGATGACCAAGTGGCGAGAGAAATCCCGGAGACGTCAGCCGCAACGCTGTGACCTGCGACTTTGGCGCGCTCGGAGGGATTCGAACCCCCAACCTTCTGATCCGTAGTCAGATGCTCTATCCATTGAGCTACGAGCGCAGGTGGAACCCGAGAGTCTACGCGACGACGACCCTCCGGCCCATCCCGAACGCCCGATCCGGGACTTCCGGCCTGAATCCCCGGCGATCGACGGATTCCGGGGTGAGGAGAAGGTCCGCCGCACCGCCGCCCCCTATCGTCTCCGAACATGAAGCGCTCCGTGTTCGTCGTCATCGCCCTGTCCCTCGCCGCCTTCGGCGTCACCGCCGGCGCCGGCCCGGCCTCCGCCGGCTCCAACGACAAGGCGATCGCCGAAGCGGGGATCATCGAAGCGAGCGACGTGCCCCGCACGTTCACCGCGTCGCCCCAGGACCGGTCGGGCGCGAAGAAGACCCTCGCCCTGGCGCGTCGCACGAAGGGTTGCAGCGGCTTCGTGAAGTTCCAGGCGGCCAACGAAGCCGCGACCAAGGCCGAGTCCGACCAGTTCGAGACCGGCTCCGAGGATCTGAGCAACGTCTCCTACGTGCACAAGAGCGAGGCCGTCGCCACCAGGCTGATGGACTCCCTCGGCGCGTCGAGCACGGCCGACTGCCTCCAAGACGTCCTCCAGAAGCGCACCGAGCTGCAGGTCAAGGCCGACCCCGACCTACGCAGGCAGGTGGTCGACGTCACCCTCACCCTCGAGCAGACCGACCTCGGCGACGTCGCCACCAGCCAGCTCTCCTACGAGGGCGTGCTCTCGCTCGAGCTGAAGGACGGCTCCACCGACGATCTCAACGTGGCCCTCGTGGCCATTCAGGTCGAGCGGGTGATCCTCTCCTATTCGGTGTCGGCCACGCCCGCCTCCACCAACATCGCCGACGTGTTCAGAACTGCGGTCACCAACACGGTGAACCGCACGTTCGCCGCCCTGTAGCCCGCGCCCCGCACCCTCCGGCGCTCCACGGTGGGCCGCGGCCGAGGTCAATGACGGGTCGACCACGCGACGAGGCCCCGGCGATGCCGGGGCCTCGAACGTGATCGGAGTCGGGTCGGTCAGCCGGCGAGCAGGTCGCGGGCGCCGACGTCGGCCGACGGGTGCCGCAGCCGGGACAGCGCCCGGGCCTCGATCTGGCGGATCCGCTCACGGGAGAGGTTGACCAGCTGGCCGACCTCCTCCGGGGTGCGGGGCTCGCCACGGTCGAGGCCGTAGCGGAGGCTCAGCACCCGGCGCTCCCGCTCGTCGAGGAGGGCGAACATGCGCTCCACCTCGGCGGGGAGGGAGGCCCGGATCGCCGCGTCGACCGGCGACTCGGCGTTGGGGTCACCCACGAGGTCGCCGAGCTCGGTGTCGCCGTCCTCGCCCACCGGCGCGTCGAGCGCCACCGGGTCGGAGAGGAACGGGATGAGCTCGCGCACCCGGGCGGCCGACAGGTCGGCCTCGACGCCGAGGTCCTCGACCGTGGGCGACGCGCCGAACCGCTCCTCGAGCACCGTGTAGGCACGGCGGAGACGGGTCAGCTCGTCCTCGGCCTGGACCGGGAGCCGGATGGTGCGCGCGGTGTTGGCGATGCCGCGGCTGATGGCCTGACGGATCCACCACGTGGCGTACGTGGAGAACTTGAAGCCCTTGCGCCAGTCGAACTTCTCGACGGCGTGCATGAGGCCGAGGTTGCCCTCCTGCACGAGGTCGAGCAGCGGGAGGCCCGACGACTGGTACTTCTTGGCGATCGAGACGACCAGGCGGAGGTTGGACTCCACGAACTGGCGGCGGGCGCTGTCGCCCTTGCGCACGGTGCGCTCCAGCTCACGCTTCTCGGCCCGGGTGAGGCCGCTCTTGGCGTTGGCCAGCGTCTCGCGGGCCGCCTCGCCGGCCTCGATGGCCTGGGCGAGACGGACCTCGTCGTCCTTGGTGAGGAGGTCGTGTCGACCGACGTCGTCGAGGTAGAGGCGGACGAGGTCCTCCGTCTCCGACGTCTGGGGGCGGAACTTGACTGCCACGGGATCCTCCGGGGATGCGTGGGCGGAGACGCCGGGGGGATGGCGTCAGGACACCTGCTCAAACGCAAAGGGGCGCCGCGACGTTCCTCGCTGCGCCCGCCCCTCGCTGGGCAGGCGAAAAGTATCGCACACAGGGACTACCAATGTCCAGGCAATCCGGCTATCCTCCCGCCGCTTCGGCTGAGAACCGCCTCAGGAAGGCCTCAGGGACGGCGCCGGGAAGCCCCCTTCGGGGTGCGGCACCCGGCCCCGGACCAGGCGCCCAGCGGGCCCGCGGCGGGCGCTCGCCGCGCGGCGGGTGACGGATGTCACCGCTGGTCAGCCGGTGACCGCGACCTCGATGATCGCCTTCGCCGCCTCGGGCAGGTCGACGTGCGCGTTGTCGCCGAGGTAGCCGCGGGCCTGCACGTTGAGCAGGCGCACGGGCTCGGGACCCAGCGGGAACGGACCCCAGTGCCAGGTGCCGCGGTGCAGCACGAACACGTCACCCGGACGGAGGTGGAAGGCGCGGACCGTGTCCACGTCGGCCGGGTCGGAGAAATCGACCGAAGCCGGTGCCACAGCAACGATCGCCTCCACGTTGGTCGGCATGAGCACCTGGGTGTGCGAGTCGTGGCGGTACAGGCGGGTGCAGCGGGCCGCGCCGTCGGCGGTGTGTTCGACCTCGTCGAAGGCGTGGGCGATCACGTTGCAGTGCGGGTCGCCCCACTCGAAGGCGAGCGTGCGGTCGCCGGCGCCGTCGGCCGGGTCGGTGTCGTCGACCGGGAGCCAGCCGAACGGGGCGAACGCCTCGGCGGTGACGGCCCCGGCCGTGATCGTCATGGTGCGCATAGGCTGACGATAACGTCGACCAGCGAGGGAGGCACCCGCATGGACGTGCGGTCGATCGAGGACGTCGAGCCGGTCGTCGAGCACAACGGGACCGTGCCGGTGTGGTGGCTGGTCAACCCCCGCGAGATGTTCGAGATCACCAAGGGCGGCCACCTCGAGCTGGTGAGCGAGTTCGAGGTGGCGGGTGGCGGGTTCGTCGACCCGCACCACCACCCCACCCACGAGTTCTATTACGTCACCTCCGGGCGGGGGCTGATGGAGATCGAAGGCGAGGTGCGGGAGATCCGCCAGGGCGATCTCGTGCACATCCCGCCCCACGCAGTGCACTCGCTGCGGCCGGTGTCCGACCACGCGCCGATCCACTGCTTCTGCTTCGCGGTGGGCACGCCCGACGCGGGCGAGATCAACTACACCGAGCACTGAGGGCGGGGCGGCCGTGGCACGGGTGGT
>VGCA01000156.1 GCA_016870245.1 Actinomycetota bacterium | reverse complement strand
GTCGAGCGCGAGCCGGAGCAGGCCGCGGCGCTCATCACCGCGAGCTCGTCGCCCGACCCGGCCGTCCGTGACTGCCAGGCCCAGCTGATCGCCTACCAGGACGCCGTGCTCACCGGCGCGATGGGCGCAATCGACGACACCCGCAAGGCCGACATCTCTCGCACGCTCCGCTACGTCTGGTTCTCGATGCTGCTCGGCTGGGTCAACGGCTGGAACGACTTCGCGGCGATCACCCGGGAGTTCGAGGCCGCGGCCCGGCTCCTGCTCGACGACCTGCCCTGAAACGTCGAGCGCTCGCCGTGGCGACGATCCGGGCCGGGAAACCCGACCTGGGTTTCCTGATCTTCGAGTTGTGGTTTGCCGACGAAAACAAGAATGTGTTCTACTCCCGCCGTGGCCGACATCCCCATCACCACCCACGTCATCGAGTTCCCCTACACCCGGACGCTGGGCCCCGTCATCGGGCCGTTCCTCACCGGGTTGCGTGACGGGCAGATCCTCGGGATCCGCAGCGTCGACGGCCGGGTGCTCGTCCCGCCCACCGAGTGGGACCCCGAGACCGGCATGCCCCTGGACCCCGCCGGGCTGGTGCCCGTGGGGCCCGGCGGAGTCGTCGAGACGTGGGCCTGGGTGACCCGGCCCACGGCCAAGCACCCGCTGGCGCACCCGTTCGCCTTCGCGTTGGTGAGGCTCGACGGCGCCGACACCGCGTTGATGCACGCGGTCGACGCCGGCTCGATCGAGTCCATGGCAACCGGCATGCGGGTGACCGCCAAGTTCCGCGACGAGCGGCACGGGCACATCACCGACGTCGTCTTCGTCCCGGAGGAGCGAGCGTGAGCGAGCAGCCAGTGGTCGCGGCGAGCGACAGCGAGCAGCCAGTAGTGATGATGGACTACTTCATGCACCTCGAGTACCGCGAGGTGGTCTGTCCGATCGTGCGCCGCTACGCCGATGCGCTGATGGACGGCAAGATCCTCGGGCAGATCAGCCCGACGTCGGGCCTCGTCTACGTGCCGCCCCGCAGCTACTGCCCGGTGAGCTGCGAGTGGCTCGGGGAGGACCACCTCGTCGAGCTCGAGGACCACGGTGTCGTCACCAACTTCACGATCGTCACGCCGGTGCAGTACTACGGGCAGGAGGAGACCGAGCCGTTCGCCAAGGCGTCGGTGCTGCTCGACGGACCCGGCGGGATGCTGGGCCTCCAGGACATCCTCGATCTCCCGGTCGACGAGCTGCGGGTGGGGATGCGGGTCGAGGCCGTGTGGCTGCCCCCCGAGGAGCGCACGAAGGACGAGATCGGCAACCGGTCGTGGGGGAGCGTCGACGGCGCGATCCGCGGCTGGCGGCCCACCGGCGAGCCCGACGTGCCCGCCGAGCAGTTCCTGGACAAGGTGTACTGATGCCCATCGACATCGCGATCGTCGGCTACGCGCAGTCCCCGTCGTGGGAGCGCTCCGAGCTGACCGAGGTGCAGTTCCTCTTCCCGGTGATCGCCGAGGCGATCGCCATGGCCGGCATCGACCGGCGCGACATCGACTTCACGTGCGCGGGGTCGTGCGACTACCTCTCGGGGCAGACGTTCGCGTTCGTCAGCAACCTCGAGGCCGTGGGGGCGTGGCCGCCGATCTCCGAGTCGCACGTGGAGATGGACGGCGCGTGGGCCATGTACGAAGCGTGGGTCGCGCTGCAGCACGGTGACATCGACCTCGCGCTCGCGTTCGGGTCGGGCAAGAGCTCGCCGGGCGACCCGATGCAGATCTACCCGCTGCAGATGGACCCGTACACGCTCACGCCGCTCGGGGCCGACCCCACGTCGCTCGCGGCGCTGCAGGCCCGGGCCCTGCTCGACTCCGGACGGATCACCGAGCGGGAGATGGCCGAGGTCGCGGCCCGCAACCGGCGCGACGCCGTCGCCAACCCGTACGCACAGATCAGTGGTGAGGAGGACGTCGACGCGCTGCTCGCCTCGCCCTACGTCACCGCGCCCATGCGGGACCACGACCTGCCCCCGTTCTCCGACGGTGCCTGCGCGGTGATCCTCGCCACGGCCGACCGGGCCCGCGCGCTGAGCGACAACCCGGTGTGGATCCGGGGCATCGACCACCGCATCGAGATCCACCAGCCGGGCATGCGCGACCTGCGGGAGTCGCCCTCCACCGCCGCGGCCGGGAAGGGGGCGGGCGTGGCCGATGGCCCGGTCGACCTCGCCGAGCTGTCGGTGGCGTACACCCATCAGGAGCGGATCCTGACGGATGCCCTCGGGCTCGGCGCCGGTGTGAAGGTGAACCTGTCGGGCGGACCGCTCACGGCCAACCCGATGATGGCGACGGGGCTGTCACGCGTCGCCGAGGCGGCCCGGGCCATCCAGCGGGGCGACGGGCGCCGGGCGGTCGCCCACGCGACCTCGGGCCAGCCGCTGCAGCAGAACCTCGTGTGCGTGTTGGAGGGCGAGAGGTGAGCGTCGGCGAACCGGGGCCCGAGCGGCCCGGCGGCGAAGGCGCCATGAGCGGAGGTTCGGAATGAGTCAGGCGTGCGCGATCGTCGGGATCGGCCAGACGAAGCACAAGAAGCGGCGGGACGACGTGTCGCTCCCCGGCCTCGTGCGCGAAGCCGCGCAGCGGGCTCTCGACGACGCCGAGCTCACCTGGACCGACATCGACGCCGTCGTGCTCGGCAAGGCCCCCGACCCGTTCGAGGGCGTGATGATGCCCGAGCTGTCGATGGCCGACGCGCTCGGCGCGGCGGGCAAGCCGATCCTGCGGGTGCACACCGCCGGCTCGGTCGGCGGCTCCACCGCGATCGTGGCCTCCAACCTGGTGCGCACGGGCCAGCACCGGCGGGTGCTCACCGTCGCCTACGAGAAGCAGGCCGAGGGCAACGCCCAGTGGGGCCTCGCCGGCGGCAAGTCGGGGGGCATGGGTGCGGGGGGCATCTTCGCTCCGTGGATGCGCTCCTTCATCGCTCGCACCGGCTCGCCGGCGCACATCGGCCCGATGGTCGCGGTCAAGGACCGCCGCAACGCGGTGAAGAACCCGTACGCGCACCTGCAGATGCCGGACCTCACGATCGAGGAGGTGATGGAGTCCCCGATGCTGTGGGACCCCATCCACTGGCACGAGTCGTGCCCGTCGTCCGACGGCGCGTGCGCGATGGTCATGACGACCGAGGACCTCGCGTCCGCCTCGCCCCGGCCCCCGGCCTGGGTGCTCTCGACCGCGATGCGCTCGGAGCTCGGCATGTTCCCCGGCCGTGACCCGGTGCGCCCGCAGGCCGGCGTGGAGTGCGCGCAGGCGGTGTTCGAGGCCGCGGGCATCACCGACCCGCTCGAGCAGATCGACGTGTCGGAGATCTACGTCCCGTTCTCGTGGTACGAGCCGATGTGGCTCGAGGGCCACGACCTCGTCGGCCACGGCGAGGCGTGGAAGCTCATCGAGTCGGGCGACACCGACATCGGCGGCCGGTTCCCGGTCAACCCGTCGGGCGGCGTGCTGTCGTCCAACCCGATCGGCGCCTCGGGGATGCTGCGCTTCGCCGAGGCCGCGTTGCAGGTGCGGGGCATGGCGGGAGAGCACCAGGTCGACGGCGCCACCGTCGCCTACGGGCAGGCCTACGGCGGCGCCGCGCAGTACTTCGCGATGTGGGTCGTCGGCTCCACCCTCGACGCCGTCGCCGCGAAGGGGTAGGCCGACGCGACGCCCCGGTGGCGCGTCCGGGGTGGGTGCGGTAGTCATCGGGGACCACGACACCCGAGGGGGACTCCAGCCGTGACGACCACCGACGCCCGCACGAGCGGCGCTCGCTTCTCCGTCGAGGACAGTGCCGAGGAGGCCGCGTTCCGCGCCGAGGCGCGGGCGTTCTTCGCGTCGGTCTCGTCGCGGCGCACCGACGCCGACGAGACCGGCAACTACTTCGCGATGGCCGACAACGATCCCGAGACGCACGCGCGTCACGTGGCCCGCAACCAGGAGGCCCAGCGCGCGCTGTACGACGCCGGATGGGCCGGCATCACCGTGCCCGCCGAGTACGGCGGGCGCGGCGGTGAGCGCTGGCAGGAGCGGATCTTCCGCCAGGAGCAGGCCCGGTTCACGGTGGACACCGGCGTGTTCGCGGTGTCGCTCGGGATGGTGGTGCCGACGATCCTGGTCCACGGCACCGAGGAGCAGAAGCATCGCTACATCCCGCCGATGCTGCGGGGCGAGGAGATCTGGTGCCAGCTCTTCTCGGAGCCGGGCGCCGGGTCCGACCTCGCCGGGCTCACCACACGCGCGGTGCGCGACGGCGACGAGTTCGTGGTCAACGGTCAGAAGGTGTGGAACTCGGGGGCGCACCACGCGCAGTGGGGTGCGTTGATCGCGCGCACCAACGTCGACGTGCCCAAGCACCGCGGCATCACCTACTTCCTCGTCGACATGCACAGTCCGGGCGTCGACGTGCGGCCGCTGCGCCAGGCCACCGGCGTCGCGCACTTCAACGAGGTGTTCCTCACCGACGTGCGCATCCCGGCCGCCAACGTGCTCGGCGCGGTCGACGGCGGCTGGGCCGTGGCCCAGACGATGCTGATGAACGAGCGCAACATGATCGGCAGCGGCGGGATGGGCATCGGCTTCGGCGACTACCTCCGCATGGCGCGCGAGCTCGGCGTCACCGACGACCCCGCAGTCCGCCAGGGCCTCGCCGCCTGCTTCGTGCGCACCGAGATCATCAAGTACCTCGGCGCCCGGGCCCAGGCCGCGATCCGATCCGGCAAGCAGCCCGGGCCGGAGACCTCGGTGGTGAAGCTCAACGCGTCGCTGCACTCGGCGGCCAACGGCGACCTCGGCCTGCAGATCCAGGGCGCTGGAGGGATGCTCGCCGGCGACGACGCGTTCCGCCGGGGCATGTTCCAGCAGATGTTCGTGGGTCAGTGGGGCATGCGCCTCGGCGGCGGTACCGAGCAGATCCAGCGCAACGTCATCGGCGAGCGCGTGCTCGGCCTGCCGGGCGAGCCCCGACCCGACAAGACGCTGCCCTTCTCCGAGATCCCGAAGAACGGCTGACTAGATCGGCATGGTCGACCCGCCGTTGGGTCGCATGACGACGCCGGTCACGAACTTCGCGGCGGGGGCGGCGAGGTAGAGCGCGGCGAAGGCGATGTCGTCGGGCTCGCCCGGGATCCCCATGGGTGAGACCTTCGAGCGCTGGGCCACGTACTCGGCCTTCTTCTCGGGGTCGACGCTGCCGTCCGGTCGCCGCGCGTGCCGCTCGTTCATCGGGGTGTCGATCCAGCCCGGGGCGATGGCGTTGACCCGCACCATGAAGGGCGCGAGCTCCACCGCGAGCGTGCGGGTGAGCTGGGCGACGGCCACCTTCGCCGCCGAGTAGGTGATGAGGCCCGGGGTGGGGATGTCGATCGCCCCGGACGCCAGGTTGATGATCGACCCGGACCCCTGCTCCTTCATCACCCGGCCCGCGGCCTGGCAGCCGAAGAAGACGCCCTTGAAGTTGACCGCCATGACCCGGTCGAGGTCCTCCTCGGAGGTGTCGAGCACGAGGCTGTCGGTGATGATCGCCGCGTTGTTCACCATCACGTCGAGGTGGCCGTGGCGGGCGACCGCGTCGGCGACGAGCGCGTCGACGGCGACCCGGTCGGTCACGTCGACCGGCTGCGACCAGGCCGTGCCTCCGGCCGCGGTGATCAGGTCGACCGTCTCCTCGGCGGTGTCGGGCACGACGTCGGCGCAGCCGACCGACGCGCCCGCCTCGGCGAGCCGGGACGCGATCGCGCGTCCGATGCCGCGGCCGGCGCCGGTGACGACGGCGACGCGCCCGGAGAGGTCGAACGCCTGGGGGACGGACAGTGCGGACAGCTGCGGGGTGGTCATGGGGCCGAGGCTAGGTCGACCGGCGCTGTCGCGTCGGTCCCGCTCCACCCCGGCGGACCGGCCGGACGCGGCGGATGCTCGTGGGCGGGATGCTCGCTACGCTCCTGATCCGTGACCACTGCGCTGGGGGGACTGCGGGTCGTCGAGCTGGGCTGCGGCCTGCCGGCGAGCTACGCGACGAAGCTACTCGGCCTGCTGGGCGCCGACGTCGTGAAGGTCGAGCCGCTGAGCGGCGACCCGGAGCGGGGGCGGGGGCCCTTCCCCGACGACGTGGTCGATCGGGAGCGGGGCGGCGGACTGTTCCGGTACCTCAACGCCGACAAGCGGTCGGTGCTGCTCGACCCGAGCGTGGTCGACGACGTCACCACGTTGCGGTCGCTGATCAGCGGCGCCGACCTGCTGATCGAGTCGCTCGGCCCCGGCGGGCTCGAGGCTCTCGGCCTCGGTGCGTCGTCGTTCGCGGTCGCCAACCCGCACCTGGCCGTGGTGCGGATCAGCCCGTTCGGCCAGACCGGCCCCTACGCCGGGTTCCCGGCCACCGGCATCACCGTGATGGCCATGGGCGGCTGGGTGTCGAACCACGGCATCCCCGGCGTGGCCCCGGTGCAGACCGGCGGGCGGCTCCACGAGTACACGATCGGCGCCTACGCCGCGTGCGCAGGGCTCACCGCGGTCCGGGCCGGCCGGGCCGGCGCCGCGCCCGTCATCGCCGACCTCTCGGCGATGGAGGTCATGGTCGGGACGCTGCCGTACCCCATGCTGCTGCACGAGACCTTCATGCGCCTCGGGTTCCCGATCGGGGAGGAGCGCCTCGCCACCATTCCGGGGATCGTGCGCTGCGCCGACGGGTGGGTCGGCATCAACGCGCTCACGGGTCAGCACTTCCAGGACATCTGCGCGATGCTCGACGCCCCGGAGTTCGCCCCGCGTCAGCAGGAGCTGTCATGGGGCGGAGCGCCGCTCGCCGACTTCTTCGCCAAGGTCCAGCCCTGGCTCGATGCCCACACGGTCGACGAGATCGTGGGCCTCGCCCAGGCGTTCCGCATCCCGGCCGCCCCGGTCGGCGACGGCGAGAAGCTCCTGCGCTACCCCCAGCTCGTCGCCCGCGACTTCTGGACGACCGAGCCCGACGGCGACCTCGTGTTCCCCGGCCCGCCGTGGCGCCTGGGCGCCACGCCCGCGGTGGCCGCTCGGCCCGC
>VGCA01000155.1 GCA_016870245.1 Actinomycetota bacterium | reverse complement strand
CGACCGACGGGTCGGCGCCGTCGCGGCGGCTCGCCTGGATCGCGCCGAGGAGCCACCACGCGGCGAACACCGCGAACACGGGCAGGCCGGCGATGTGGATCCACGCCACGGTCTCGTAGCGGGCGGGGGTGACGGCCCCGTCCCGGACGAGGACGTCGGCGACGGCCCGGGGGAAGCCGAACACGCCGTCGAACGCGGCGTCGCCGGCCACCACCCACCGGAACCCCTGCCAAGGGAGCTGCAGACCCGTGAGGAGGAAGCCGATCGCCACGATGAAGAGCCCGAAGCCGCTGGCGAGGATGATGCCGTGGTTGTGACCCCGGCGGCCGGCGACCACGAGCGCGCTGCCCACCACCACGCAGACGAGCACGACGAACGCGTAGGCGCCCGCGGTGTGGAGCCATTGTGCGATGCCCACGAGCGCGGACCGGTCGGGGAGCGACGGGGCGTCGACCCGGTTCGCCGGGCGGTAGCGGAACGTGAGGTAGAGGCCCGAGGCGACCATCGTCGCGGTGACCACGGCGAGGGCGACGATCGACCGGTGCAGCCACAGGACCGACGCGGGGGGCCGCGGGGGTGCGTCGGATCCGGACGCGTCGGTGCCGTCGGCGTCGGTGGGCTGCGCGGGTGCGGTCTGGGTCGTCATGGAGGTTCGTGCCCCGACGGCGCCCCGGGACCCGAGGCGCCGCTCGGCCGTCCCGGTGTTCATCGTCCACCCGCGGGCCCCGCTTGACCCCAGGAGTGCCGTCCTCGAGGTCGTCGAGGTGGTCGAGCGGCGGCCCCGATCACCGTTCGGCCCCCCCGGGCGGGACCTCCGGCCCTGCCCGCACCCGGTGCGCGCGCCGATGCTGGGGGACATGGGCAAGGTGGGTGACGTCCTCGCGAAGCGGTGGTGGCAGTGGGCGCTCGTGGGCGCCGTCGTGGTGTTCCTGCTGATCCAGCTGGTGCCGTACCGCGTGTCCAACCCACCGGTGGTCAACGAGCCCACCTGGGACTCGCCGCAGACCCGGGCCCTCGCGGTCACCGCCTGCTACGACTGCCACAGCAACGAGTCGAAGCCGCTGTGGTTCGAGAAGATCGCCCCGATCTCGTGGTGGATCAACAACCACGTCGAGGAGGGGCGCTCGGCGCTGAACTTCTCCGAATGGGGCACGTCGAAGCAGGGCGAGGAGGCCCGGGAGGCGGCCGAGACAGTGCGAGAGGGCGAGATGCCGCCCTCCAACTACACCTGGCTCGGGCTGCACGCGGCGGCCAACCTCACCGCGAAGCAGCGCCAGCAGCTCGCCGACGGGCTGCGGGCCACCATCGCCCAGTCGAAGTAGCGCGCCCGGCGACCTGACACGGCCGTCATGGACCGGGCGCTCCACTACATTCCGGCCATCGCCACTTCACCCGCCCCCGACCTCGCGGCCGACCTCGAGCTGGCCGTCTCGCTCGCCGACGCGGCCGACGCGATCACCATGGCCCGATTCCGGGCCCGGGATCTCGTCGTCCACACGAAGCCCGACCGCACGCCCGTGACCGAGGCCGACCACGCGGTGGAGGAGGCGCTGCGCGACCTCCTCGGCCGGGCTCGCCCCGACGACGGGGTGGTGGGGGAGGAGTACGGCGTGACCGGCGCCGGCCACCGGCGCTGGATCGTCGACCCGATCGACGGCACCAAGTCCTTCCTCCGGGGCTCGCCACCGTGGGCCACGCTGCTCGGTCTCGAGGTGGAGGGCGAGCTGGTGCTCGGCATGGTGTCGGCCCCGGCCCTCGGACGGCGGTGGTGGGCCACGTCGGGGGGCGGGGCGTTCGCGAACGGGGAGCGCCTCCACGTCTCGGCGGTCGAGTCGCTCGACGACGCCCTGCTCTGCCACGCCGACCTGATCTCCTACGAGTACTTCGACGCCGGCCCCGAGTTCGACGCGCTCGCCCGGCGGGTGTGGGACCGGCGCGGCTTCGGCGACTTCTGGGGCCACATGCTCGTGGCCGAGGGCGTCGCCGACGTGATGTTCGAACCGATCCTCGCGATCTGGGACGTCGCCGCGCTGATCCCGATCGTGCGGGAGGCGGGCGGTCGCACCACCGACCGGCGGGGCGTCGCGCACGCCGACGGCGGCAACGCGGTCACCACCAACGGGCTGCTCCACGACGAGGTGCTCGCCCTCGTGCGCGAGTCCGGCTGGGACCCCGGCGCCGACGACGGCCACGAACGGGAGTCGTGAGCGTGGGGGAGCACGCGCCGGTCACGGTCGGGATCGACATCGGCACGTCGTCGGTGAAGGCCGTCGCCGCGGACGACGACGGCAACGTCGTCGCCCGGGCGCGGGTCCCCCACCGGTTCCGGGTGCCGACCCCGGGCCGCTTCGAGCACGACGTGCAGGAAGCCTGGCGCGACGGGCCCCGCGCGGCGCTCGCGGCGATCGAGGCCGAGGTCGACCGCACCCGCGTGCGCGGCGTCAGCGTCGCCGCGATGGTGCCGTCGCTCGGCGCCGTCGACGCGACCGGGGCGCCGCTCACGCCGGGGCTGCTCTACGGCGACGAGCGCGGCCGCCGCGACGATTCGGAAGCCGGCAGCCCGGCCGAGAGCGGCGAGCTGCGCAACTTCGCCCGGTGGTGCGTGCGCGAGGCGCCGACCGCCGTGGGGCTGTGGCCCGCACAGGCGGTCGCCAACCACGAGCTGGCCGGCGAGGCCGTGCTCGACACGTCGACCGCCGCGACCGCGGCGCCGCTGTTCGACTTCCGTTCGTGGGACGCGGCGCTGGTCGAGCAGATCGGCGCGCGTGTCGACCAGCTCCCCCGGCTGGTGCCCACCGGCTGGGAGTGCGGCCGGGTCGACGGCGACGGCCCGCCGCTCGCGTCGGGGTGCATCGACGCGTTCGCGGAGCAGCTCGTCGCCGGAGCCGATGCCGAGGGCGACGTGCTCGTGATCTTCGGCACCACGCTGATCGTCTGGGCGGTCACCGACGTCACCGACGAGGTGCCGGGCTACTGGGTGATCCCGCACACGGCCTCGGGGAAGATGCTGGTGGGCGGCCCGAGCAACGCCGGCGGGCTGTTCGCCGACTGGGCCCGCCGCATGCTGGGCGACCCGCAGGGTGGCGAGGTCCGGCCCGACCGGGTGCCGGTCTGGGCGCCGTATCCGCGGGGCGAGCGAGTGCCGTTGCACGACCCGTACCGCCGGGCCGCGCTCGCGGATCTCGACCTCACCCACGACGGCGCCGCGGTGCGCCGGGCCACCTACGAGGCGTCGGGGTTCGTCACCCGCCGGGTCCTCGACACGGCGCGGGCGCACGGCGGTCTCGCCCCGAAGCGCATCGTCGCCACCGGGGGCGGGATCCAGGTCGACGAGTGGCTGCAGGCGGTCGCCGACGCGACCGCGCTGCCCGTGGAGTGCGTGGCCGTGCCGGAGGGGGGCGCGCTGGGATCGGCGTGGCTGGCCCGCATCGCGGGCGGGCTCGAGGAGCCGATGGCCATGACCGAGGGCCGGCGCTGGGCCCGGCGGGGTCGCACCATCGAACCCGACCCGGGATGGCTCGAGCCGGTCGCCGAGCGCTACGAGCGCTTCCTCCAGCTCTCGGTCACTTCGCTCGCCGAGTGAGCCCGGCTGCGTGGGGTCACGGACCGGCAGCGGCCGAGGGACCCTCGCTACGCTCCCCCTCGTGACCCTCCACATCGACGTGAACCGCGACGCCTGCATGGGCTCGGGCAACTGCCAGTTTTGGGCCCCGGGCGTCTTCGAGATCGACGACGACGGCATCGCGGTCGTCGTCGACGCGGCCGCGGCCCCCGAGGACAAGATCGTCCTCGCGGCCGACGGCTGTCCCACCAAGGCCATCACCCTCACCCGCGACTGACGGTCCGGACCGCATGGCCATGGCCCTCCCCGTCGTCCTCGTCCACGGTGGGGGCCACGGCGCCTGGTGCTGGGGCCCGATGGTCGGGCACCTGCGGGCGCCGGTGCTCGCGGTCGACCTGCCGCCGAAGGCGGTCCGCGGCGGGCCCGACCGGTTCGCGGACCTCCCCGAGCTGCGCACGCTCACCGTCGCCGACTTCGCCGCGTCGGTCCTGGTCGACGTCGACGCCGCGGGCTTCGACCGGTTCGTGCTGGTCGGCCACTCGCTCGCCGGGGTGACGATCCCCGAGGTGGCGCGCCGCGCGCCGGAGCGGGTGGCGCACCTCGTCTTCCTGTCGTGCACCATCCCGGCCGAGGGCGGGTCGACGCTCGACCGGCTCCACGACGACCTCGCCGCGATGGCGCGTGAGCAGGTCGACCGGGCCATGACCACCCCGGCGACGGGGGAGCGCGGCGCCGCGCCCCTGCCCGACGACGTGTTGCGCCAGATGTTCGGCACCGACCTCGACGACACCGCGATGCAGCTCGTGCTCGACCGGTTCGGTACCGAGGTCATCGGCGTGATCGACGAGAAGGTCTCCCGCGCCGGGCTGTCGTCGGGGATCCCGAAGACCTGGATCCGCCTGCTGCGCGACACCGCGCTGTCGGTGGCCGACCAGGACACGAGCATCGAGCACCTCGAAGCGTCACCCGGGGGGACCGTGACCGTGGTCGACCTCGACACCGGCCACAACGCGATGCTGAGCCGTCCGGCCGAGGTCGCGGCCATCGTCGACGGCATCGCCACCGCCGCGAGCTGATCGGTCACGGGGCCCGTGACCTGACCGGTCACCTGACGGGCACGTCAGGCTAGGTTCGCAGGCATGCCGATCGGGATCACCGAAGACCACCAGGCCCTCCACGAAGCCGTGCGCGGCTGGGTCCAGCGCCACTGCCCGCCGAGCGTTCCCCGGGCGCTCCTCGACGCCGACCACGAGGGCCGGCCCGACTTCTGGCCGGGGCTGGCCGACCAGGGCTGGCTCGGGCTGCACCTCCCCGAGGCCGACGGCGGATCGGGCTACGGGATCCCGGAGCTCGTCGTGGTGCTCGAGGAGCTCGCGTACGCGGCGGCGCCGGGCCCACTGCTGCCGACCTCCCTCGGCGCGGCGCTGATCGCCGCCTCCGACAACGCGACCGTCCGGGCCGAGGTCCTCCCCGCGCTCGCCGCCGGCGAGCGGGTCGCCGCCGTCGCCCGTCCGGGGAGCGGTCTCACGGCGACGGCGGCAGCGGGCGGGTGGCAGATCACCGGCACGGCCCGGCCGGTGCTCGGCGGGCACCTCGCCGACGTGCTCGTCGCGTCGGTGGCCACCGCCGATGGCGGCGCCTGGGTCGCGCTCGACGTGGGCGAGGGCGTGCGCGCGACCGAGCTCCCGAGTCTCGACCCCACCCGCAGGGTCGCCGAGATCGCGGTCGACGTCGTGGTGCCCGACACCCGGGTGCTGGGTGGCGTCGACGACGCGCGGGCCGACGACCTCACCGCGGTGCTGGCGGCCGCCGACCTCGTGGGCGTCGCGCAGTGGTGCGTCGACGTCGCCGCCGCGTACGCGAAGGACCGGGTCCAGTTCGGTCGCCCCATCGGCCAGTTCCAGGGGGTGAAGCACAAGTGCGCCGACATGCTGGGCCGGGTCGAGCTGGCCCGCGCCGCCGCGTGGGACGCGGCACGTGCGGTCGACGACCCGACCACCCGCACGCTCGCCGCTGCCGCGGCCGTCGCGCTCGCCCTCGAGGCCGCGTTCGAGAACGCGAAGGACTGCGTGCAGGTGCACGGCGGCATCGGCTTCACCTGGGAGCACGACGCCCACGTGTACCTGCGACGGTCGATGACGCTGCGGGCCATCGTCGGGGAGCCGTCGGCATGGCGGGCCCGCGCCGCGACCCGGGCCCTGGCCGGCGACCGACGCTCGTTGTCGGTCGAGCTCGGTCCCGCCGCCGAGGTGATCCGGGCCGAGGTGCGCACGTTCCTGGCCGAGGTGAAGGACCTCGAGCGGCCGGAGCAGCGGCGCCGCGTGGCCGACGCCGGCTACCTCATGCCCACCTGGCCCGCGCCCTGGGGGCGGGCCGCCCGGGCGGTCGAGCAGCTGGTGATCGAGGAGGAGTTCCGAGCCGCCAAGGTGCCGCGGCCGTCGATCGTCATCGGCGCGTGGGCGCTGCCCCCCGTGATCATGTACGGCACCGAGGAGCAGCAGCAGCGCTGGATCCCGCCCACCTTCCACGGCGACATCACCTGGTGCCAGCTCTTCAGCGAGCCCGGCGCGGGCTCCGACCTCGCCGCGCTCACCACCCGGGCCACCAAGGTGGAGGGGGGCTACGTGCTCAGCGGCCAGAAGGTGTGGACCTCGATGGCCAAGCAGGCCGACTGGGGCATCCTCCTCGCCCGCACCAACCCCGACGTGCCCAAGCACGACGGCATCAGCTGCTTCATGCTCGACATGAAGAGCGAGGGGATCGACATCCGGCCGCTGCGCGAGCTCACCGGCGACGCGTTCTTCAACGAGGTGTTCTTCGACGACGTCTTCGTCCCCGACGACTGCCTCGTGGGCCTCGAGAACGACGGGTGGCGCGCGGCGCGGACCACGCTCGCGAACGAGCGGGTGTTCATGGGCGGGGGTGCGACCCTCGGCCACGGCCTCGAGGGGGTCCTGAAGCTGGTCGCCGCCCAGGGCCTCGAGGGCGACCCGCACGTGCTCGACGAGGTCGGGTCGCTCGTCACCTCGGCCCACGCGCTGAGCTGCCTCGGGTTCCGACTCACGCTCGCCGCGCTCGCGGGCGCCGACCCGAGCGGCTCCGAAGCAGCGGTGCGCAAGCTGCTCGGGGTGCTCCAGGACCAGAAGGTGATGGAGGTGGGCCTCCACCTCGCGGGGCCGGAGGGAGCCGTCTCCGGTGGTCCGGCGGAGATGTGGAGCCGGGGCTTCCTGTTCAACCGGAACCTCACCATCGCCGGCGGCAGCAGCGAGATCCAGCGCAACATCATCGGCGAGCGGGTGCTCGGCCTCCCCCGCGACCCGTAGGCCGGCGCGCGGCCCGGTCCACCTCGGCCCGGCGCCCCCGATCCGGCGCCCCGATCAGGCGACCGGGGGCAGGTCGACGTCCTCGCCGACGGCGAGCACGTCGACGTCGCCCGACGCGACCCGCTCGCGGTTGGCGTCGCAGAGCATCCGCCAGTAGCGCTCGACGGCGGCGGGATCGTCGTCACCCCGGGCGTGCACGACCGCTTCCGCGATGCTCCACAGGTGCTCGCCGGGCTGCACCCGGTGGTGGCCCCACCCGAGCGGGGTCGGGTCCGCCCGACCCGGGGTCGCGGGTGCCGGCGGGTC
>VGCA01000154.1 GCA_016870245.1 Actinomycetota bacterium | reverse complement strand
CCCAGTGGGCGGGCGGGTCGGCCCTCGGGGGTCAGGCCTCGGCGGGGCCGCAGGCGGTGGTCACGGCGTCGACGAGCCGGTCGGCCGCCCGGGCGGCAGCGTCCTCGGTCGCGGCCTCCACCATCACCCGCACCACCGGCTCGGTGCCCGACGGGCGCACGAGGATGCGCCCCGCGTCACCCAGGTCGGCCTGCACCGCCTGGGCGGTCCTCCAGAAGGCCGACGCGCCGTCGAGGCGCGACTTGTCGGCCACCCGCACCGCACGGAGCACCTGGGGGGACCGCGCGACGATCCCGGCCAGGGTCGAGAGGCGCTGGCCCGTGCCGTGGAGGACGTCGAGCATCTGCACACCGGCCAGGATGCCGTCGCCGGTCGTCGCGAGGTCGGCGTAGATGATGTGCCCCGACTGCTCACCGCCGAGCGACAGGTCGCGCTCGGCCAGTGCGTCGAGGACGTTGCGATCGCCGACGTCGACCTCGACCACGCCGATGCCGGCATCGGCGAGCGCCCGGTGGAGGGCGCCGTTGGACATCGTCGTGACCACCACGGTGTCGCCGCGCAGCTGCCCGCGCTCCTGCAGGTCGAACGCGGCGATGGCGATGAGCTGGTCGCCATCGACCAGCGCGCCGGTCTCGTCGACCGCGATGAGCCGGTCGGCGTCGCCGTCGAAGGCGAGCCCGGCGTGCGCGCCCGTCGCGAGGACGGCCTCCTGCAGCTCCGACGGATCGGTGGAGCCGCACCCGGCGTTGATGTTGGTGCCGTCGGGGGCCGCGTTGCGCACCTCGACGTCGACGCCCAGGTCCCGCAGCACCCGGGGCGCGGCTCGGAACGCCGCCCCGTGACCGCAGTCGATCACGACCTTGAGCCCGTCGAGCCGGCGCCCGTCGAGCACGCCGACGACGTGCGCCACGTAGAGGTCGAGCGCGTCCCGCAGCTCCGCCGACACCCCGACACCGTGGCCCTCGCGTCCGACCGGCACCTCGATCGCGAGGTCGTGCAGCACGTCCTCGATGGCCTGCTCGACGTCGTCGGTGAGCTTGCGGCCGCCCGGGGCGAACAGCTTCACCCCGTTGTCGGGGAACGGGTTGTGGCTGGCGGTGATCATCGCCGCCGGCGCCCCCCGCTGCCGGGCGATGGTGGCGACGGCCGGCGTGGGCAGCACTCCCGCGAGCAGCACGTCTGCGCCCTCGGCGCACAGCCCGGCGACCAGCGCGGCCTCGAGCATCGGCCCCGACCGGCGGGTGTCGCGACCGATCACGTACGGCTGGTCGGTGCCCAGCACGCGCGCGGCGGCGCGGCCCAGTGCCGTGACGAGCTCGGGGGTGAGCTCGCGATTGGCGACGCCGCGCACGCCGTCAGTGCCGAAGCGCAGGCTCATGCCGACGGGACCCGCGGGAGGACTCGGCGGACTACCGCTTCGAGTACTGCGGAGCCTTGCGGGCCTTCTTGAGGCCGTACTTGCGACGCTCCTTCTCACGCGAGTCGCGCGTGAGCAGCCCGGCCTTCTTGAGCGACGGGCGGAGCTCCTCGTCGAGCGAGACGAGGGCCCGGGCGATGCCGAGCCGGAGCGCGCCGGCCTGGCCGCTCACGCCGCCGCCGGCGATCGTGGCGTGCACGTCGTAGACGTCGGCGGTCTGGCTGATGCGCAGCGCCTCGGTGGCGGACTGCCGGTGCGACGCGATCGTGAAGTAGTTCTCGATCGGACGCCCGTTGATGACGACCTCGCCGGTGCCGGGGCGCAGCCGGACGCGCGCGACGGCCTCCTTGCGCCGTCCCGTGGTCTGGATCAGCGGCTTGGGCACTCTGGCTCCTCTCGATCGGTGCTCGGTGGGCCTGCGCTACTCGGCGCGGCTCGACGGCCGCGTCCGGGCAACCGGCTGCTGGGCTTCGTGGGGGTGCTCGGCGCCGCCGTAGACGCGCAGGCGCTTGAGCTGCTTGCGGCCGAGCGGGCCCTTCGGGAGCATGCCGCGGACCGCGAGGCGCACGACGCGCTCGGGGTCACGGGCGAGCAGGTGCTCGAGGTTCTCCGACTTGATGCCGCCCGGGTAGCCCGAGTGGCGGTAGTAGGTCTTGTCGGCGAGCTTGCGGGGGCTGATGGCCAACGCGGAGGCGTTGACGATCACGACGTGGTCGCCGCCGTCGAAGTGGGGCGCCCACGTCGGCTTGTGCTTGCCGCGCAAGAGGGTGGCGGCCTCGGTGGCGATCCGGCCCAGGACCGCACCCTCGGCGTCGATCACGTGCCAGGTGCGGGTGATGTCGGCGGGCGTGGGGGTGTAGGTGCGCATCGCAGGTCCAGCGTCCAGTTCGTCGTGATGCTCGAAAAGGGGGTGCCGCGCCCTCGGGGGCAGCAGGCAGACCGGGGCCATGGGCTCCGGGCAGACCGGCAATGCTAGCCCCCGGGGCCCGGACCCGGCAATCGGAGCCCCCGGGTCGTCAGTAGTCGACCTGCCAGAGGCACAGGCCCTCCGGCGGCGCGAGCCGGCCGGCGCGCTGGCGGTCGCGGGACCGGATGATGGTGAGGACATCGCCGGCCGTGAGGCGGCCCGTGCCGATCTCCACCAGGGTGCCGACGATCGAGCGGACCATCTGCCAGCAGAAGGCGGTGGCCCGGACCTCGTACTGCAGGATCCCGTCGCCGAGATCGTCCCAGTGGGAGCGCAGCACCCGGCGGACGGTCGTGGATCCCTCCGGGCCCTTGCGGCAGAAGGCGGCGAAGTCGTGCTCACCCACGAACGGGTCGGCACCCAGCCGCAGTCGGGCGAGCTCGAGCGGCTCGGGCACCCACCAGGCATAGCGGGCCCGGAAGGGGTCGGGCTGGGGGCGGTTGACCACCGTGTACCGGTAGGTGCGGGCGGTGGCCGAGTGCCGGGCCGAGAACTCCGGACCCACCATCCGCGCGTCGCGCACCACGATCTCGGGCCCGAGGCGCCGGGTCAGCTTCCGGGCCAGCACCTCCGGCTCGGTGTCGACGCCCGTCGAGAACGAGACCACCTGCCCCCACGCATGGACCCCCGCGTCGGTGCGGCCCGCCCCGACGAAGTCGGCCACGTCGCCGCGCAGCATCTGCTCCAGCGCGCCGACCAGCTCCCCGGCCACGGTCCGCTGACCGGGCTGCACGGCGAAGCCCCGGAAGCCCGTGCCCTCGTAGGCGACCGTCAGCGCGAGGTGGGTGCGCGCGGACGACCCCGCCTCCGGGGCGGGGTCGGTCGCAGGGTGGGCCGACTCGGCGGCCGGCACCGGCGACACGGGCTCCGGCTCGGGGGCCGGCGCGTCCGTGTCGAAGAGGGTCACACCAGTTCGATGCGCGCCATGGGTGCGTTGTCACCCGGGCGCGGGCCGAGCTTGTAGATGCGCGTGTAGCCGCCGGGGCGGGCCTGGTAGCGGGGCGCGATGTCGGCGAAGAGCTTGTGCGTGACGTCCTGGTCGTGGATCGTGGCGATCACCTGACGGCGCTGGTGCACGCCGCCCTTCTTGGCCTTCGTGATGAGCTTCTCGGCGTAGGGCCGGAGCAGCTTCGCCCGGGTCTCGGTGGTCACGATGGCCTCGGCCGCGAACAGGCTCGCCGCCATGTTGGCCAGGATGAGGCGCTGGTGGGCCGGGTCGCGGCCGATGCGCGGACCCTTCTTCGGCGTGGGCATCCCCTACTCCTTCACCCGCAGCGACAGCCCGCGCTCGTCGAGCTTCTGCAGCACCTCTTCGAGGCTCTTCGAGCCGAAGTTGGTGATGGCGAGCAGGTCGTCCTCGGTCTTCTGCACGAGCTGGCCGATGGTGTCGACCCGGGCCCGCTTGAGGCAGTTGCGCGGCCGCTCCGACAGGTCGAGCTCCTCGATGGCCAGCTCGAGGTCGGGCGACGACGACGTGGCGGGCGAGACCTCGCCGAGCTCGAGCCCGCGGGGCTCGTCGGAGAGGTCGGCCACCAGGCCGACGAGGGTGCGCAGCGTGTCGGCCGCCGAGGCGAGCGCGTCACGCGGG
Organism: Actinomycetota bacterium; assembly: GCA_016870245.1. Taxonomy (GTDB): domain Bacteria; phylum Actinomycetota; class Acidimicrobiia; order IMCC26256; family PALSA-555; genus CAIUKV01. The sequence goes on along the minus strand of VGCA01000154.1, from coordinate 3,252 downwards.
GTGATCGAGCCGTCGGTCTCGATCTCCACGGTGAGCCGGTCGTAGTTGGTGGCCTGCTCGACACGGGTCGGCTCGACCGAGAACGCCACCCGGCGCACCGGCGAGAAGATCGCGTCGACCGGCACCACGCCGATCTGTGCCGTCCGCTTGTTGCGGTCGGCGGAGAGGTAGCCCCGACCCTGCTCGACGGTGAGGTCGGCGGCGAGCCGGCCCTTGGCGTTGATCGTGGCGAGGTGGAGATCGGCGTTGAGGATCTCCACATCGGCGGTGGTCTGGATGTCGCCGGCCGTGACGTCACCGGGGCCCCGTGCGTCGAGGCGCAGGGTCACGGGCTCCTCGGCGGCACTCCGCAGGACGATGTCCTTGAGGTTCAGGATGAGGTCGGTGACGTCTTCCTTGACCCCGGGGATGGTGTCGAACTCGTGCAGCGCCTCGTCGAAGCGCACCTGGGTGATCGCGGCACCGGGGATCGACGAGAGCAGCGCACGCCGCAGGGAGTTGCCCAGGGTGTGGCCGAAGCCCGGCTCGAGAGGCGAGATGACGAACGACTGCGTGTTGCCGTCGGCTTCGCCGACCTCGACCTCGGGACGCTGGATGATGAGCATGAGGCGTTCCTCGCTCGGGGGTGACGGGGTGGACCCGCGGACTGCCGGGGGTTGAGTGGAGTCGGGCTACTTGGAGTAGAGCTCGACGATGAGCTGCTCGCGCACGGGCACGTCGATCTGGTCCCGCAGCGGCAGCGAGCGCACGGTGACCTTGAGCGCACTCGTCTCGACGTCGAGCCACATCGGCACGGCGCGGTCGATCGTGTCGGTGTTGTGGCGGACGACGATGAAGTTCTTGGCCTTCGGGCCGATCTCCACGACGTCGCCCTCGCGCACCATGTACGACGGGATCGTGACGCGCTTGCCGTTGACGAGCACGTGACCGTGGCGCACGAACTGGCGGGCCTGGTTGCGGCTCGCCGCGAAGTTCGCCCGGAAGACCACGTTGTCGAGGCGCCGCTCGAGCATCCGCAGGAGGTTCTCACCGGTGATGCCCGACTGGCGGTTGGCCTCGGCGTAGAGGTTGCGGAACTGCTTCTCGAGCACCCCGTAGATGCGGCGCGCCTTCTGCTTCTCGCGCAGCTGCATCATGTACTCGCTCTCGCGGATGCGGCCACGGCCGTGCTCACCCGGCGGGTACGGCTTGCGCTCGATCGGGCACTTCATCGTGTCGCACTTCGGGCCCTTCAGGAAGAGCTTCATGCGCTCCCGACGGCACAGACGACAGACGGCTTCGGTGTAACGCGCCATGTTCCTAGACTCCGCTCTCGGCGCTGCGCGCCGGGCCGCTCGGGCCCACTTCGCTGACGCTCACTTCGTCCCTCAGACCCGGCGCCGCTTGGGCGGGCGGCAGCCGTTGTGGGGGATCGGGGTCACGTCCTTGATGCCGACGACCTCGATGCCGGTGTTCTGGATCGTGCGGATGGCGGTCTCACGACCGGATCCGGGACCCTTCACCATCACGTCGACCTTGCGGACACCGTGCTCCATCGCCCGCTTCGCCACGGTCTCGGCCGCGAGCTGGGCCGCGAACGGCGTGCTCTTGCGGGAGCCCTTGAAGCCGACGTTGCCGGCCGAGGCCCACGCGATGGTGTTCCCCTGCTGGTCGGTGATGGTGATGATCGTGTTGTTGAACGACGACTTGATGTGCGCGATGCCGTACGCGACGTTCTTGCGCTCGCGACGCTTCGGCCGTCGGCCACCCACGGAAGGCTTTGCCATGTGCTGTTCGCTCCGGTCGACTTACTTCCGGGCCCGCTTCTTCCCGGCGACCGTCTTCTTCGGGCCCTTCCGGGTGCGGGCGTTGGTACGGGTGCGCTGACCGCGGACAGGGAGCCCACGGCGGTGACGGAGACCCTGGTAGGTACCGATCTCCATCTTGCGCTTGATGTTGGCGGCGACCTCACGGCGGAGGTCACCCTCGACCTTGAGGTTCTCGTCGATCCAGCCGCGCAGCCGGGCGACCTCGTCATCGGTGAGGTCGCGCACACGGGTGTCGCGCGGGAGGTTGGTCTGATCGCAGATCAGCTGCGCGGTCGAGCGACCGACCCCGAAGATGTACGTCAACGAGATCTCGAGACGCTTCTCGCGCGGGATGTCGACTCCGGAGATACGAGCCATCGAACCTCTCAGCCCTGGACTTGCTTGTGGCGGGGGTTTTCGCAGATGACCCGGACGCGGCCGTGCCGCCGGATCACCTTGCACTTCTCACACATCTTCTTGACTGACGGACGGACCTTCATCGCTTCTCGTCGATTCGTGTTTCGTCGGGTCGGCGGGAGCCGCTACTTGTACCGATAGGTGATGCGGCCACGACTCAGGTCGTACGGAGTGAGCTCCACCTGGACGCGGTCACCCGGGAGGATCCGGATGTAGTGCATTCGCATCTTCCCCGAGATGTGGGCGAGGACCTTGTGCCCGTTCTCGAGCTCGACGCGGAACATGGCGTTGGGCAACGGCTCCACCACCGTTCCCTCCACCAGGATCGTGTCGTCCTTGGGCTTGGCCAGGGCCGTTCACCACCTACACACATCTGACGTGCACGGAGCGCGTCGAAGGCTCACTCGGGAATTCCCGCCGGCGGGAGGCCCGCCTGGGAACCGGCACCGGTCGCGTCGGCGCACCCTCTCGAGGGCGTCACCGGGCGCTGGGCCGAACGATCAGGCTACACGAACGCCCGCACAGGTGGAAATCGAACCGTCCGACCCCCGGATCGGGCCCGGATCGCCGCGATCGGGGCCCGGCCGACGCCTCCTACGCTACCCCGGTGCCCGCCCGAACGCCCTCCGTGTGGCCCCGGGCGGCGATCCCCCGCCGCCGGGTGCGGACCCCCCACCTGCTGGTGGCGGCCTCCGTGGTGGTTGCGGCGCTCGGCCTCGGGGGCGCCGCCCGGGCCGGGACGCCCGCCCGAGCGGCTCCGACGGGGGCGGCCGCGTCATTGTGCGGCGGGAGCGACCGCACCGTGGGGAGCCTGGCCGAACCGGCGCTGGTCGAGACCTCGGGCCTGGCCTGGAGCCGGGCGCACCGGGGCATTCGGTGGGCCCACAACGACTCCGGCGACCCGCCCCGGATCTTCGCCGTGGGGCGCGACGGCGCCGCCCGGGGGACGGTCACCCTCACCGGCGCCGCGGCCACCGACTGGGAGGACATCGCCCTCGGCCCCGGCCCGGGCGGCGCCGACCACGTGTTCGTGGGCGACATCGGGGGC
>VGCA01000153.1 GCA_016870245.1 Actinomycetota bacterium | reverse complement strand
CACCATCGCCATGAGGACGACCGGGACCGTGAGCGCCGTCGACACGAGGAGGCGCCGGCGGAGGGCGGCGAGGGCGTCGGGGCTGTCGTCGTCACCGACGGGGTGGCCGGCCGCGTGCGCGGGTGCCGCGCGGTCGGTGCCGGCGGGGTGCGGGAGGCGGGTCTGGTATCCGGTCGCCTCGACCGCGGCGACCAGCGTGGCCGGGTCGACGTCGGCGGGGAACTCGACGTGCGCGATCTCGGTCGCGTAGTTGACCGAGGCCGAGACCCTGTCGAGCTGGTTGAGCCGGCGCTCGATGCGGGCCGCGCACGACGCGCAGGTCATGCCGTCGATGGGGAGGTCGAGGACCCGGGCCCCCGTCGCAGTGGGGTCCCGGGGCCCGGCGGCGGTCATCGGGACATCCCGTGGCCGGCGCCGCCGGGGGTCGACGGCGTGGAGTGCGTGGGCGCGTGGCGGGGTGCGGGGTCGGGGTCGTCGATCGGCCCGACCGCAGCGCCGAGCGCCCATCCGCCGCCGAGGGCGAGGAGGGCGGCGACGGCGAACGCGGCGAGTCGACCGGCCGTGCTCACGACGCCACCTCGTAGCCGGCTTCCTCGACCGCCGCGGCGACGGCGGCCGGGTCCACCGGAGCGTCGCTGGTGACCTCCAGCCGTCCGGTGGCGAGGTCGGCGTGGGCCCCGCGCACGCCGGGAAGGGCGCCCACCTCCGACTCCACGGCGGCGACGCAGTGCCCGCAGGTCATGCCGGTGACGGTGAAGACGGTCGTCTGCGGCACGAGGACCTCCGAGATGGGTGGCCGACCGGGCGGGCCGCGGTCCTAGATAGTATACCCCCCTACCCTATATCGCCTCGCTTCCGCTTCCACCAGCGCCCGTTGGACGCCGCCCCGCCGATGGAATACCCTGAGGGGTATCTGGGTTGGCGGGGGGACGGGCCACCCGGCCTCGACCCCACCGCCCCCGTGACCCCCGGAACCAGGAGCAGCACCATGGCCACCGTCGACCTCACCGAGGACACCTTCGAGTCCGCCATCGGCGACAACGACATCGTGCTGGTCGACTGGTGGGCGGGCTGGTGCGGCCCGTGCAAGATGTTCGCCCCCACCTTCGAGGGGGCGTCGGAGAAGCACGACGACGTCGTGTTCGCCAAGGTCGACACCGAGGCCGAGCAGCGGCTCGCCGCCGCGGCGGGGATCCAGTCGATCCCGACCCTGATGATCTTCCGCGAGGGGATCCTCATCTTCTCCCAGCCCGGTGCGCTGCCCCCCACGGCCCTCGACGACCTGATCGACCAGGCCCGCGCCCTCGACATGGAGGAGGTCCGGGCGTCGATCGCGGAGCAGCAGGCGGGGAACGGCGGCGCCTGACCGGGGTCGTGAGCCGGGATAGGTTGCCGGGATGAAGGCAGCCATCCTCGAGCAGATCCCCGGCGAGCTGGTCATCGACGACCTCACGGTCCGCAACCCGCAGGCCCATGAGGTGCTCATCCGCACCGTGGCGTCGGGCCTGTGCCACTCCGACCTGCACTTCCTCGAGGGCCTGTACCAATGCCCGGTGCCGGCGGTGCTGGGCCACGAGTGTGCCGGCGTGGTGGAGGCGGTGGGCGACGACGTCACCTACGTGCAGCCGGGCGACCACGTGATCACCTGCATCAGCGGGTTCTGCGGCTCGTGCGCGTACTGCATGCGCGGGAAGCCCCACCTGTGCGACAAGGTCGCGATCCAGCCCGATCCCGCGCACCCGCGCCTGATGCGGGGCGACGAGGTGGTCAACCAGTTCGTCGGGCTCGCCGGCTTCTCGGAGCAGATGCTCGTGCACGAGCACTACCTCGTGAAGATCCGCCCCGACATGCCGCTCGACAAGGCGGCGTTGCTCGGCTGCGGCGTGACCACCGGAGTCGGGGCGGTGATCAACACTGCGCGGGTGCGTCCGGGCGACACCGTTGCCGTGGTCGGCTGCGGTGGGATCGGGCTCAACGCCGTCCAGGCCGCGGCGATCGCGGGCGCGGGTCGGGTGATCGCCGTCGACCGCGTGGCGTCGAAGCTCGATTTGGCGACGACCTTCGGCGCGACCGACGTCGTCGACGCGTCGGCCGTCGATCCCGTGATGGCCGTGCTCGAGCTCACCGGTGGCGGTGTCGACTTCTCGTTCGAGGCCATCGGCCTCACCGCCACCGCGGAGCAGGCATTCGCCATGCTGCGCAACGGCGGCGCGGCGACGGTCATCGGGATGATCCCGTTGGGTCAGAAGCTCGAGATCGACGGGTTCCAGCTGCTCATGGAGAAGCGGCTCCAGGGCTCGAGCATGGGCTCCAACAAGTTCCGCCTCGACATGCCGCAGTACATCGAGTGGTACCTGGCCGGGACGCTCAAGCTCGACGAGCTGGTGAGCGGCACCATGGCGCTCGACGACATCAACGCCGGGTTCGCGGCCATGAAGAGCGGCGAGCTCGCCCGCCAGCTGATCATCTTCGACTGATCCTGCGGCCCGACGCGCTCGCGCGGTCGGGAGCACCCCGCGTCAGTGGTGGAAGGAGCCGGCTTCCGCTTCGGTGATCGGGGAGCTCACGGGGTGGCGGTCGAAGTGGGAGAGGGCGTCGCGGTAGTCGTCCATCAGCAGCGCGGCGAGGTCGCGACTGAAGCCGTGGCGTACGAGGATGCGCTGGATCGCGAGGTCCTCGCGGTGGGCGGGCATCGTGTAGGCCGGGATGAGCCAGCCGCGGGTGCGGAGTCGGTCGGCGAGGTCGAACAGGGTGAACCCGTGGTCGACCCCCTCCTTCAGCTTCCACGACAGGCACGGGATGCCGTGCTGCGGGCTGCCGTCGAAGATCAACTCGAACGGGCCGAGCGCCTCGATCTGCGCGGCGAGCCACTGCGCCGTCGCGTGGCACGCCCCGTGCACCTTGCGGTAGCCCTCGTGTCCGAGCCGCAGGAAGTTGTAGTACTGCGCGGCGATCTGGCCACCCGGTCGTGAGAAGTTCAACGCGAACGTCGGCATGTTGCCGCCGAGGTAGTTGACGTCGAAGATCAGGTCCTCGGGCAGGTCGGACTTCTCGCGCCACACCACCCAGCCGACTCCGAGAGGCGACAGGCCGAACTTGTGGCCCGACGCGTTGATCGACTTCACCCGCGGCAGGCGGAAGTCCCACACCAGGTCGGGCGCGGTGAACGGTGCGAGGAACCCGCCGCTCGCGCCGTCGACGTGGATCGGCACGTCGATGCCGGTGCGGGCCTGGAGGTCGTCGAGCGCGGCCGATACCTCGGTGACCGGCTCGTACTGACCCGTGAACGTCACGCCGAGCGTGGGCACCACGCCGATGGTGTTCTCGTCGACGCGCGCCAGCACCTCCTCGGGCGTCATGATCAGGCGGTCGCCCTCCATGGGGATCTCGCGGTGCTCGACGTCCCAGTAGCGGGTGAACTTGTGCCAGCACACCTGCACCGGGCCGGTCACCAGGTTGGGCCGGTCGGTCGGCGTCCCCGCCGCCCTCTGGCGTGCCCGCCAGTTCCACAGCAGCGCCATGCCGCCGAGCATCGCGGCCTCGCTCGACCCGGTGGTCGAGGTACCGAGCGTGTTGTGCTCCTCGGGGGAGTTCCACAGGTCGGCGAGCATGTGCACGCACCGGGCCTCGAGCTCGGCCGTCTGCGGGTACTCGTCCTTGTCGATCATGTTCTTGTCGATCGCGAGGTCCATGATCTGGTGCACCTCGGGCTCGATCCAGGTCTGGCAGAACGTGGCCAGGTTCTGGCGCGAGTTGCCGTCGAGCATCAGCTCGTCGACCACCACCTGGTAGGCGTCGCGGGAGTCGTGCTCCTTCGCCGGGAACGTGAACTTGGGCATCGCCACCGAGAGGTCGCGGGACGCGTAGACGTCGTCGGCGAGCTGGTCGCGGATCGACTCGCGGTCGTGCAGCATCGGGTTCCTCCGGTGGGTAGGGGGTGAGCGCATGTTGGTCGGTTGCGGGGCGGGCGACCTCGCCCTGTGCGGATGATCACCGTAGGTGCGGATGATCACCGTCGGGCCGTATGCTCCCACCCGTGGATCTCACCAAGTACCAGCACACCGAGACCGTCACCGTGGCCGCGAGCCCGGAGGCCGTCTACGACCTCGTCGCCGACATCACCCGCATGGGCGAGTGGAGCCCCGTCTGCACCGGCGGCTCGTGGGCCGACGACGGCTCGTTCGTCGGTACCAACGAGAACGGCGAGCTCAAGTGGGAGACCCAGTGCCGGGTCGACACCGCTGAGCCCGGGGTGGAGTTCACCTTCACCAACATGGGCTTCAGTGGCGACATCGAGCTCGTGCGCTGGAGCTACACGTTCGCTCCCGCGGGCGACGGTTGCGAGGTCACCGAGCGGTGGCAGGTCCTGGAGGCCTACCCCGACTTCATCGAGGGCCTGCTCGGCGGGATGTCGGCGTCCGACTACCTCGACGGCGTCATCGAGCCCACGCAGTCGGGCATGGCCGAGACCCTCTCGAAGGTGAAGGTCGCGGCCGAGGCCTAGCCCTTCGTCGCGCGCCGCTCCCGGCCGCGCGTTCGCCGGCGTGTGACCGCGCCGCGGCCGCTGGGTGCTACACCACTGCGATGCGCGCATGGCGAGTCCACCGGTCCGGTCGTCCGTCCGACGTCCTCGAGCTCGACGAGCTGCCCGAACCCGAGCCGGGGCCGGGGACAGTGCGGGTGCGCCCCGCGGCGACGGTCCTCAACTACAACGAGGTCGACGGCTGTCGGGGCCGGTACCTCACCGTGAACCCGCCGATCCCCTACGTCCTCGGGATGGAGGTCACCGGCGTGGTCGACGCCGCCGGGCCGGGGGCGGAGGCGTGGATCGGACGCCGAGTGGTCGCGACCGCGGCCGGTGCGTTCGGGGGTCATGCCGAGGCGGTGATCTGTCCGGTCGACATGGTCTTCGACGCGCCGGCGGCGCTCGACGACACCGGTGCCGCCGCGTTCTTCTTCCCGTTCCACCTCGCCTACCTCGGCCTGCACACCCGCGGCGGTCTGCGGGCGGGCGAGACGGTGCTGATCCAGGCCGCGGCGGGCGGGGTGGGGTCGGCCGCGGTGCAGCTCGCCAAGGCCGCCGGGGCCCGGGTGATCGCGACGGCGGGCGGGCCCGACAAGGTGGCGTTCGTGCGCGACCTCGGGGCCGACGTGGTCGTCGACTACCGGGCCGACGACTTCGCTCCGGTGGTCGAGGAGATCACCGAAGGCGCCGGCGTCGACGTGGTGTTCGACGGCGTGGGTGGCGAGGTGGGCGCCCGGTCGCGGCGGTGCCTCGGCCACGGCGGCCGCTACCTCGTCGTCGGCTTCGCGTCGGGCATCGAGGCCGAGGAGGAGCCCATGGTGACCGGCCGGGAGCTGTGCTTCGGCTCGATCTCGGTCTGTGGGGTGATGCTCTCCTACCGGTCGGATCCGGTGCTCGTCCGGCGAGCCGCCGGCTTCAACATCACGCCCCGCTCGGTCGGCGAGGCCGTGCACGCCGACCTGCTGCGGCTGCTCGACGCCGGTGCGATCCGCCCCGTGGTCGGCCGCGAGGTCTCCTTCGCCGATCTGCCCGCAGCCCTCGACGCCATGGAGGCCCGCGAGACGGTGGGTCGGGTGGTCGTGCACGTGCGCTGATCCCGGTGGAGCTCGCCCCGGCTGGTCGGAACGTGGGCTGGTCGCCCTAGCCTCCCCGGGCGGGACGCGACGCGGAGGTGGGACCGTGGAGATCAACGACCAGCGGGGGCGCATCTTCGTCTCGCCCCAGGCCTACGCCGATCAGGAGGGCTGGCACGAGGTCGCCGCCGAGCTGCGGCGCGACGACCCGGTGCTGCGGGTCGAGGCCGAGGGCTACACCCCGTTCTTCGCGCTCACGCGCCACGCCGACGTATTCGAGGTGTCGCGTCGCAGCGACATCTTCTTCAACACTCGCAACGCGGTGCTCGGCCCCGACGCGAACTTCGAGCTCATCCGCTCGATGGGCATCGATCCGAAGACGCTCATCCACATGGACGGCGTCGAACACCGCGATCACCGGCACGTGACCAACGACTGGTTCAAGCCTGCGGCGGTGAAGAGGCGCCAGGAGGACATCGAGGCGATCGCCGACGAGTTCGCCGACAAGCTCGTCGACTTCGGCGGGTCGTGCGACTTCGCCCAGGACATCGCGGTGCCGTACACGCTGCGGGTGATCATGAGCATCTTCGGGGTGCCGCAGGCCGACGAGCGGCTCATGCTCGAGCTGACCCAGGGGATCTTCGGCGCCGCCGACCCCGAGTACCTCGGCGACGTGGGTGACCCGTTGACCTACCTGACCCGCACCGTCGCCCGCTTCGACGAGTACTTCGCCGCGCTCACCGAGGATCGGCGGGCCCACCCGACCGACGACCTCGCGACGGTCATCGCCAACGGGCAGATCGACGGCTGCCCGATGGAGCGCCACGCCCAGCTCTGGTACTACATCATCGTGGCGACCGCCGGCCACGACACCACGTCCTACGCCCTCGCGGGCGGGATGGAAGCGCTGCTGCGCCAGCCCGACCAGCTCGCCGCCCTCGCCGTCGATCCGGCGCTCGCGACCAACGCGGCCGAGGAGATGATCCGCTGGACCGCACCCGTGCGGGCGTTCCTGCGCTACGCGCAGGAGGACACCGAGATCGCGGGTGTGCCGATCGCGGCGGGGGAGCGGGTGCTGCTGTCGTACCCGTCGGCCAACCGCGACGACGCGGTGTTCACCGACCCGATGCGCTTCGACATCACCCGCCCCGACGCCGACAAGCTCATCTCGTTCGGCCTCGGCGTGCACTACTGCCTGGGCTCGCAGTTCGCCCGGCGCGAGGTTCGCACGATGCTGCCGAAGCTGCTCGAGCGGGTGTCGGCCATCGAGCTCGCGGGCGACCCGCAGTGGGCCGAGGCCAACTTCGTCGGCGGGGTCAAGCACCTCCCCGTGACCTACACCCTCCGCTGAACGGAGCGTCGCCGGCGACTCGGTTCCCGGCTCAGCGGCCGAGCTTGCGGCGCAGGCGCGTGATCGCGTTGAACGCCTCGGTGATCATCCGATCGGTGCGGGAGCCGGCCGCGGGCAGCATCCCGACCTGGCGGGCGAAGTCGGATGACGTCGCAGCCCTTGATCTCGACACGTCGCCCGGTGGATGCCGGCCACCCCGCCGACCCCGCCCGGACCCCCCGGCGCTCCCCTCGACCCCGCCGAGGTGCTCGACCGCATCGCCGCGCTCCTCGAGCGCGGGCGGGCGGGGCGCCATCGCGAGCAGGCGTTCCGGC
>VGCA01000152.1 GCA_016870245.1 Actinomycetota bacterium | reverse complement strand
GCCGGCGGATGGCGTCGAGCGCGGCGTCGGTGGGCGTGCCGCCGACAGCCGGCGTGGGGTGCAGACGGCGGGCCAGGTCGAGCGCGCTCGGCACGGCCGCACCGGCGGACGCCCCCCGCTCCGCCAGCTCGGCAGGGTCGTCGGCGGCGAGGGTGCCGAGGATGGGGGTGACGAGGTGGGCGAGGCTGCCGAAGTGCTCCACCACCGGTGTGTCGGGGACGGCGATGGTGGCGACCACGGGCCCGAGCGCGTCGCGCATCGCCTCGACCACGAAGCGGTGCTCGCGGGCGTCCTTGCCCGACGCGCTCAGCCGGGCCGCGACCTCGGCGGCCACCGAGCCCGGCGCGGTGCCGGCCATGGGCCTGCACTCGAACGAGTCCGCGGTGCGGCGCACCAGCAGCTCGGGGGTCGCGCCCACGAACCCGGCGTCGGCGTAGAGGATGCAGCCGGGCTGCTGACTGCGCAGCCGGCGCAGCACGGCCCGGGGCTCGAACGGCGTGTCGGCCTCCACGAGCACCTCGCGGGCGAGCACCACCTTCTCGAAGCGTCCGTGGGCGATGTCGTCGAGCGCCACCTCGACCGCGTGCTCCCACCACCCCCGCTGCTCGACAGAACGGACCGTGAACCGGGTGGCGCGGGGCAGCGGCGCGGGGGCCGGCTCGAGTCGGGGCCCGATGTGCGTGACCCAGCAGCGTCCGTCGCCGTCGCGGCCGACCACCCGGGCCGGCACGGTCAGCACCGCCTCGGCATCGCGGTCGAACGGCAGGGCGCCCACCGCGACGGCGCCGGTACCGGGCCGCTGCACCTCGTCGTCGACGACGACCGTGGCGAGCACCTCCGCGACACGGGCGGCGGGGACGCGGGCGGCGACACCCGACGTGGCGAGACCGGCGCCGCCTTCGCTCCAGATGAAGCCGTCGGGGCCGAGCGCGTCGAGCAGGTCGTCGACGGTGTCGAGGGTGCGGGTGACGGCGTGGAGACCGTCGGCGGTGACGGGGGCGTGCAGGCTGCGGTCGGTCATACCCGCGTCCCCGTCAGCAGCTGGACCGACCCGCCGGTGAACGTGCGGCGGGCCGACCCTCCGAAGCCGGCCCCGTGCATCGCGTCGAGCAGCACGCGCGGCCCGGGCAGGTACGCCGTCGACTTCGGGAGGTACGAGTACGCCTCGCCGTCGCGGGCGAGCACCTTGCCGAGCAGCGGCACGGCGCCGCGGAACCACACGGTGTTGCCGGCCCGCATCAGCAGGTGCTCGGGCACCGCGGCGTCGAGCGCGGCCAGGCGGCCCCCCGGACGGAGCACCCGCGCACACTCGCGGAAGACGACGTCGAGGTCGATGAAGTTGCGCAGCGCGAAGCCGCAGATGATGCCGTCGATCGATCCGTCGGGGAACGGGAGGCCCGCGGCGTCGCCCCGCACGAGCGGTGCGCGGGTGGCGGCGTTGCGCAGCATCCCCTCGGAGAAGTCGAGGCCGACGGGGCGGTGCCCGTAGCCGTCGAGATCACGGCACAGATCGGCGGTGCCGCACGCCAGGTCGAGCACCAGCGACCCGAGCGGGAGGTCGAGCGACTCGACGGCGTGACGGCGCCAGCGGCGGTCCTGGCCGAGGGAGATCACCCGGTTCATGCGCTCGTAGGACGGCGCGAGGCGGTCGAACATCGCCTGCACCACCTCGTGCTTGCGCTCGCCCTCGGGGAGCGCGCCGTCGGGCCCCAGCACGCGCATCGACGCGACCGTCCCGCCGGTCCCGCCGGAGCCGGTGGTGTCGACGGCCGGCTCGTGCGTGTCGCTCCGCTCGTTCACGCCGCGCCCCAGCCGGGCTCGGCGCTGGCGGCCGCCAGCTCGGTGGCCTCGCCGACCTGCTCGAGGTGGGTCTGCGCGACCTCGAGCAGCACGCGGCGGAAGTGGTGGGCGACCAGTGTGGTGATGGTCGGCAGGAGCGTGCGGAACGCGGCGACCAGCCGCTCGGCCCGCTCGTCGTCGGTGAGCGGCTGGGCCCGCAGCGGCTCGCGCACGTGCTCGTCGAACAGGCGGACCGCGTCTTCGGCGATCGCGTGGGTCGCGGCGTCGTGGCGTCCGGCGAGCGAGAGCAGGTCGGCGAGCGGGAACCCCGCTTCGAGAAGCGCGAGGCCGCCGCGCACGAGGTCGACGTCGGCCGGGGCGAAGCGCTCCTCGCCGTCGACCACGCGGGGTACGAGCACGCCGGCGCGGACCACGGCGTCGAGCAGCGGCGCGGGGACGCCCGCGCCGGCGGCGACGTCGTCGAGCGTCAGCAGCGCGGTGTCGACGGCGTCGTCGGGGTCGTCGGCGCCCGCGGCTGCCGTCGCGACCGCGGCGGCGAGGGGGACGTCGGCCGCGTCGAGCTCGCCGTCGAGCAGCCGGCGGATCAGCGCGAGCGAGAAGCCCCGCTGTTGGAGGTCACGGATGCGGGCGAGCCGCTCGGTGTGCTCGGGCCCGTACCAGGCGATGCGGCCCCGGCGGGTGGGCGGCGGGAGCAGCCGCCGCTTCTGGTAGAAGCGGATCGTGTCGACCGAGACGTCGGCGGCCCGGGCGAGGTCCTCCACGCGCAGGGTGGCCTCGGCGACGTCGGTTCCCATGACCACTCATTCTAGGAGTGATCGCTCCCACTGTTGCAACGGGTGCGCCAGACCGGGAGACCGGCGCTCAGCGGAGACCCGTTCAGGGGGCGGGGTCGGGGTCGGCGGCGAGGATCTCGGTGACGTCGGCCGGGCCCATCTCCTTGTCGAACCCGCGGCGCAGGGTGCGAATCGCGACCACGATCACCAACAGGGCGAGCGCGGTGACGAACGTGGTGACCCGGAGGCCGACCGCGTCGGCGACCCAGCCCTGGGTGATGGCGCCGATCGGGTAGATCAGGCCGAGCGTCATCATGTTGACGCTCATCACCCGGCCCCGCAGCGCGGCCGGCGCCCGCATCTGGGCGATGGTGTTGAACCCCGACAGGCAGCCGAGGTAGCCCATGCCCACGAAGAAGATGGCGACGCCGGCCACGCCGAGCGTGGGCGACAGCGCGTAGGCCATCAGCGCGAACGGCAGCCCGAAGAGCGCGCTCAGCACCACGCGTCGGAGTCCGACGCGGTGGGCCAGCCCGCCGAGCATCACCGCCATCAATACCGCGCCGAGGCCCTGGGCCGTGACCAGGAACGACGTGCCGAAGTCGCCGTCGTCGAACACCTTGAGCGCCACCGCCGGGACGAGCGCGATGAACGGGGCGGCGAGCAACGAGTTCAGGCCGAGATAGGTGAGCTCGGCCCGTACCCCGGCGTCGTGGCGGATGAAGCGGAACCCACTGCCGATCGAGCTGCGGATCGACTCCCCGCCGTGCGGTGGGGGAGGCGGCAGGCGCATCGGCGCGACCGCGGCGATCACCGCGAGGAAGCTGAGCGCGTTGATGCCGAACGCCCACGCGTAGCCCCCGAGGCCGATGACGATCCCGGCGAGCGCGGGCCCGACGACACGGCCGAGGTTCCACTGCGCCGCGCCGAGCGCCATGGCCGCGGGGAGGTCCTCGGTCGGCACGAGGTCGGGGAGCAGCGCCTGGTACGTGGGGAAGCCGAGCGCGGCCGCGAACCCCGACGCGAACACGATGATCGTGACGGCGACCGGGTTGGCGAGGTCGAACGCGGCGAGGAAGGTGAGCATCACGGCCAGCACCATCTGCACGCTCATGGTGCTGACGAGGAGGCGCCGCCGGGGGATGCGGTCGGCGAGCGCGCCGCCGATCAGCCCGGCGAAGGCCGACGGGAGGAAGCCGGCGGCGGCGACGATGCCGGCCCACCCCGCCTGACCGGTCTGCTGGGTGACGAGGATGCCGACGCCGACGGTCTCCATCCAGGTGCCGATGTTGGAGACGAACGCACCCGTCCAGAAGCGCGCGTACTGCCGTTGGCGGAACGGCGCGAGCGAACGGGGGAGCGCCACGCGCTATTCGACGAAGTCGTCGGTGCGCAGTGTGAAGAGCCCCAGCGATGCGAAGACGTCGGGGCGCGGCGGGCCGTCCCAGCCGTAGGCCTCGACCTGGGCCCGGCTGCGGCGGCCGGTGAGCGCGCGCATCACCTCGAAGTGCGTGGCGTGCACGGTCGCGACCGGTTCGCCCACGCCGACCACCTTGGTGCCCGACTCGGTGACGAACGCCACGCCGGCCGCGTCGCGGGTACGCAGCACGTCGTCGACGCGGTCGGTCGCCCACCCGTACGCCAGCACGACCGCGTCGGTGTCGCGGTCGCCCACGACGCCGAGCGCGTTGCAGAGGTCGTGCTCGTGGGTGCACGCGTCGAACAGCCACTGCCCGGTCGCGGTGCCGAACATCGGCGCGATCTCCTCGACGGCCGGGCTGATCTCGTTCCACTCGTCGAGCATCTCGGCGACCGACACGTCGGCCCGGACGTCGACCTGGACCTGGGTCCACGGGTCGGTCCCGACCCCCGCCAGGTTGCCGGCGAGGATGTCGGCGTTGACCCCGACCATGTGCGCGAGCACGTCGCGCACCCGCCACTCGGGGGTGGCGGGGGCGATGGCGTCGCACCGAGCGGGGTCGACGCCCTTGAGCAGCGCGGTGACGCGGCCACGCAGCGCCCGGTACGCGTCGGCGTAGGCAGTCCCTTCCACCTCGGTCATCCGGTCACTCGGCCTTCGCCACGCCGATGGGGCAGCTGAGTCCCGTGCCGCCGAGGCCGCAGTAGCCGTTGGGGTGCGCCGCGAGGTACTGCTGGTGGTACGGCTCCGCGTAGAAGAAGGGTCCGGCCGCCGCGATCTCCGTGGTGATCTCGCCGAGCCCTGCGCCGTGCAGCACCTCCTGGAACATCTCGCGCGACGCCTCGGCTGCGACCTTCTGCTCGTCGGTCTGCCAGTAGATCGCGGACCGGTATTGCGTACCGACGTCGTTACCCTGGCGCATCCCCTGCGTGGGGTCGTGGTTCTCCCAGAACACCTTCAGCATCGCCTCGTACGAGGTCACGGCCGGGTCGAACACGGCGAGCACGACCTCGGTGTGGCCGGTCCGGCCGGAGCACACCTCCTCGTACGACGGGTTGGGGGTGAAGCCACCCGCGTAGCCGACGGCGGTGGTGTACACACCGGGTGCCGTCCAGTACTTGCGCTCGGCGCCCCAGAAGCAGCCCATGCCCACGATGATCGACTCGTGGCCGTCGGGGAACGGCGGGACGATCGGGGCTCCGAGCACGAGGTGGGCCTCGGGCACCCGCATGGTGGCGTCACGGCCGGGCAGGGCCTCCTCGGCGGTGACCATCTTCGACTTGCCTCCGAACATGCCCATGGCGTCCTCCTGGGTGGCACCGGGTGTGCCCAGAGTACGACGCGGTCGGGGGCACCGGATCAGGGGGTCGCCTACGGGCCCATGCCCGCCATGCGCCGCTGCATCTCCTCGGGCGACACCTCCTCCACCACGGCGGCGATGCTCCACCGGTGGCCGAACGGGTCGACCACGGTGCCCGTCCGGTGGCCGTAGAACTGGTCCTCGATCTCGCGCTCGACGCTCGCTCCGGCAGCCAGGGCCTGGCCCCAGAGCGCGTCGAGCGCGTCGACGCTGTCGACCGTCAAGGCGAGGCTGGTGCTCGACCCCTCCTGGCGCAGTGGGCTCACCACCCCGCCCTCGGGCCACTCGTCGGAGATCATCAGGGTCGTCTCGCCGATGCGCATCTCCGCGTGGCCGATCGCGCCGTTGTCCATCGTGAGGCGGTACAGCTCCTCGGCCCCGAACGCACGCCGGTAGAAGTCGAGCGCGTCGGCGGCGCCCTCGACACAGAGGTACGTGGTGACGGCGGTCATGAGGGCTCCTTGGTCGGTATGGGGCGGTGCTCGGTGCCGCGGCCCGCGGTGATCGCGAGCCCCTGGCCAGGTTCGTGGACGACGAAGCGGTGCCACACCCCTCGCGGGACCGCCGCGCTCGTCCCGGCGGTCATCGTGATCGTGCTCGTGGCTCCGCCGGGGTCGTCGGCGCTGGTGAACACGAGATCGACGCGCCCCGAGACGAGGAAGTGCAGCTCGTCGCCCTCGGGGTGCATCTCCTCGTGGGTCATGTCGGCGCTCATCTCGTAGACGCCGACGAGCCACCCGTCGCCCTCGCCGACCCGGCGCACGATGTCGTCGTGGTAGTCGCCCGACATCAGCTGGGCCCAGAAGGGGTCGAAGTCGACGTCGATGCGGGTGGCGTCGGTGCCGTCGAGATACCAGTAGCGCTCGGAGAGGGGCCGGGCGTCGTCCATCTGACCACTCCAGCACCTGGCTCGCGGCCCGGTCAATCGGATGCCGGGACCGTGTCCGGGCCGGGGGTCGTCTCGTCGTCGGTCATCCCGCGGCGATGAGGGCGAGCCCCACGAGGGACAGGCCGATCCCCACGACCTGGTGGCGGGTGACGGGTTCCTTCAACAGCGCCCAGGCCCAGATGACCGTGAAGGCGGGCGCGATGGCGGCGAGCGGGGCGACCACCACCACGAGACCCTCGCGTACGGCGGTGAGGAGCAGCGCGGTTGAGGCGACGTCGAGCGCCCCTGCACCGATCGCGAGGGAACGAGCGTGATCTCGGGGGAGGATCGAACCGTGGCGGTACCGCGTCACCGCCACCACGGCGATCCCGATGGCCGCGACCGCCGCGACCCGGGCGACGAGCACGGGCCAGTAGCCCGAAGCGTCGCCGGTCTCGGCGAAGAGGACGAACGAGAGCCCGAACATCGAGCCGGCGCCGAGGGCCATGAGCAGCGCGCTGCGGGTGTCGGTCGTCGGCGGCTCGTCGGGGAAGTCGGGCTCGCGGGCCACGATGCCGCCGGCGGCGACGGCGACGCCCACGCCGACCAGGGTGAGGGCGGACGGGCGCTCGCCGGTGGCGAGACCCCACGCGATCGGGATCAGGGCGGCGACGACCGCCGTGACCGGGGCGACCACGCCCATGCGGCCCGTGGCGAGCCCGCGGTAGAGGAGGCCCAGGCCGCCGGCACTGAGCAGTCCGGCCGCGGCCCCGAAGCCGAGGTCGCGCGGGGCGACGTCGGCCCCGACCAGCAGCGCGACCGCGAGTGCACCGCCGAGCGCGGTGCACTGCGCCACGAACAGCACGCCGAGGGTCGGGGCGTCGCGCGAGGCGCGCCCGCCGAAGAAGTCGCCCGTGCCGTACCCGACGGCGACCAGCAGCCCGAGGAACACCGCCACTCCGGGATCCTACGGACCGGGTCGGCGGGACCCACCCCGATCGCCGGCGTGGAGTGGTAGACCCGGGTCGATGCCGAGCAACCGGGACCGTGCCGACCGCGCCCCGGTGTTCCGGTCGCTGGCGGTCCGCAACTTCCGGCTGTACTTCGGCGGCCAGCTGGTCTCCGGGATCGGCAACTGGCTCACGACGATCGCGGCGACGCTGTTCGTCCTCCATCTCACCGACAGCGGGTTCGCCGTCGGCGTGCTCACCGCGTGCCAGTTCGGTCCGCTGCTGGTCTTCGGGCTGTGGGCCGGCGCGGTG
>VGCA01000151.1 GCA_016870245.1 Actinomycetota bacterium | reverse complement strand
GGTGGCGGGCGTGGCGCTCGCGGCGGGCGTGGTGGGCGTGGCGCTCGCAGCGGGGGTGACGCTCGTCGCCGGAGGCAGGGTCGGGGGGGTGAGCGCCGCCTGCCGGCGGGCCTGGGCCTCGACGAGGAGGGCGTCGATGGCCTGGCCCTGGGCCTTCACGTCGTCGAGGGTGGCCGACGCGGCACCGCGGGCGTCCTGGAGCGCGGTGCGCTCGACCGCGAGTCGGGCCGATGACGCGGCGAGTCGGGCCGCGACCCGGTCGTCGCGCGCGTTGAGCCGCCCCAGCCACTGCACCCGGCGGGCCACCTCGAGCGGGTCGCCCGCGTCGACGATGGCGCCGAGGTCGTGGCCCGAACGCTTGTAGGCGGCGACGGCCCGCTCCCGGGTGCGGTCGCGCAGGTCGGCCACCTCGGCCGCGAGCGCGGGGATGCGGTCCTGGATGTCGTCGATGCGCTGCTGCACTTCGGCCAGGCGGCCGACCGCGGCGAAGTACTCGGCGCCGAGGGCGTCGGCCTGCTGGCTGAGCCGGGCGATCTCGGCGTCGGCCCGGGCCACGGCGTCGGACGCGGGGGCGGTCTGCGCCCCGGCCGGGCCCGCGGCGGGTCCGAGGAGCGCGCCGGCCAGGACGGCGAGCGCTGCGAGCGCCGTGGACACGGCGGGAGGCGGGGCGAAGCGGCGCATGGGAAGGAGGCGGGCCCGGAGGCGGGGCCGACCCGAAAAGGCTAGTCCGGGGTCTCGGCGGTGGAGGTGCTCCCCAGTGGGGTACGGGGTCGGAGGATGGGCCTCCGGGCCCGGCGCGGTAGGTTCTGGCGGTCGACACCCGCCCTCCGATCGAGCCTCCGCCCACCCGCTGGGCCCTGCCCCCGCCCGAGGCCGCGGGTGATGGCGAGGTGGCGGGCGTCGGCGCCGACCTCCAGCCGGGCACGTTGCTCGCGGCCTACCGGTCGGGCCTGTTCCCGATGCGGATCCACCCGGGCGGGCCGATCGGCTGGTGGAGCCCCGAACCCCGGGGCATCCTCCCGCTCGACGGGATGGTTGTGCACCGGTCGCTGCGGCGCGCCGCACGGCGGTTCACGGTCACCGTCGACACCGCGTTCACCGAGGTCATGCGCGCCTGCGCCGACGAGCGGCGCCAGGGAGGCTGGATCGACGACGCGTTCGTCGCGGCCTACACCGCGCTCCACGAGCTCGGGTGGGCGCACAGCGTCGAGGTGTGGCAGGACGCCGTGCCACCGGGTGTCGTCGCCGGTGTCGGGACCGCCGACTCGGCCGACGGGGGCGACCTGGCCGACCTGGGCGACCTGGGCGACGAGGACGACGCGGTGACCCCGGGCGCCCGACTCGTCGGTGGCGTCTACGGAGTCGCGATCGGTGGGCTGTTCGCCGGGGAGTCGATGTTCCACCGGGTGACCGATGCGTCGAAGGTCGCGCTGCTCGCGCTGGTGGAGCGCCTGCGCGCCGGCGGTGGGGTGCTGTTCGACGTGCAGTGGCAGACGGCCCATCTCGCGTCGCTCGGCGTGGTGGAGATCACCCGCGCCGAGTACGGAACCCGTCTCGCCGACGCGATCGCCCACCCCCAGCTCACCCTCGCCCCATGATGCGTCCCTGAACCGACGCCCAGCGTCGCTCAGGGACGCATCGTCGGACCATGCGTCCCGGAACCGACACCAGCGTCGGTCTGGCGACGCATCGTCGGACCATGCGTCCCGCAACCGACACCCAGCGTCGCTCAGGGACGCATCAAGGGGTTACCAGAGCTGGTCGGTGTAGGTGTCGGTGCCGATGATCGTGGGGATCCAGGGGCCGCACCAGATGGTGCGCATGATCCCCGACCCGTCGATCCTGGCCGCCCACTCGCGGAAGCCGTCCCAGTCGTCGCGGGGGTCGGCCTCGAGGTGGTGCAGGAACAGCACCCGGGCGTCGGCCTCGGGGTCGCGGGGCACGAACGCCGGCGCGCTGTCGAGCAGGGGTGCCGACTTCCACGCCGACACGTTGGCGATCGGGCTGCCCTCGAGGAGCTCGGGCAGGTTGGCGTCGAACCACGCGATCACGGCGTCGGTGTCGACCCCTTCGGCCGGCTGCACCGCGAGCGACACCATGCCGGTGTACTCGGGCTTGTCGAGCGCGAGCTCGAGCGGCACGGGGTCGTCGTCGCGGTACCAGCGGGCGACGTGGAAGTACATGCCCGTGTGGGCGTGGATCCGGTTGGCGTAGCCCCGGTCGTTCGCGTACAGCCAGTTGACCTGCTCGGTGGCCCATTCGAGGTGGTCCTCGTAGTGCTCGTCGAGCAGCCAGTAGATGGCGACGTACGAGCCGGCGCGCACCTCGGGGACGAACGGCGTGTCGGCGGGGAAGCGAAGGTCCTTCAGGTCCCGGGGGGCGACCCAGCGCCGGCCGGCGAACAGCCACGGGCCGATCATGCATCCGGCGTAGAAGTGGTCGCGCTCGTACCAGCGGTTGTAGTCGACCTCGTAGCCCTTCTCGGGGTCGACCTGGGTGTACAGCATCGACCCGACCCGCACCGGGTACTCCTTGAACGCCACGTCCGTGCTCCCCCTTCTGGGTCCCGACTCCTCGACCGCTTCGGCGCCGTCTCGCGGCGCATGGTGCTGCCCAACGGCGCCGAAGCGCAGAGCGCAGGTCTATCAGGCGAGGGCGGCCGACTCGGCGTCGAGCAGCTCGTACTCCATCTCGGTGTCGATCGCGTCCTCGAAGTCGATGACGCCGATCTCGGTGAACTTCTCGCGCAGCCAGCCGTCGCCGGCGTCGAGCAGCCCGAGCTTCTTGCAGTTGGGCACGATCTTCGAGAACAGCGCGGCCTGGAACGGATTGACACCGGGCCTGCGGATCTCGAACAGCATCCGGGTGATCGTCTCTCGGTCGATCCCCATCTTCGCCCACACCGCGTGCATGATGATCCGGTCGCGCATGCGGATCGCCGCCTCGAACGCGAACTCCTGGCGCTCCAGGATCTCCTTGGCCGACAGCTCGGCGTAGTACTCCTTCAGCGACACGACGCCGAACGCGACGTGGCGGGCCTCGTCGGCCATCACGTAGCGCAGCAGCTGCTTGAGCAGTGGCTCCTGGGTGGCCATGTGCATGAAGCCGAACGCGGCGAGCGCGAGCCCCTCGATCATGATCTGCATGCCCATGTAGGTCATGTCCCAGCGCGAGTCGGCGATCACGTCGTCGATCAGCAGCTGCAGCGCCGGGTTGACGGGGTAGTGCCCGTCGAGCTTGGTGTCGAGGTACTTGGCGAACACCTCCACGTGGCGGGCCTCGTCCATCACCTGGGTGGCCGCGTAGTACTTCGCGTCGATCCACGGCACGGTCTCCACGATCTTCGCGGTGCAGATGAGCGCGCCCTGCTCGCCGTGGAGGAACTGGCTCATTCGGAAGTTGAACGCCTCGATCGCGAACTGGGTCCACTCGCGCTCGCCCCACGACCGCATCGGCGATCCCTCGACGGCGGAGAGCTGCTCCCGCAGGTGGGCGACCGCACCCTGCATCTCGCGGGCCACGGCCTCGACGTCGACCGGGGTCTCCCACGGCAGGTCGTTGGAGTTCCACTGGCGGGCCTTGGCCTTCTCGTAGAGCCGCTCGAGCGCCGGACGGGTGCGCTCGTAGTCCCACGTGAAGATGGCGTCGCCCCCCACCTTCTGGGTGTGGACGAGATCGCCGAAGTCGATGTCGTCGTCGGCGAGGATCGAGGCGACGTCGTTGACGTCGTCACGGCCGAGGAACTGGGTGCGGGGCTCGCTCATGGGGACTCCCGGGTGCGTTCGGTGCGGGTGCGGCGGGACCAGTGGACGGCGGTGACTGGAGGGTAGCGTTACCCGCATGACCACTCTGCTCGTGTACCACAACCCCGGCTGAGGCCAGGCCCGGGGCGTGCTGGAGATCCTGCGCGACCGCGGCGTCGAGTTCGACGTCGTCGAGTACCTGAAGCACCCATTGACCCGCACCGACCTCGAGCGCATCGTCGACGCCATCCCCGACGAGCCGGCCGAGCTGGTCCGCAAGGACAAGCGCTTCGGCGAGCTGGGGCTCGACGCCGGCGACCACACGACGAAGGAGGCGGTCGTCGACCTCCTCCTCGAGCACCCCGAGCTGATGCAGCGCCCGATCGTCTTCAAGGGCGACGATGCGCTCATCTGCCGTCCGTCCGACAAGGTGCTCGCCTTCCTCGACTGAGGGGCGGGCCCGCACCAGGAGCACCATCCCCATGGCGACCATGACCGACCAGGAGATCCGCGACGCGATCGGGCGATTCGTCGCCGAGGCGTACAGCCCCGAGATCACGCTCGCGCAGTGGTGGGACCGCCTGTGCGAGTCGGGCTGGGCGGTGCCCACCTGGCCCGAGGAGTGGCACGGCAAGGGCCTGCCCGGGGCGGCCGCGCGCACGGTGACCGAGGCGCTGCGCTCCGCCAACGTTCCGGGGCCGCCGGCCGGCCTCGGCCTGCTGCTCGCCGGCCCCACGATCCTCACCCACGGCACCGACGAGCAGAAGGCGCGCTACCTGCGTCCCATCGTCGACGGCCAGGAGGCCTGGTGCCAGCTGTTCTCGGAGCCGGGCGCCGGCTCCGACCTCGCCTCGCTCCAGACCAAGGCGCTGCGTGACGGCGACGAGTGGGTCATCAACGGGCAGAAGGTGTGGACCTCGGGCGCGCAGACCGCCGACTTCGGGATGCTCCTCGCTCGTACCGACTCCGATGCGCCCAAGCACAAGGGCATCTCGTACTTCGCGTTCACGATGGACCAGCCGGGCGTCGACATCCGGCCGCTGCGCGAGATGACGGGCCGCTCGCTGTTCTGCGAGGTGTTCTTCTCCGACGCCCGCGTCGCCGACTCCGAGTGCGTCGGCGGACACGGCGCCGGCTGGATCGTCGCCAACACCACGCTCGCCGCCGAGCGGGCCGGGCTCGGTACGGGCGGCTCCGGCTCGGCCGGGGGTGGCTTCCCCGGGAAGAAGTCGGGGATGCTCGAGATCCCGGTCGGCGAGCTGATGGACGGCTCACGTGCGCAGGCCGCGCAGGCGTCGCGCTCGGAGCGGGGCGGTGGGCTCATGCGGCGGGTCGCCCGGGAGCTCGGCGTGGCCGACGACCCCGTCATGCGCCAGCAGCTCGCGCAGGCGTACATCCTCGAGGAGGTCGGCCGCATGACGTCGCTGCGGGCCAAGCACTTGCGCGCGTCGGGGAGCAGCCTGCCGGGCGAGGGCAACCTCGCCAAGCTGATGATGAGCCGGGTGCTGCGCCACGGGCGTGACCTCGGCCCCGCGATCGTCGGCCCGTACGGCACGCTGCTCGGCGAGGACACGCCGGGCGAGGGCAACTTCCAGGAGGCCACGATCTGGGCGCCCGGCCCGTCGATCTACGGCGGGTCCGACGAGATCCAGAAGAACATCGTGGGGGAGCGGGTGCTCGGCCTCCCGAAGGAGCCCGGCCCCGACAAGAACACCCCGTTCCGCGAGCTCCTCGTCGGCACGCAGAAGGGCTAGCCGCCGCCCACCGCGCCACCTCCCGTTTTGGCGTCTCCCTCGCCGCGAAAACCACACCATGTTGTGGTTGGCGGACGCCAAAAGTGCGGTCGGTCAGAGGGTCGACGCCGATTCCCCGCCCAGGTACTCGGCGAGCAGCTCGGTGCCGGCCTCGCGGGCGTGGCCCTGCCACCCGACGAGCCCGTGGCGCAGGATCACCGCTTCGTCGGCGAAGCCGAGGGCCCGCTCCACGAACTGCTCGATGAGCAGCACGGTCACACCCTCGTCGCGGATGCGCTGGAGCGATTCGAAGACCAGGTCGACCATCTTCGGCGCCAAGCCGAGCGACATCTCGTCGGCGATGAGCAGCTTGGGCGGCGCGGCCAGCACGCGCGCCAGGCTCAGCATCTGCTGTTCGCCACCGGAGAGGGTGCCGGCGTTCTGACGAGACCGCTCGCGCAACACCGGGAAGAGGTCCATGGCCCGCTCGAGCGCAGCGCCGCGGTCGCTTCGCGGCACCGTGAATCGGATCTGCGCTCGCAGGTTGTCGCGCACCGTGAGGTGCGGGAAGATGTTGCGCGACTCCGGGACGAACGACACGCCCATACGGCTCATCTGGTGGGAAGGCACTCCGGTGACGTCGTGACCGTCGAACTCGACGGTGCCGGCCGACGGCGGCACGACGCCACCGATCGCGGCCGCAAGTGACGACTTCCCGGCGCCGTTCGCGCCGAGGACGGTGGTCACCGATCCGGCGGGAACGTCGAAGGACACGCCGAACAGCGCGCGTGCATCGCCGTAGGCGACCTGGAGGTCCCTCACGCGAAGGATGGGGGTCTCGGCTCGCGCCGGGTCGAGGTCGGATCGAGGGGCTCGGTCGGTCCAGGTCATGGTGTCTCCACCGGTGCGCCGAAGTACGCGGCTTGGACCTCGGGGCTGTTGCGGATCTCGGTCGGGGTGCCCTCGGTGAGGACTCTGCCGAAGTCGAGCACGGTGACCCGATCGGAGAGGTCGAGGACCAGGTCGACGTTGTGCTCCACCAGGACGAACGATGTCCCACGGTCGGCCCGGACCCGTCGGAGCGCGTCGGCGAGCTGCGCGGTCTCGTGCTCGTCGAGGCCCGACGAGGGCTCGTCGAGCAGCACCACCGTCGGCTCGGCGGCCAAGGCGCGCCCCACCTCGACGAGGCGCCCGGTCCCGAGCGGCACTGCGGTCGCCGGCTGCTCCGCGACGTCGGCGAGGCCGAGGAGCTCCATCGTGGCGTCGACCGCCTCGGCTTCGTCGGAGTCCGACCGCTCGCCGAAGCCGGTCAGATCGAAGAAGAAGTTGTGGCGCTTGCGCTTCACCCGCCGGGCGACGACGAGGTGCTCCCGGACCGTCAGCTCGGAGAACAGCTCGAGGCGCTGAAACGTGCGCGACAGCCCGAGGTGCGCCCGATGCTGCGGGCTGCGACTCGTGACGTCGGACCCGTTCATGAGCACCGACCCGCTCCGCGGGCGCAAGAGGCCCGACAGCACTCCGAACAGGGTCGTCTTGCCGGCACCGTTGGGTCCGACCAGACCGATGATCTGGTCGGCAGGCACTTGCAGGCTCACATCTTCGAGGGCCGTGACGCCTCCGAAGCGCATCGTGATGTCGACCGCTTCGAGGAGCAGGTCCTCGGTCGGCGACCCGACATCTGCCGTATCGACCACGCGAGCGCCGTCGCTCATGCCGACACCTCCGCCGTTTCCGCGGCGGCCGCGAGCGCACGCTCGCGCGCCGCCTCTTGATCGTGGAGCTGGCGCAGACGCTGACGGTTCACCATGTCATAGATGACACCCCGAGGTTCACGAGCCAGGCCGACTGCACCGAGCCCGAACATCATCGTCGGCACCTCGATCGCGCTGTCACTGAGATCCGCGCCCAGGATCGTGTACAGGCCGAACACGAGCGTCGCTCCGACCGCGAGCGTGAGGAGAGCACCGAGCGGCGTTCGGTAGCGCTTCGCCAGCAGGAAGCGCGCCAGCAGGCCGCCCAGCATCCCCAGCCACAGCGCGG
>VGCA01000150.1 GCA_016870245.1 Actinomycetota bacterium | reverse complement strand
GGCCCGGGCCGCCGCACGGACCGCCTCCCGGCCGAGCCGGGGGTGCGCGCCGGTGACCTTGGCATCGAGCAGCCGCCGGCGGGCGGTGGGCGCCGCGGGACCTCGGGGCGCCTCCGGCGCGGCCGGGGCGCCGGAGGGCAGGTCGTCGAGTCGGGGTGGTCGGTTGCGGCGCGGACGCCGGCTCACGAGGTCAGGCCCCCGGGGTGCCGAGGGCCCGCGAGCGGTCGGCAGCCGCCTGGACCGCGGACAGCAGCGCTGCCCGCACCCCGTGCTGCTCCAGCACCGCCAGGCCCGCGGCGGTGGTGCCCCCCGGCGAGGTGACCGCGGCCCGCAGGAGTCCGGGGTGCTCGTCCCCCTCGGCGAGCAGCCGGGCCGACCCGAGCAGCGTCTGGGTGACCAGCGCACGCGAGGTGTCCCAGGTGAGGCCGGCGAGCACGCCGGCTTCGATCATCGCCTCCGCCACCAGGAACACGTAGGCGGGACCCGAGCCCGAGAGGCCCGTGACGGCGTCGAGGTGCTTCTCCGGCACCCTGACGACGATCCCGACCGCGCCGAGCACGCGCTCGGCGAGCTCCAGGTGGGCGTCGGTCGCCTCGGCGCCGCCCGCGATCGCCGCCGCCCCGGCACGGACCAGTGCCGGGGTGTTGGGCATCGCCCGCACAACCGGGCGTCCGGGGGCCGCCGCCTCGAGCGTGGCCAGGGTGACCCCGGCCGCGATGGACAGGATCATCACGTGGTCGGCGAGGGCCGGGCCGGCGGCCTCTAGGGCGCCGGCGACGTCGTCGGGCTTGACCGCGACGACCACGACGTCGGCGTCGGGCACGGCCCAGGCCGGGCTCGGCACCACCCGCACGCCGGAGAACGCGGTCTCGAGGTCACGACGGCGGTCGGGATCGACCTCGGCGACCGAGACGGCGTCGGCCTCCCAACCGGCGTCGAGCAGGCCGGCGATGAGCGCCTCGCCCATCCGGCCGCCACCGAGGAGCGCGAGACGGGTCACGCCCGAATCGTATCGGCGTGAATACGACCGCACCGGGAGCATTCGCCCGCGGTCGCGACCGGATCGGTGGCGCCCCCGATCCCACCCGGCGGGCACGGACGCGGACGGGCCCGAGGAACTCCGACCGGCTGCGCACTTCCCCGAACGCAGACGGCCTCGGCACCTCGGGCCCTCGTCCTCGCCGGCACTCGTTTCCGCGGTCGAGCGAGCCGGACTGGTTGCGCACTCTGTCACAGTCTGCTGTGGATCACAAGCACTTTCTCATGGTCGACGGAACGCCATGCGGACCAACGGCGGGAACCACCGCTCCGTGGTCTCGTAGAGCACCCCGATGATCCGGTCGAGCTCCGCCTCGTCGAGGTGCTCGAGCGCGACCCGCCCGGAGAGGTACAGGTCGCCGTCGGGACCGATGGAGAAGCGGGCGCCGTAGATCTGGTGGTTGCAGCCCAGGAGGAAGCGGTAGCACTCGAGCCGGGTCTCGGGCGGCGGCTCGGGCAGGAAGTACACCTCGTAGTGCAGGCTGCGCTGGTGCAGGTCGAAGTAGATCGTGGCGGCGTCGCGCCCGTCGCACCCGAAGCGCACGTACCACCGCGGGATCGTCGGGTCGTGCTCCACGTGCTGGACCCACGGCTCCGCCGCGACGGGTCCCTCCAGATGACGGGCGAGCAGCCCGCCGGCCTCGGCGTGCCGGGCGGCGAGGTCGTCGGTCACGCGCTCAGCTGCACCGCACGAGCTCGCGGGCGGGGACGTCGGCGTAGAGCCGGCGGAGCCGGGCCGCGGCGATGCTCCAGGTGAAGCGCTGGGCCGCGACCGACGCACCCGCCCGCAACGAGCCGGCGTGGGCGGAGTCGTCGAGCACCTTGCGGACGTAGGCCGCGAAGGCGATGGGGTCGCGGTCGTCGACGATGTAGCCGCTGGCCCCGTGCTCGACCACCGAGCGCAGGCCCCCGACCGCGGTGGCGACCACGGGCACCCCGCAAGCCGCGGCCTCGAGCGCGACGAGGCCGAACGACTCGGTGCGCGACGGCACCAGGACGACGTCGGCGGCCCGGTAGTAGGCGGCGAGGGCGTCGTGGGCCCGGGGCGGCTCGAACCGCACCCGGTCGCCCAGGCCCAGCTCGGCGACCAGCGCGTGCAGTCGGGCCAGCTCGGCCTCCCCCTCGGCGCCGCTCGGACCGCCCACGATCACGAGGTGGGCCCGCGGGTGACCGAGCGCGGCGAGCGTGCGGATGGCCAGGTCGAAGCCCTTGAGCGGCTGGATCCGTCCGACGACGAGCAGCACGGGGTCGTCGCCCACCTTCCAGTGCCGCCGGACCCGCGTGCCCCGCCCGGGGGTGAAGACGGCGTGGTCGACGCCGGGTGGGATGACCTCGATGCGCTCGGCCACCGCGTCGTGGACGTCGACGAGGAGCGTCCGCTCCTCCTCGGTGGACACCACGAGCCCGTCGGCGCAGCTCACGATCGCCGTCTCGATGTCGACCCGGTCGGCGGGATCGTCGTGGATGCCGACGCCCTCCTTGGCCCGGGCCAGCGTGTGGAAGGTCGTGACCATCGGGATGCCCAGACGGTGCTTCAGGGTGTGGGCCACGGCCCCGGAGACGTAGTAGTTGGCGTGGAGCACGTCGGCGGCGCCCGGACCGCCGATCCAGCGGGCCGCGGCATCGACGAGCTCGTCGTGGTGCACGAGCAGCTCGGCCTTCGCCACGGGGCGGGGCGGACCGGCCTGCAGGTTGACCACCCGGACCCCCGGCTCCAGGCGGATGACGGGCGCCACCCCCGGCCGATCGGCCCGGGTGAGCAGATCGCACTCGACGCCGGCGCGCGCGAGGGCCGCCGCGAGCGAACGCACGTAGACGTTCATGCCGCCACCGTCGCCGAGCCCGGGCTGGGCGAGCGGCGACGTGTGCAGCGAGAGCATGGCGACCCGTCGGGGGGACATAGGCCCGAGAATCCTACCGACCCGGGGTCTCCGTCCCGGCCGCCGGGCTCGACGGGGGCGCCGGATCCCCGTCGGAGCCGTCGGGGCCGTCGCCCGCCGGCGGGGGGCGGCGCAAGGACTGGTACACCCCGATGAGCGCCGTCTTGGCCTGGTCGTCGAGATCGGTCGCTCTGGAGATCGCCGCCACGACGTCGGGGACGGCTCCGGCGTCACGGGCGTCGAGGATGCCCGCTCGCTCGTAGAGGGTCTCGGCCGAGATCGCCAGACCGCGGGCGATCTGCTGGAGGATCTCGGCGCTGGGCTTGCGCAGGCCGCGCTCGATCTGGCTCAGGTACGGGTTGGAGATCCCGGTGCGGCTCGACAGACCGCGCAGCGACAGGCGGGCGCCCTCCCGCTGATTGCGGATGAACTCGCCGAGGTCGCGTAGCCGCTGCTCCACACCGTCGGCCATCGGGACCGCCCGTCAGGCGTTGACCCGACGGCGGGCCAGCTCGGCCTCGATGCCGTCGATCACCCCGTGGAGCGCCCGACGCCGCTGCGAGACCTCACGCTCGAGCTCCCCGAGCTCGGTGAGGGTGGCCTCCAGCTGCTCGTTGGTCAGGGTGGGCAGGTTGGCCAGCGTGTCGTCGACGATCAGCGGCTCGCGCCCGCGGGTCCACTGGATCGACGGCGCCGGCGCCAGATGGTGGCTGAGGCGGCTCGCGGCGGGATCGGGTCGGGGTCCCGGGTCGGCGAGGATCCTGGGCAACGCCGCGATCAGGTCGGCCACGCTGCCGCCCGTCGCCCGGCGCTCCCGCTCCGCGTTGAGGATCTCGATGCGGGCCTGCGCGAGACGCCGGACGTAGGAGACCTCGGTCTCGAGCTCCATGCACTCCTCGTGCATCGCCTGCACGTCGTCGTCGGGGAGCGAGTCCAGGCCGTCGAGGTACTCGGGCCCCAGGACGATGTCGATCCGGCGACGCTGCTGGGTCACGGGGCGAGGCTATCAGCGGCCGTCCGGCGGCCCGACGACGCAGGCAGCCCCGGGATCGCCGGTCCCGCCGGTGCAGCCACCACTCACCGGAGGCAGCACTGCGAGCTCGTCGTCGTCGCGGAGCGGGGTCGCCTCCCCGGCCTCGGGTTCGTCGCCGTTGACCCACACGCGCGCGGTCTCGAGGACGGCGCCGAAGTCGGGGCCGTAGCGGTCGCACAGGACGGCGAGCGCGGCGCCGACGGTGTCGGCGTCGACGGCGTCGGTCGCCGTGCCCGCGGCCTCGCGGGCCGACGCGAACAGCCGGACGCGGACGGCGCTCAGGCCGAGGCCCCGTCGTCGGCGGCCGCCTCGAGCTCGGCCAGATCCGCCTCGAGCTCCGCCAGCTCGGCCTCGAGCCGGGTGAGCGCCTCGGTGGAGGGAGCCACGGCGGGCTCGACCTCGACCTCCCCCTCGACGACCTCGAGATCCGCGAGGTCGGCGGCGGCTGCGCCGGAGTCGGGTGACGGGTGCTCGGTGTCCATGGCGCCAATGTAGGCGGGGTGGACCCGAGCCTCTCGGGCGCGTGGTCCCGCTCAGCCCGAGAGCCGGAACTGCAGCACCTCGATCTCGTCGTGCACGAGCGCCGTGACCCGCTCGAGCCGGGCGACGGGATCGTCGAGGTCGAGCAGCGCCTGCGCGTCGAGCGGTCCGAGCGGGGCGAGGATCGCCGCCTCGTAGGAGCAGCGCACCACGTCGTCGACCGCGAGGAGCTCGCCGGTGGGCGCGGGCAGACCGAGCTCGGCACGGAGCGCGTGCACGCGCACGAGCGCGCGGCGGGCGTCGTCGATGGCGCTCGCGGCCTCGACCATGGCGACCGGGTCGGGCCGCGTCGACACCCGCGCCCGCGGGTACGGATCGTCGGCCAGCCACTCGTCGACCTGCACGCGCTGCGTGCCCACGGTGACGAGCGCCCAGCGGCCGTCGGGCATCTCGCTCGCCTGCACGATCTGCGCCATCGTGCCGACCGCGAAGCGCGCATCGCCGCCCCCCACCTCGCTCCCGCGCTCGATCAGCACCACTCCGAAGCGAGCGTCGCCGGCCAGGCAGTCGGTCACCAGCGCCCGGTACCGCGGCTCGAACACGTGCAACGGCAGCACCGCGTGGGGGAAGAGCACGTTGCCCAAGGGGAACATCGGGGTCACGACGGCGTCGAGCGGTTCGGTCATCGCGTCGGGGCTCCCGTCTCGTCGTCGCCGCGTCAGTTCAGCCGGGCCCGGAGCCGGGCCAGCAGGTCCTCGGCCTGGCGCCGCTCGGCGACCGGCAGGTCGGGGATCTCCAGTCGCATCCGGATCGCGCCGATGGCCCGCATCGGCGACCGGGTCAGGAAGGTGCCGACCAGGTTCGCCAGCATCCGCGAGAGCACGGCCCGGGTGCCCACCGGGTCGAGGTAGTGCTCGGCGAAGGGCGCACCCGGGTGCGAGCGCTCGAACAACCGCTGCGCGCCGGTGGTGTCGAGGACCTCACCGGCGTGGAACGGGTCGACGAAGCCGTCGTCGCTCCCCACCAGGAAGTGGCCCGGCATCCCCACGCCGACGAGCCCGATGCCGCGGCGGCGCCCCACCTCGATCATGAGGACGCTGAGCGTGATCGGGATGCCCAGGCGGCGGCGCAGCACCTCGTCGAGGTACGAGTTGCGGGGGTCGCCGTAGTCGACGACGTTGCCGGTGAAGCCGCGGTCGACGAACATCTCGTGGGCCAGCGAGGCCGCATCGGTGGCGGCGAGGTCATGGGCCAACGCGTCGAGCACTCGCAGCTGGGCGTCGACGTCGACGGGGTGGTCGAGCGCGGCGATCCACAGCGCCGCCTCGTCGAGCGGGATCGCCGACTCGGAGCCCTGCACCAGGGTCGCGAACCGATCGAGCGCTTCCACACGCGGACCGTACTCGCTCCCCGGCCCCACGGATCCACGACCGACCTGCTCGTAGACTCGGCCCATGGCCGCGACTGCCCAACCGAGCGCCGACCGGTCGGCGCTGCGCGACGCCGTGAGCCTGCGCCTCCAGGGCGCGGGGCAGCGCCGCACTCCCACGCGTGACGCCATCGTCGACGTGCTGGCCGGCGCCGGCCGGCCCGTCACCATCCCCGAGATCCTCGACGCCGACGACTCGTTGGCCCAGAGCTCGGTGTACCGCAACCTGGTCATGCTGGAGCAGGCCGGGGTCGTGCACCGCATCGTGACCAACGCCGAGTTCGCCCGCTTCGAGCTGGCCGAGGATCTCACCGGCGACCATCACCACCACCTGATCTGCGTGCAGTGCGGGGCGGTGGAGGACGCGCCGGCATCCGCCCTCATCGAGCGCGCGGTGCACCAGGCGATCGACGAGGTGGAGCGGGCGACCGGCTTCCGCACGACCACCCACCGGATCGACCTCGTCGGCCTCTGCGTCGACTGCGCCGCCTGACGCGGCCGCGCGGCCTGACCGTCAGCGGCTGCTCGACGCCCCGGCGCCGGGGATCGGGAGGGTCTCGCCCGCCGCCAGGGCCTTGAAGATCGTCTCCAGATCGTCGGATCCGACCTCGCCCGACGTGCGCCCGACGACCTTGCCCTCGGCGTCGACGAACACCATGAACGGGTAGCCGGTGAGGCCGTAGGCGTTGGCCGCGGTGCCCGAGGCAGTGTCGACCAGCACGGGGAACGGCCAGTCCTCACGGGCGAGCCACTCGCTCGGCGGGTAGTTGGGGTTCTGGTTCGACGTGCCCGTTGCGACCCCGTAGACGTCGACGCCCTCGATCTGGCCGTTGTCGGCGAGCGCCACGAGCTGAGGCACCTCGGCCTGGCAGTGCGGGCACCAGTGGGCGAGGAAGACCACGGCGTACGGCGAGCCGGTCGCGCCGCCGATCTGGATGCTGTCGCCGTCGAAGTCGACCGAGCCGATCACCGGCGCCGTCATGCCCACGGCCGGGTCCCGGTTGGCGCCCGTGAAGTCGGGCAGCGTGTCGCCGTCGACGCTCACCTCGGCCGACACCTCGATCGCGTCCGTCGACCCGCCCCCGCCCGACGACGAGTCGTCGCCGCCGGTGGCCGCGAACACGACCGCGACCGCGCCGACGAGCACGATCACGCCGATGACCACCGGGAACAGCCACTTGTTGCCGCCGCGTGTGACCGCGGGGCCCGGCTTCCGCTTCTGCGCCTTCTGCGCACTCACGTCGTTGCCTCCAGCGCCGGGCCCGTGCCCGGCTCGTCGTCCGCACCCACCTGGTGGGCGGGTCCGATCACATCACTCCTGGTCGGACCCCCGCCCGCGTCGTCACGGGTCACAGGGTCCTCACGATCCCCAGCGTGCGGGGGGCCTCCATCACTCCTGGTCGGACCCCCGACCGCGTCGTCACGGGTCACAGGTTCTCACGATCCCCAGCGTGCGGGGGGCCTCCATGGTTCCCGGTCGGACGCCCATTCGCGTCGTCGGGGCTCAGGGAATCCTCAGGGTCGTCGCCGGCGTCGGCCTCGGCCGCGTCGACCCGACGGTCCCAGACCGCCTCCGTCACGAGCAGCGTGGCGATGAGCACGAACCCGCTGAGCGACATGTAGGCGAGGGTCACGAACCCGAGCTCGGTGAACCACGGGACCGCGCACGGCGCCGTCACAGCACAGGAG